>PMCY01000268.1 GCA_003154255.1 Candidatus Aminicenantota bacterium | reverse complement strand
TGCCGGTGACCATCATGACGGCCATCGTCTCGCCGAAGACGCGGCCGATGCCGAGCATGGCCGCGGCGATGATCCCCGGCAGGGCGCCTTGGATGACGACCCTGTAGAGCGTCTGCCAATGGGTTGCGCCCAGGGCGATGGCCCCTTCTTTGTATTCTCGCGGGACGGCGTTGATGGCATCCTCGGAGATGCTGATGATCGTGGGCAGGGCCATGAAGGCCAGCATGATGGCACCGGACAGGGCCGTCAGGCCGGTCGGCAAGTTGAAGAATTTCTTGATGAAAGGGACAAGGGTGATCATGCCGATGAAGCCGAGAACGACCGAGGGGATGGCGGCCAGGATCTCGACTAGCGATTTGAGGAAGTCGCGCAGGCGGCGGGGGGCGATTTCGGCGATATAAAAGGCCGAGGCGATTCCTAAAGGGACGGCCAGNNAAAATGAAGATCAGGGCGACGAAAACGATGGAGGCGATGCCGCTCAGGAAGATGAGCTTCTCGATGACGAATTCCTTGGCCGCCCTCAGTCGCATGGCGCCTCGTTTTCCCTCGGAAACCGGAAGCTCAGGGCCTCACTTGATGGGGACGAAATCGATCTTCCTGACCAGCTCCTGGCCTTCCGGGGAAAAGACGAAGTCGATGAAATCCTTGACCACGCCCTTGGGCTCCCCGCTCGTATAGAGAAAGAGGGGCCGGGAAATCGGGTAAATCTTGGACTTGACGTTCGGCAGGGTCGGCTCGATGTATGGCGACTTGGCGTCCTTGGCCACGGCGATCACTTTCTGCTTGGGGCTGATATAACCCATTCCGTAGTAGCCGACGGCGTTTTCGTTGCCGGCGACCTCGTCGGCGATGGCCTGGGAGGAGGGCATCATCAACGCCGACGGAGAGAATTCCTCGGGCCCCTTGACGATGCCCCGGCGGAGGATGTGTTCCTTGAAAAAGATGTGGGTGCCGGAGTTGAATTCGCGGGACAGGATGACGATGGGTTTGTCGGCGCCGCCCACGGATTTCCAGTTGGTGATGTTTCCCAGGAAGATCTCCCGAAGCTGGTCCGCGGTCAGGTTCTTGACCGGGTTTTTGGGGTGGACGACGACGGCGATGCCGTCCAGGGCCACCAGGAATTCCTTGGGCGTGAACCCTTTGGTCTTGGCCTTTTCGATTTCCTTCGGCTCGATCGCCCGGGAGGATTCGGCGATGTCACAAGTGCCGTTGATCAGGGCGGTCAAGCCCGTCCCCGAACCGCCCCCGGTGACGGCGATGTTGACGCCCGTATGTTTCTTGTTGAATGCCTCGGCCCAGGCCTGGCCGAGATTGACCATCGTATCCGACCCCTTGATCTGGATGGCCTTCGACTGGGCGGAAGCCGGATCGGCGAAGCCCAAGCCCAGGGCCAGGACAAAGATAGACCCCCAAACAATCGCTCGCAGCCTCATCGTTGGACTCCTCTCCCCATGAGAAGGGGAAGACATCAGATTCGCAGCCATGTCCATCATAAAAAGGCCTCGCCGGGCTGTCAATACATCGGGCCGTTTTTCACTCGATCTTCATGGAAACTTCATCGAAACTTAACAATGGGGGGGTAACGTGATCGGAGACGGAGAATGAACCTTTATTAGCGATCTCCAATTGGCGGCCGGACGCCGTTTGTGCTATTAATGAAAATAATTGTTGCGGACGGGTCAGGCGGGACCGCCCGCGAGGAGGCCGCATGGAACGGCTGTTCGACGAAGAACTCAAGAACCTGAAAGAGAAGCTCCTGCGCATGGCCGGGCTGGTCGAGGAATCGGTCGAGCTGGCCATCGAAGCGCTCAAGGAGCAGCGGGACGAGCCGGTCCAGGGCGTCCTGAAGAACGAAGAGCAGATCAACCAGCTCGATGTGGAAGTGGACGAGACCTGCCTGCGCCTGTTGGCCCTGCGCCAGCCCATGGCCGGAGACCTGCGCTTCATCACCTCGGCCATGAAAATCGACAGCGAGCTTGAGCGCATGGGCGATCTGGCCGTAAACGTTTCCGAACAGGCCCTGATCCTCAGCAGACTGCCCCCGCTCAAGCCCTTGCTCGATATTCCGCGCATGGCCCACCTGGCCCAGGCCATGATCCGCGATTCGATCAACGCCTTCATCAACCGCGACGAGGCCCTGGCCCGCAGCGTCTGCGAGCGCGATGACGAGGTCGACGCCTTGGACGAGCAGATCTTTCGCGAGCTGATCACGTATATGATGGAAGACGCGGCCAACATCACCCGGGCCGTGTCCCTCATCCTGGTCAGCCGCAACCTGGAACGGATGGCCGACCACGCCACCAATATCGGCGAAGACGTCATCTACCTGGCCAAGGGCAAAACAATCAAGCATCATATCGACCGCAAGCGTGAGTCCGACTCCGTCCGGCCCGTCGATTGAGGCGCCGTAGGAATATTAATAAAATAGCGCTTGAATCATCCCTCCGCTTTGTTATAATGGGCTCAAGTTTTCTTGTGCCGGCTGGAGAAAGCTTCATCCTACCTAATGAACATCATTTTTCCCTTTTCTGCTGTTAACAACAGCCGGCCCTCTTCCCTCTGATGAATTGGACGCTCCTCCTCCGGCCCGGGGGACTGGGCGACCTGATCATCACCCTTCCCTCCATCCGCCTCCTGCGCCGTCTTTATCCGGGCCTGGCTTTGCATCTCGCGGCCCGGCGCCCCTATGCCGCCGTCCTCGAAGCCGCCGGCGTCGTCGATGGCATTCTCGATCTCGACGACCGGGCTTTGACTCCGTTATTTTCGGAGCAGGGCGGCGATCCCCATTCTCTTCCCGGCGGTCCGCTTTCCGCGTTGTGGGCTTGGTTTCTGAAGCCGCCCTCGGCGTCCTTCTCCAAAACCGCCGCGGCTCTCGTTCCGGGCGGCGCCCACGTTCTCGTCGCCGATCCCCGAGGGGCCCTTCCCCTGAGCCGGGATCTGTTTGAGCGGACGGCGGCCGCGGCCGGGGCCACGGTCACGGCCGGCGATTTCGCGGATTGCGCCCGCTTTCCTCCCAGGAGGTCCAAGGTTGAAGTCCCGTTCGACCGCTCCTTCGCCGTCGTCCATCCCGGCAGCGGAGGGCGAAACAAGCGCTGGCCGTTTGATCGGTTCCTGTCTTTGATCGGCAGCCTGGCCGGCCGCGGCGTTCCCGGGATCCTGCTCACCGGACCGGCCGAGGAAGACGATAAGGAATATGGGAGAAGCCCGCTTCCGCCGGGCTGGCGCCACCTGTCGTCTGCGACGCCGGCCGAGCTTCTCGGGTGGCTCTCCGCCTGCCGCTTCTATATCGGCAATGATTCCGGAGTGACCCATCTGGCGGCCGCGGCCGGGGCCCGGACGCTGGCTTTTTTTCTCGATGAACATCTGCCTTCCTGGAAGCCCTTTGGCCGGGTGACCGTTCTGCACTCCGGGCGGATCGACGGAATATCCCTGGCGGATGCCCGAGAAGTCGCGTTGGGCCTGCTTCCGGGTTGAGCCCGGGCCCGGGCCTTTGTTATGATAGGACTTCAAGAGAGAGGCGGCGCCCATGGCACACCCGGAATGGAAGTCCGAGATCGGATCGTGCTTCGACGATCTGCGTATCCTGGAAAAATGCCGGTCCGAGGTCGATGCCCATTTCGTTCGGTTCTATGAATCCGTTGCCGAACCGGCCTTCCGGGCCCTGGCCGGCGAATTCAAAGGCTACAAAGTCCGCTGCCGTTACGAGCTGGACAAGGCCAACCGTTTCCGCTTGGAGGTTTCTTTCCCCGGCCGCCGCGAGCCCCAATTCGAGTATTCCCTGTGGGTCCCGCCGAAGGCGGTCGTGTTTTCTCTCCAGCTGACCGTCCAGGGACGGACCGCGCCCCAGGGCAAGATCATGGAGAAGACGTTCCCTTTTCTCCAGAGCCTGGCCGTCGAGGACATCCTGGCCATGGCATCCGACGACCTGGCCCACGATTTCGTGGCTCGTTATAAAAGGTTCGTCACGGAAGCCGCCCTGACCCCGTGACGAGGCAAAGGCGGCGGGGCGTTTTTCCATCGCTTGGATTAGCCGGCGCCGTTTTGCTACAATCATCATCGGGCCGGCCCTCCGATCGGGCCCCAAGCCGGCGCCGCGGGAGTCGACCAGCGTGACCAAACCGGACGACCCTTTGAAAGACGGAAGCGGGCGCCGGACGCTCACTCTCCGGGCGGAGCTGTCCGAGCTGGATCGAGCCCGCCGTTTCCTCCGCGACGCTCTCCGGGTCGTCCGATTGGAGGAGGAAGAATTCTACAAGATCGAGCTGGCCCTGGTCGAGATCTGCGTCAATATCATTCGTTACGCTTATCCCGGGCAGGAAGGGATGATCACCGTAACCGTGTCTCTGGACCCCGGCGTCTGCCTGGAAATCCGCGACTCCGGACGGCCCTTCGATCCGCGCCGGGTCCCGCCGCCTGACTGGGACGAGCACGTCAAACTGGGCCGCAAGAACGGGCTGGGGGTGTATTTGGCCCGCTCGCTGGTGGACGAATTCGATTACCGGCGCGAGGGCGGCGAGAACGTCGTCACCCTGACCCAGTGCCTGCCCGCCGCCCCCTGCGGCTGATCAATAGAGGGTGTTCTCCTCGCCGTTTTTCTTGATCAGTCGGTCGATCTCAGCCAGGATGAGGTCGCGGCGGACAAGAACCGCCTTGATTTCGTCGTCCTCGAGGTATTCTCCGACCGCCGCTTTGATCGACTCCGCGGTCAATCCCTTCAGCTTGTCGACGAAGGCCCGCGGGAGCTGCTTCATCAGTTTGGGGCCTTCGGGGTGCTTTTCCGTATAAATGAGCTTGTCCGTAAACTGTTTGGATGTGCGGAACGAGCGCGAATGGTCGATGAGGACCATGCGCCAGTCTGCGGTGATCAGGATGTTGTTAGCGTGGCGGTCCTCGTTGGCAATCAGGTTGTCGAAGGCCCGCTGGAGGAAGGTGGCGTTGTTCCACCCGTAGGTGTAGCGGGGCGGGACCCCGATCTTCTTATCGTTCTTCGTCTTCAGACTGAATTGGTTTTCCTCCCAAAGCTGCAGCGAGCCGCGGTCTTCATTGTAGCGGCGCTCGATCGTCAGTGGCACCATGTTCAGTCCCAGCAGGCGGTCCATCCGGTAGGCGGCGATTTCGTATCGCCAGCGGTCGGGCCGGGCCCTCTCCGCCTTGTCGATTTTCTTCCACAGGCCGGAATGTTTCACCCCGTCCTTTTCCAGGGTCAGCCTGTANNGCCAGCAAGAACCCGGCTGCTAGAATCATCATCCTCTTTGTTCTCATCGTCCCCCTCCTCCTCTCCTTTCGACTGTCATTAATAGCAAACCCTATCCTCTTCGCCGGCCCGGGCCGGTACGCGATGAGCCGTCGGCGAAACGGCTTCGTTTTCCGTTTTTCCTCAGGGCAGGTACAGGACCGCCTTTTCGCCCTCTTGCTTGATCATGTCGTCGATCTCGGCCAACAGGATCGGCTTCCGGGCCATCAAGGCATCGATCTCTGCTTCGGTCAAATACGGCCCGACCGCGGCTTGGACGGCGGCTTTTTCTAAAGAGCGGATTTTCTCCACGAAGGCCCGGGGCAAGCGGCGGAACAGCACCGGGCGCCGGCCGCCCCGGCCGTCGTCCATGGTTTTGATCCCGTTGGACCCGTAGATCAAGCGTTCCCGGTGGTCTTTGTCCGAGCGGAAGGCCCGGCTGTGATCAAAGAGGATGGTCCGCCAATCCTCTGTATAGAGGATGTTCTGCTGGGTTCGATCGTCGTTGGCGATCAGGCAGTCCCAGGCCCGGGTGAGATATTTCATGGCGGCAACCTGGGCGCTGGCCGATTCGGGCGTGGGGATGTTTTCTTCCTCCTTTTTTAGAAGGCTGAATTTGTTGTCCGCCCAAAGCGAGAGGTCGCCGGGCTTGCCGCGGAATTCCCGTTCCACAACGGGCGGGATCATGTTCAGGCCGAGGAGTTTGTCCAGGCGGTAAGCCGCGATCTCGAAACGCCAGCGGTCGGGGATCTCCCCGTCCAGGATGTCGATGTTTTTCCAAACGGCCTTATGCTCCACGTCGCCCCGGCGCAGAGTCAGCTTCCAGGGATGAGTCACGCCCTCGCCCACGGGCTCGAACTTGATGATCTCCGCCGTGCGCATAAAATTTTCCCACATCTCGCGCTGGGCGATCTCCTCGGGCCGGAACTGGGCCGTGAGCGGAGCCGCCCCTGCCGCCAGAGCGGCGGACACCGCCAACGCGGCCGCCCAAACTCGTCCGGATAATCTCATGATTCTGCCCTCGTGCCGCTCTCGAAATTTAGTGTATTCGTCCTCGACGGCGAAATCAACAGGGATCAGGCTTCGGCGGATTCCGTTACGCTCCGCTTCTTGTGCAGCCGGAAAATGACCGCGCCGACCGCGATCCAAACCACGACGGCAACGACGTTGATCAGGGCGAAGGTTTCCACCCGGAAGGCCAGCGGGACGGTTCCGAGAAAGACGAGGAGCGCGGCAAAGGCGTCGCCGGCGCGGTGGAAAAACGTGTCGATCGCGGCCTTGGCCTTGTATTTCTCCCGGCGGGTCGTGATCAGGAAGAGGGCGTGGCGGGACGTGTTCATGATCGAATAATCCGTACCGTTTTCCAGGGCCTTGATCCATTTCACCAGCCCGAACGAGGCGCCCAGGCTGATGGCCGCGTAACCTCCCAGGGCGATCACGGGGAGAAAGAACATGGCCACGCGGACGCCGAACCACTTGAAGACGCGCGAAACGATGAAGAGCTGGACGAACATCGCCCACAGGTTCATGATGGTGTTGAACTGGGCGTAAACGTTGGTGATGAACGTCGCCGAGGAGCCCCCTCCGGCCGCCGCGGCGGCTTTCTGCACGACCTTTCGGAGGATGTATTCGCCGTTGGCGTTGATGAAATTGAGGAGCAGGATGAAGACGGCGATGGCCAGCAGGTAGCGGTTGTTCCAGATGATGCGGAACGCCCCGCCCGGCTCCACAGGTTTTTCCCCTTCGCCTTTTTCGGGGGCCGGCCCGGCGGAGGCCGCCGCTTCACGAGTGCCCGCCCGGATTTCCCGGCGATGGATGACGAAGGTCAGGGCGATGCAGAAGACCAGGATGGCTGCGGCCACGAGCATCATCTCGTAGACGGACCGGGAAGACTTCAGCCAGTCCGTGAGCTGGGAGCCGAAAAATCCGCCGAACGTGGCCCCGAAGGCGATCAGCGGGAAGAGACGCTTGCCCGCTTCCAACCGATAGATGTCATTGGCGAAGGCCCAGAACTGGGCGATGATCGTGACGTTGAAGATCCCGACCCAGGCGAAGAAAACGATCCCCATGCCCTTTCCGGCCAGCCCGGCGATATGGATGATGTAGAAAATGACCAAGTTGGAAATGAAGAAAAGCGTGACCCGGGCGATGAGGATGTTGCGGGGAACGCGCGAGGCCATGCGGCTGAATACCTTGGCCACGAAGATCAGAAGGAAGGCTTGGGCGGCCTGGATATAGTTCGTCAACTCGGCCGGAAACTTGCTCAGGATCAGCCCTTCGCGCACAGCCTTGAGCATGTAGTAAGCGGCAAGGAGGCAGAAGATGTTGAATGTCAGCAGGAGAGCCGTCGTTGTTTCCTCCGGCCGGATATCCGTGAACAGGGAAAGGAGGCGATTAAGGATCCGCGAAGGCGCGGAACGCTCGAGGGCGTTTGGTTCGGTCATGGGTTCGCCGGCGTCCATCCTTCGGCGCTGTCGACAGCGGGCATCGATGCTCTCCTTCCTCGGGATTCAGCCGTTAAAACAGCACGGCCCGTTCGCCTTTTTCAGCCATGAGCCGCTGGAGCCGGGCGACGACGCGCTTCTTCCGCTCGCACAGCGAATTGATCTCCGAGTCGCTGAGGTAGGGCTTGAGCCTGGACTCGACCATGGAGCGGGCGGTTCGCAACAACCGTTCATAGAGGCGCCGCGGGCAGCGTTCCAAGGGGCAGGCTTCGTCGAGGGCCGGATCGGCCGGGAAGGCCTCGGAGAAATCGACCCGGCAGACCTTCCAGGTCGGTTTGTGGATCAGCGTGTCGTCCTTGTCGCCGCAGGCGTCCCCGGTCAGGAGTTCGAAGACGCGGATCTCGTCGAGGGCCTGGTGGAAGGCGGTTTCATCGGGACAGGGAAGTCCCAGGCGCTCCCGGTCGCGCAGGCTGAGGCTGTCTTCAACAAAGATCTGGAGGGCGCCGCGGACGCCCTGGACCGGCCGTTCGACCGTGGGCGGGATGATGTCCAGGCCAAGGAGATCGGCCAGCTTGTAAGCGGCGATTTCGTAGCGCCAACTGGCCGCCATCGGACTCGGGCGGGGGCGGTCCATGTGTTTGAAAACGGCCCGGACTCGGGCTCCGTCGGGGCCTTCCAAGGAGACGATCCAGGGCGCCGTCCGGCCGGACTCGGCCGTTTTGGACAAGCCGGCGACGCCGGCCGTGCGGAGGAGATTCTCCGTGGACCCGCGGTTCCAGGCGGACGGCTCAGCGAAGGCCCGCGCCGGCGCCGCCCATAGACAAACCACGGCCGCGGCGATCCATGTCCTGGCGTTCATTTTCTCTCCCCCAAGGTTTGAAAAGGCCGTCCTCGATGATCAAGGCGCCGAGGATGCCGGAAAAAGGCTCCCAGATTCCCGTGTCGATCGTCCAGACGCGATCGCCGAAACGGGACAGGTTCAAAGTCCGCGATCCGGCGCTGGACGTGTGCCCGATGACCAGGGCCTTGGCCTCCAGATTGATCAGGACGCGCCCGATCTCGCCGGCCATGATCTCTTCGCTTTTATTGGAGTCGGCGTCGTCGCGGTACCACAGCGGGCCGCGCGTGTCGAAGATGATCCGCGGCGGATCGGGGCGGTTCATCATCACCCCGAGAAGCTCCATGGAGACGGCCCGGTTGAGCCGCTCCAGGGGCCAGCGGCTATACTCCTCGTTGAATCCGCCGTGGACGAAGACGACGCCGTTGATCTTAACGGCCGTTTCGTGATCGGCGATCCAACGCCCGTAGTGTTCGCGCAGGAACTCGAAATAGGTCGATTGAGCGCCCAGGTCCGTCCGGGCCAGCTGGTCCCAAAGAGGCGAAAGGTCCGCGTCCGGCCCGGCCCGGCGGCGGAATTCCGCCTCCTTCTCCGTCCGGTAGCGTTCGGGCAGGAAGCTTTGAAACTGCTCAACGGTGACGGCGCCTTCATAATCGAAGCTCAGGCCCATGAGGGCGATGGCTTCGTGGTTGCCGATGAGCATGTGGACCCTGCCGCCGGCCACTTCGGCTTCTCCTTCCAGCCGCCGTATGAGATCGAAAATTTTCCGGGCGCCCGGCCCGCGATCGAGGACATCGCCTATCTGGACAAGGTGGGTCTTTCCGCCGATCCAGCGCAGGCCATCGTCCAGGATTTTGACTTTCGTGTCCTGCAAAATGGCGACGAAGTTGTCATAGGCGCCGTGCAGATCGCCGACGGCCACGACGCGGTCGACTCCCGTGAATATCGGGCCGCGTTGCGCGGCGGAGAGGAGGGATACGGCGGCGGCGAACAGGGCGATCAGGGCGCTGGCCGCCCGGCGGCCGGACCCGGTGGTCGGTTCCGTATGTCTCATGTCCCCCACTAACTATGGGGATAAAGCGGAATCGTGTCAAGAACCTCAGGATAAATTGAATTCCCTGGAGATTGTTGCTATGCTCTCGAACAGAGAGGGGTCGCCGCGGCGGCCCGCTCGCGACGTCCGGTTTGGGGCGGAAAGGAGGGGACCATGTTTGCCCGTATGACCACCATCATGATCAAGCCCGAGGAGATCGATCGGGCCATCACGACTTTTCGAAAGAGCGTCCTGCCCGCGGCAAAAATCCAGAGAGGGTTCCGGGGAGCCTGTCTGCTGGTCGATCGGCAGGGCGGAAAAGGCATTGCGGTCACGTTCTGGCCGACCGAAAAGACGGCCTCGGTCAACGAGAACAATCTCTATTACCAGGCCCAACTCATCAAATTCCTGGACCTCTTCGCCGCGCCGCCCATCCGCCAAGGTTTTGAAGTCTACGTCCACGATTGGGAGCCGTCCCCAAGCCGGCCCGGCCGGCGCGCCTCTCGGACCAAGCGCCGCGTTCATTGACTTGGCCGCCCGGTTTTTGATAATACTTCATCCGGGAAGGCGGACATGACCATCACCAAACGGATAAAGAACGACGTCGTCATCTTCGATGTCGACGGCGAAATCAAGCGCTCCGACATCACCGACACGACGCTCCACGACCTGGTCAGATCCGTCCTCGAGGAAGGCCACCGCTTCATTCTCCTCAATTTCGAGAAGGTCGGCTTCATCGACAGCTTCGGCGTCGGCGAGATCCTGGCCAGCTATATCTCCACCCACAACCTTGGCGGCAAACTCAAGCTGGCCCGCATCTCCAAGAAACTGTTCCTCATCTTCCAGGTCACCATGCTGACCAAGGTCCTGGACATCTTCGAGGACGAAGACGCGGCCCTACAGAGCTTCCGCGACTGAGTCGGGCCGTCCGGGTTGAGTCCGGCCATGGCCGAACGGCGCATCCCCGCGAAAATCGCCGCCGCGCTCGGCGTGCGGCCCGGCGAGGGGGCCGCGGCCCTGCTCTTCTTTCTCTATTTCTTCCTCATCACCGCCCCTTTCACCATTGTCAAGTCCGTCCGCGACGCCAGCTACCTGGACGACATCGGCGTCCGTCATCTGCCCTGGGCTTACGCCACGGCGGCCCTGGTGGCCGGGGCCGTCGCCCTCCATGCCCGCCTGCAGGCCCGCCTGGAGCGGCGCCGCCTGCTGATCGGGAGCCTGGTCTTCTTCGGGGCCACGGCCCTCCTCTTCCGGGCCCTTTTCGCTCTCGATTGGCCCGGGATCACCCTGCTTTATTGGCTGTGGGCCAACGTCTTCGTCGTCGTCCTGACCACCCAGTTCTGGTTCCTGGTCAACGACCGCTTCGATCCGCGTCAGGCCAAGCGGCTGATCGGATTTCTCGGCAGCGGGGGAATCCTGGGCGGTATCGCCGGCGGATTATTGACCGGGTTTCTGGCCGAGCCCGGGCGGCCCGAGAGCCTTCTCTATGTCGCGGCCGCCCTCCTGGCCGCGGGCGCCGTGGCCGTGGCTTTTCTTTTTCGCCGTCTGGACAGTTCCCCGGCGTCCGCGCCGGCCGGCCCGGCGCCGGCGCCCGCCGCGGCCGGACTGGCCGATTCCTTCCGGACCGTCCGCGGCGATCCTTACCTACGGACTCTGGCCGGGCTGGCCATCCTGGCCGGCATTGTCTCCACCTTCATCGACTGGCAGTCCAAGGCGGTCATCGACGCCGTGCCCGCGGCCAAAGCCAACCTGGCTTCATTCTTCGGCCAGTTCAACGCCGGCTTGCTTCTCCTGACCTTCGTTTTTCAGCTGGCCTTGACCAGCCGTTTTCTCGGCCGATTCGGCCTCCGGCGGGCGCTGATGGTCTATCCCCTGGCCCTCTTGGCCTGTTCGGCGGGCGTGGCCGCCTGGCCGCTGCTGGGCTGGGCTCTGGCCGTCAAGGGGGCCGACAAGGCCTTCTCCTATTCTATTCACCAATCGGCCCGCGAGCTCCTCTACATCCCGGTCGCGGCGGAACGAAAATACCGGGCCAAGATCTTCATCGATATGTTCCTGAACCGCTTTTCCAAGACGATCGGGGCGGGCCTGCTGCTTTTCCTCTTCCTGGTTCCCGGCGGGCACGATGTGCGCGTCGTCTCCGCGGCCTCGGCCGTGCTGATCGCCCTGTGGCTGGCTTTGAACGCGCGCATCGGCCGGGCCTATGGCCGGGCGGTCAATGACCGCCTGGGCCAGAAATGGAAATCGGGCCAAGGCCTGATCGCCGAGCTGACGGACGCCGACTCGGCCAAGACGATCCTCGACGCGCTGGAGAGCCGCCGGCGCAGTCCCTCGCTTTATGCCCTTCATCTTTATGACCTGGCCCGCGAAGGCAATCTGACCCCCGACATCCTGCGCTTTCTCGACGAGGAGAGCGCCGCTCTGGCCGCGCCCGCTTCGCATCCGCTGCTCGACGAGGCCGGCCCGGCCTGGATCCCTGGGCCGGAGGCGGAGCTCGTCTCGGCCGGGTCCGAGATCAGGGAGATCCTGGCCCTGCCCGAATACCAGAACCTCATGAATGAATATGCCGCGCGCATTCTGCGGGAGGGCGCGGGAGACGAGACCGCGCGGATGGAACTGGCCAAGGCGGTCGGGCTGATGGATCCCAGCGCGCCGCTGGCCGGCCGCGTGGAGGACCTTCTCCTGGATGCCTCGCCCGAGGTTGTCCATCTGGCCATTGCCGCCGCGGGCCGGCTGCGCCGCCGCGCTTCCGTGCCCCTGCTTCTGGCCCGGCTGTCCGACCCCCATACGCGGGCGGACGCGGCGGAGGCCTTGACGGCCTATGGGGCGGCCGTCGCCGGCACGCTGGGAGACGCCCTGCTCGATCCGGACGAACCCGCGGAAGCCCGCTGCCGCATCGCCTCCATCCTTTCCGAGACGCCCGATCAGGACTGCGCGGACGCGCTCCTGGAAGCCTTGTCTCGGGGGGATGCGGCCCTCGACCGCGACATCATCGATGCCCTCGACGGCCTCCGTGCCCGCGGCCCGAAGCTTGCCTTCGGGTCCGATGCCGTGCGGGCCGCGGCCGGCCGGGAAATAGATCGGCTGGCCGCGGCGCGAACCCGTGCGGAAGGATTGTGGCTGTTCAAGCTCTTCGGCCTTCTCGTCCGTGGCGAGGATTTCGCCCGGGCCGGACAAAACTTCGCCGAGGGAACGGAGCGCGAGGCCGCCTACGCTCTGGAGCTCGCTGACCACGTCCTGCCCCTGGAATGGAAGGAAAAAGTCCTGCCGGTCCTGGAACGCCTGGCCCGGCCGGAGGCGGCCCGATGAAGAAGCCCGTCCGCCTTTTCCGCGACCTCCTCGGGAACGCCGGCGAGCAGTCTTCCGCGGCCGTGCGGCTGTCCGCCTATTTCTTTTTGGTCACGGCCGCCGCGACCATCGTCAAAGTCTCCAAGACGTCGCTCTTCCTGATCGGGCCGGCGGACGGCCTGCCTATCGTCTATCTCATCTCCGCCGTGGCCATGGGCTTCATCGTCGTCTTCAACGCCCGCTTCCTGCAGCGCCTGCCCCTACGCGCGTCCATCCCAGGCAGCCTGGGCTTCTTCATCGCCGGGCTGGTGTTCCTGCGCCTCTTCCTTCCGGGCCATCTGAAGAGCGGCGCGCTGATGATCCTGTTCTGGCTGTGGGGGGAAGTCTTCCTGGTCATGTCCTTGGCTCAGTTCTGGATTCTGGCCTATGACGTCTTTCCCCCGCGGCGGATCAAGGCCCTGATCGGCTCGTTCGTCAAGGCCGGTCTCCTCGGCGGCATCGCCGGCTCGCTGGCGGCGAACCGGCTGGCCCGCCCGCTGGGCACGGTGAACCTCCTGTTGGTGACCGCCGCCGCGCTTGTCGCCGCGGGAGTCATCGTGTTTCCGGTTCTGGCCCGCCCGGCCCTGTCCGCCCGGGACGAGGGTTCCGAAAAGCCGGCTCCCCGTGAAGCGTCCGGCTATTTCAAGGGATTCCGTGTTGTGGCCGGAAACCGCTATCTCCTCCTCCTCGCCGGGACCATGTTCGCGGCCATGACCGTGACGACGCTCATCGATATCCGCTTCAACACCACTCTCAAGGCGGCCAAATCGGATATGGCCGCCCGGACGGCCTTCTTGGCCGCCTTCTCCACCGTTCTGTTCATCGTCTCCTTCCTGCTCCAAGCAAGTTTGACCCACCGCGTTCTCCGCCGCTTCGGCCTTCGCACCGCTCTGATGGTGACACCCGTGACCCTGGCCCTGGGGACGGCCGCCGTCGTTTTTGTGCCTTCCGCCGCGGCCCTCTGGTGGGGTGCGGCCTTGCGTGGAGCGGATAAGAGCCTGACCCATACCTTCAGCCAGTCGACCCGGGAGATCCTCTATGTGCCGGTCCATCCCCGCCTGCGGGCCCAGGCCAAGGTCGTCATCGACATGTTCGTCAACAAGCTCGGCGACGGGGCGGCCGCAATTCTGCTGATTGCGGCCACCGCCGTTTTTCATCCCGGCTGGCGGGGCTTCAGCCTCATCACCGCTGTCTTCCTTGTGGGCTGGATGGCCATGAATTGGAGGCTCATGAAGGAGTATGGAGGAGTGGTCAAAGAGAACCTCCGCGTCTCCTGGCCCGACGCCGACAAGCTCCTCCTCGAGCGCGTCGATGTGGACGCGGCCAAGCTTGTCTTCGACACGCTGGAAAGCCGCAACCAGAGCACGGCCCTGTATGCCATGAACCTTCTGGACCTCGTCCGCAGGGAGGGGCTGAGCCCCGAGCTCAAAGACCTGTTGAACGCCGGGACCTCGCGGGTCCGAGCCGGGTCATTCAACACGCTGCTCGACGCCGGCGGCGGCCCTCTCTTCCAGGACTGGGACGAGAGTATCGCCGACGTCAATCTCGACGCCGAGATCCGCGAGATCCTGGCCCTGGACGTCTACCGCGACGTAATGAAAACGCGCTTCGAGGCCTGGTCCGAACGGCCCGAGGCGGGGAAGGACACCGAGGCGATGGAGGCGGCCAAGACCCTTGGACGGGTCCCCTCCGGCTCGCCCCTGGCCGCAAGCCTCCGACCGCTCCTGCGCAGCAGCTCGCCCGAGGTCGTCCGCTACGCCTTGGAAAGCGCCGGCAAGCTGGGGCGCCGCGAATTCGTGCCCCTCATCCTGCCCCACCTGCAGAATCCCCTGCTGGCGGATGCCTCGGCGGCCGCCTTGCTGGCGTTTGGGGAACAGATCGCCGGCATGCTGGGCGATGCGCTTGCCGATCCCGGCGAGGATGCAGNNTCACGGCCGAGGTCCGCAGGTCGGCCGAAGCGGCCTGCGGCTGGATCGAACGGCAGGCCCTCGGCGAGACGAAGGACGAAGCGGCCGCAGCCGCCCTGGGCCGGATCTTCAAGCAAATCTTCGATCTTCTCAGCCTCATCTATCCCCACGCGGACATTGTCCGGGCCTGGCAGAACTACTCCCGCGGCGAACGGCGGGCGGTCGATTATTCGCTCGACCTGCTCGAACATCTCCTGCGGCGCGAGGACAAGGAGGTCGTCCTGCCCCTCCTCGAAGAGGCCCCCGCCGAGGACAAGGTCCGCCGCTGCCGGGAGCTCCGTCGCCGCCGCAAGGAGACCGCCTCGGATTGACGGCGGGAAGCCGATCCCGAATTTTGCTATAATGAGCTCACCGTCGATGCCGATCTTGTATGTCTACCCCAAGCGAGGCGCGGCCTATTCTTTGGAGCTGGCCGATGCGCCGATCACCATCGGCCGGTCCTCCGAAAACATCCTTCCTTTGGGCGATCCGTTCTGTTCCGGCCGCCACGCCGTTGTCCGCAAGGGCGAATCCGGCTGGCTGATCGAGGATTGCGGAAGCAAGAACGGCACGTTCCTCAACGGCCGGAAGATCGAGGGGTCCCTGCCGCTGGCCACGGGCGATGAGATCCGCATCGGCGGCGTCCGCATCGTCTATGACCGGCCGCCCGCGGCCCGCGTCGAGATGACCGACGATGCCGTCGGGACGACCCACGTCAACACGGTCGTCCCGCTGCAGGACCTGCTGCGCCGTTCGGGTTCCGGCGGCTCCGCGGCCGAGGATCATCCCGAAGAACGGGAGATCGCCTCGGTTATCGGCGAGGTAAGCCAGGCCCTCCTTCTGCACCGGCCTCTGCGCGAGCTCCTCGAGCACATCATGGGCCTCATCGGCGCTTATGTCTCCATGGATCGCGGCGTCCTGATGCTCCAGGAAGGCCACCCGCCGAGCCTGCAGATCAAGGCCGTCCGGATCAACAATGCCGCTCTGCAGAGCGAGAAGATCCAGGTCAGCCGGGGGATCGTGGCCATGGCCCAGGAGCAGAAGCTGTCGGTGATCATCACCGACGCCGCGGCCGATCCGCGCTTCATGGCCCGGGAAAGCATCGTCCAGGCCGGCATCCGCTCGGCTCTCTGCGTTCCGCTTTGGGACAACAAGGAGGTCATCGGCGTCCTCTACGCCGACCGGCTGTCGCTCATCCGGCCGTTCACCGAGCGCGACCTTCGTCTCTTGACCCTGCTGGCCAATCTGGCCGCGGTCAAGATCGAAAACTCGCTGCTCATCGAAGACAACATGAAGAAGGAGCAGATGGAGAGGGAGCTGGCCTTGGCGGCCAAGATCCAGCGCGACCTCCTGCCCAAGGAGATCCCGGCCTGCCCTCAGATCGACCTGGCCGGGCGGAACGACCCCTGCCAGCAAGTCGGCGGCGACTATTACGACTTCATCCCCATCGCCCCCGGCCGCATCGGCATCGCCCTGGGCGATGTCTCCGGCAAAGGCGTCAGCGCCGCGCTCCTCATGGCCTCGCTGCGGGCCGCCCTCCACTCGGAGCTCCGGCCGGACTACGAGCTGTCCCGGATGGCGGCCAAGCTCAACGATTTCGTCCACAAGAGCACGGCCATCAACGGTTTCATCACCTTCTTCTTCGGCGAGCTGGACACCGAGACCGGGGCCATCCGCTATGTCAATGCCGGCCATCCGCCGCCGCTGTTGCTGGGAAGCGGAGCCGAACCGCGGACATTTCCGGGGACGGGGCTGGCCTTGGGAATGCTGGCCCATGCCGAATTCGAGGTCGGACGGGCGGAGATCCGACCCGGCGAAACGTGGATCCTTTATACCGACGGCATCACCGAGAGCCGCAGCGCGGCGGGCGAAGAATTCGGACCGGAGCGGCTGGCCTCCATCGCCCGGGCCGCCGCCGCCCCGGCCTGCGCGGTGATCGAGCGCGTCTTCGACGAATTGAGCGCCTTCACCGGCGGGGGCGCCCCGGCCGATGACCGCACTCTGGTCGTCGTCCGCCGGCTGGCCTGACCGTCCGCCCGGGTGATTCTTTTCCGCCGATTTGCTATGATAGACGATCCGCACTCCCTAGAGACTTATCCGCGAAAGGTTCGACGATGAAGAAGATCGCGTCAGGGACAATCGCCCTCCTTTTTTTCCTGGTCCCTCCGCCGGCCCGGACGGCCGGACTCCAGGGCGCGGCCGCGCCCAAACCCTCCCCGGCGATCGGGTCGGCCGCCCCGGTCCAGGTTCCCGCCCGCGAGACCTCCCAGGCCGACAATCTGGCCTTTGAAGAAGCGGCCCGCTTCGTCAGCGGTCTGCCCTGCGAGTCCGAGGCCCTGCGCCGGCTGCAGGAAACCAAGGAATGGAAGGGCTACGCCGAAGCCATCGGCAAGGCCTGGAACGATCTAGAGGCGCGGCGGCTGAAGCCCATGCGCCTGTGGGCCGCCGTCGAGCTGGGCGATTCGCGGGCCGCCACGCGCACGCTTTTCTACCCCTTCGGCGGCCCCGATTTTCTGACCGCCTTCCTGTTTTATCCCGCCGCCGAGACGTTCATCCTCGGGGGGCTGGAGCCCGTCGGCAAGCTGCCCGATTTCCGCACCACCTCGGCGGCCCAGGTGGCCGCTTACTTACGGACGCTCAACGGGGCCCTCTGGGATTATTTCAATAAAAGCTACTTCATCACCAGGAACATGAGCGCCACTCTGTCCGCAGACAAGATCGACGGCGTCCTGCCGATTCTCTGCCTGTTCCTCAAACGGACGGGCAACGACATCGTTTCGGTCAAGCGCTGCGAGTTCCTGGACAACGGCGAGCTCCTAGAGATGGACTTCTACGCCCGCAAGCGCCGGAGGGCCCAGCCTTACGGCGTACGCATTGATTTTCTGACCGAGAACGGGATCCAGCCACGGACGCTTTATTATTTCTCCGCCGATTTGTCCGACGGCCCCTTCAGCGCCAAGTCCAAATTCCACCGCTTCGCCGCCTCCCTGCCCTTCGAAACGGCCTTCATCAAGTCGGCCTCCTATCTCATGCACTATTCCTTCTTCTCCTCCATCCGCAATCTGCTGTTGGATAAAAGCAGCTGGATCCTGGAAGACGACACGGGGATCCCTTACCGGTATTTTCCGCCCGAGGCCTGGGAGGCGCGGCTTTACGGCGAGTATACCAAGCCCATCGAGCTCTTCCACGGCGTCGAGCAGCAGGACCTGAAGAAGGCCTATGCCGAGCCCGGAAAGGCCCGTATCCTGCCCTTCCATCTGGGTTACCATTGGAGCACGAACAAGGATTCGCTTCTTTATTTCCATAAGAAAGCGGCCGCCGCCGCGGCGGAGATCCGTTGATGCGGCCTAAATTCAGCCTCTTCACCGCCACCTCGCTCGTCATCGCCAACATGGTCGGGACGGGCGTCTTCACCAGCCTGGGCTATCAGGTCCTGGGCCTGTCCTCGGGGCTGTCCGTGCTGCTGCTCTGGATCCTGGGAGGATTCGTGGCNNGCCGCGGCCATCGCCCTGGGTCGGTATCTCACGACCGCCCTGGGTCTGCCCGAGAGGCTGGCCGGGCTGCCCGGCCTTTCCACCGGGACTTGGATCGCCCTGGCCGTCCTCCTCGTCGTCACCGCGGTGCATGGCCTGGACCGCTCCGTGGGGGCCCGTTTCCAGAACGTCGTCACCGCGTTCGAAATCGTCTTCATCCTGGCCGTCATCGCCGCCGGCCTGCTGCTGGGCCGGTCGGCCGGCCTGTCCTTCGCTCCCAACGCCCGGGTCCTGCGCGAGATCCTGACGCCCGCCTTCGTCATATCCATGTATTTCGTCTCCTTCGCCTATTCGGGCTGGAACGCCGCGGCCTACATCTCCGGCGAGATCGACAACCCCCGGCGCAACCTGCCCCGGGCCTTGATCGGCGGGACGATCTTCGTCGCTTTACTCTACGTCGTGCTGAACTTCGTTTTCCTTTATACCGTGCCCGTTTCCGAAATGGCCGGAAAGATCGAGATCGGGGCCATCTTCGCCGGCCGGATCTTAGGCCCGGCGGGCGGACGGATCATGGGCGGCATCATCGCTTTCCTGCTCCTCTCCAACATCAGCGCCATGACCCTGGCCGGGCCGCGGGTGTCCAAGGTCCTGGGCGAGGATTATTACCTCTTCCGCGGGCTGGCCCGGCATTCCAAGAAGGACGTGCCGGCCCTGGCCGTTTTCATCCAGGGCGCGATCTCCATGATCTACATTCTGACCTCGACGTTCGAGCAGGTCGTCGTCTTCGTCGGCTTCACCCTGAACCTCTTCACCTTCATGACCGTCCTGGGTGTGATGGTGATGCGGAGGAAACGGCCGGACCTGCCGCGGCCCTACCGGACGCTGGGTTATCCCGTCGTGCCTGTCCTCTTCCTGACCGTCCAGCTCTGGATCATCGTCTACGGCCTGCTTTTCCGGCCCAAGGAATCGCTGGCCGGCCTGGGCATCACGGCCCTGGGCTTCCTGGTGTACCTCCTCGACCGCAAAGTCCGACCGGCGGGTTTCAAGCCCGCCGATGACGGCCCCTGCTGAGCGGGGAGGGCCGCCGGGCAAAAAAAATCCCC
>PMCY01000019.1 GCA_003154255.1 Candidatus Aminicenantota bacterium | reverse complement strand
ATTAGAATATAAAACGATTAAAGTCGAATAGTGCTAATATAATGACAAAATCAAATGATTTCTGAACGGGCTTAATAGGCGGCGATATGCCGCAGGGAACTTATACGTGTCCAAAAAAACAATTAACCCAAAAAAAGACGAATTAATCAAGGCCGCGATCATCGAGGCGGCGAGGCGCGTATTCCAGAAATGGGGACTGAAAAAAAGCACCATGGAGGATATCGCCGAAGAAGCGGGAAAAGGCAAAAGCACTCTCTATTACTATTTCAAGAGCAAGGAGGAAATATTCGACATCGTCCTCAGGGGCGAGACCGATCGAATTCTGGCCAACGCCAAGGCCGCGGTCGAACATGAGCCCGAGACGAAGGAGAAATTGAAAAAATATATTATCTCCACATTGACGGAAATGAGGAAAAACGCCAATGTCTATAGCATCGTCCGTGGGGAAATCAAAGGGAATAAGCTCTTAATCGAGAAATTGAAAAAGGAACTCATCGTCCGGGAGGAGAGTTTTGTCAGAGGACTTTTCCGGGACGGAATCAGGACAAAGGAATTGAAATTTATAAACGCCGATGAGATCGATATTGCCGCAAAAGCGTTCGTCGGCATCCTAGCGGCTTTGGATCTCTATCTTTTCGTGGAAACAGAGGATTTCGGCCAAATCGACATAACGGCCAAGCTGATATCCAATATCATCTAAATTTTTTTCCTATAAAATAGACCAAAAAACGTATTCAGTCTAATACTACAAGGAGCCGTCATGAATCGCTTAGCATATGCTTCGATAACCGTTTTGGCCCTTCTGCTCATTCTGACAGGTTGTCATTCACCGGCCAAGGAACCTCCTCCCGGGCCGGTCAATGTCGAGGTCCAGAACCCCCGCCTCGCCGCGGATCAACAGGACCTCGCTTATAGTGGAACGATCGAAGAATCGGAATCCATCTCGCACAGCTTCTCGATCGTCGGCACCGTAACGCGGGTGTTGGTCTCCGAGGGAACACCCGTCAGAAAAGGACAGCTCCTCGCGGAGATCGACAACACGACCGTCCGGAACGCGAATGACATGGCCCAGGCGACCCTGGCCCAGGCGGAAGACGCTTACAAGCGGCTGACGCCGATGCATACCAGCGGCAGCCTGACGGATGTGAAATACGTGGAGGCGGAGACCGGCCTGCGGCAGGCCAGAGCGGGCGCGGCGATCGCCAGGAAATCCCTGGACGATTGCCGGCTCGTCGCGACGGCCGACGGCGTCGTCGGCAGGATCTCTCTCGATCCGGGGACCGTCACTGTGCCGAACGTCACGTCGATCACGATCGTCAAGATCGCCGAGGTCTTCGCCCGGGTGGCAGTCCCGGAAAACGAGATCGCCCGGATCCGCCGAGGGCAGACCGCGGAGATCCGGATCGGTGCGCTCGGCGGGCGGGAGTATTCGGGAACGATCGAGGAGATCGGCGTGCTGGCCGACGTCCTGGCGCACAGCTACAGAATCAGGATCTCCGTCCCCAACCCGGGCGGGGACATCCGGCCCGGCATGGTCTGCACCGCGAACCTGCGCTTCCCGGGCCAGGTCCGCGGACTCGTCATCCCCAATGCCTCCCTAATGGTCGACGAAGCCGGCCGCAATTTCGTGTATCGCGTCGATGCCGCCGGGCAAAAGGCCGTCCGCACCTTCGTGACGACCGGAGCGCTCGTCCGGGGCGGGATCGAGATCGTGACGGGGCTGGGCCCCGATGACCTGGTCGTCACGGCCGGTCAGCAGAAGCTCGCCGACCAGTCGTCCGTCCGGGTCATCCATCCCTGACCGCCGGAAAGCCGCCCATGAAAACGAAAAAATCCCTTCTGGAAATCCTGCTCGCCAACCAGCAGGTCCTGTTCATCTTCTTCAGCATCGCCGTTCTCTGCGGCATCCTCGCGCTCGTCCGGATGCCCCGGGACGAATTCCCCGACATTAAGATCCGCCAGGGAATCATCGTCGGCGTCTTCCCGGGCGCCTCNNAAGGAGAAGAATCCGGACGAATTCTGGACCAAATTCCGGCATGGGCTCAACGAATTGAAGAAGAGCCTGCCGTCCGGCGTGACGTCCCTGACGGCGGACAACGATTTCGGCTCCTCCTCGGCCCTGCTGCTGGCGGTTCAATCCGACACGAAGACCTATAAGGAGCTCGAGGCCTGGGTTGAACAGCTCCAGGACGACGTCCGGAAGGTCGGCTCGGTCTCCCGGGTCAAGCAGTACGGGATGCAGAAAGAGCAGGTCAGCGTCTATTTCGACGACGCCAAGCTGACCCGCTACGCGATCAAGCCGCTGCTGGTTCTGGCGGCGCTCCAATCGCAAAGCTCCGTCGGCTATGCCGGCGAGATCGACGACGGGAAGCTCACCTATCCGATCCACGTCCCGTTGATCTACAAAACGGAGGCGGATATCGCCGATCAGATCGTCTATGCCGACCCGGCCGGAAATGTCGTCCGGATCAAGGACGTGGCCCGGGTCGTCCGCGAGTATGATGATCCGGATTCCTATGTCCGGGTCGACGGGAAGAAGTGCCTCATTGTCTCCCTGGAGATGCACCCGGGCAACAACGTCGTCCAATTCGGCAAGGACGTCGGCCTGGTGATTGACCGATTCGCCCGATCCCTGCCGCCGGACATCCGGCTGATCACCATCTCCAATGTCCCGGACGCCGTATCCAAGGCCATCGCCTCCTTCCTGAAGGAATTCGCCATTGCCGTCATCGCCGTCATCCTGGTGA
>PMCY01000284.1 GCA_003154255.1 Candidatus Aminicenantota bacterium | reverse complement strand
TGAAATTAACCCATCGATCCGCATAAATACCCTATTTATCAGGCCTATCAGGGGAAATTGATTGGGGTACCGTAATATATGAGCTTCGAACTGTTTTCATGTATGCGAGTTTGAATAATCAACTGAGACTTCTCCGATCGGCCATACCAGCTTAGAAGAAAGAGAATAGGGGGTTGCGAAGCTAGCTGAATTGATTTAATAGGATGCAAGTCAGTCTAATTACGGCTTTTCATTCGTTCTACCCAAGTCTAAAGCGCCCCCCGGTTGACTTCCCACCTGTTGGTTGTTATTGTTTGGCCAATAAAGATAGGGAGATATAGGGGTGGCCAACAACTGCCCGACCTGCCATTCTAATAACTCCGACTTGGCGCGGTTCTGCGCGGATTGCGGGACCCAGCTCCCTTCTTCTTTGGACATCCATCCCAATGCGTCCGGAACCCTTCAAATGCCCCTTCGCGAGCTGACCACAGGCTCGACCTTCGCCCGGCGGTACCAGGTCATCGAGGACCTGGGCCATGGCGGGATGGGCCGGGTCTACAAGGTCTTCGACATGGAGGTCCGGGAAAAGCTGGCCCTCAAGCTTCTCAATCCCGAAATCGCCTCCGACGAGCGGACGATCGAGCGCTTTCGAAACGAACTGAAATTGGCGAGGACGATCTCCCACCGGAACATCTGCCGGATGCACGACTTCGGCCGTGAGGAAGGCACGTATTACATCACCATGGAATACGTTCAGGGCGAGGACCTGAAGAGCTTCATTCACCGGGTCGGCGCCCTGCCGATCGGCAAGGCCGTCCACATTGCCAGGCAAATCTGCGATGGTCTGGCTGAAGCCCACCGGGTCGGCGTCGTTCACCGGGATTTGAAACCCCAAAATGTCATGATCGACCATGACGGCAATGCCCGGATCATGGATTTCGGCATTGCCCGTTCGGTTAAAGGGAAAGGCATCACCGGCGCCAACGTGATGATCGGGACGCCGGAGTACATGTCGCCCGAGCAGGTGGATTGGAAGGAGGCCGACTGGCGCTCGGATATCTACTCGCTGGGGATCGTCCTCTTTGAGATGCTGACCGGCCGTCTGCCCTTTGAGGGCGAAACTCCCCTGAGCGTGGCCGTCAAGCAGAAAATCGAGGCCCCTCCGGATCCACAGAGGATCAACCCCCAGATCCCGGATGGACTGTCGCAAGTCGTTCGGAAATGCCTGAACAAGTCCAAAGATAAAAGGTATCAAAGCGCGGACGATCTTTCGGCCGACTTGGCCGGGATCGAAGCGGCGTCACCCGAGAGGACGACCCCGGCGCCCGTCCGCAAGCCCGCAACGTCAAAACAAATCACCGTCCGGCTCCCTTCCAAGAGAATTTGGATTCCCGCCGTCATCGTCCTGACCGTCGTCATCGCCTTTATCATCTGGCAGTTTATCCCCCAAAGCGCGGCCGCCAAGCGATCCCTCGCGGTCGTCGCCTTCCGGAACCAGACCGGGGACAAGGCCTTCGATTATCTGCAGGAAGCCATTCCCAACCTGCTCATCACGAGCCTTGAGCTCTCGGGCCATTTCCGGGTCACGTCCTGGCAGCGGCTGAACGACCTCCTCCGGCAGTCGGGCCGAGACGAAAAGGCCGCCTTTGATGAGGATGCCGCTTTCGCGGTCTGCCGAAAGGAAGGCATCGACGCCCTCGTCGCCGGGAGCTACATCAAGGCCGGAGATACGTTCGCCACCGACGTCAAGGTTTTGGATATAT
This sequence comes from Candidatus Aminicenantota bacterium, assembly GCA_003154255.1. Classification (GTDB taxonomy): domain Bacteria; phylum Acidobacteriota; class Aminicenantia; order Aminicenantales; family UBA4085; genus UBA4085. The sequence continues at coordinate 29,922 of PMCY01000284.1, read as the reverse complement.
CCACCAAACAGCTCCTGAAAAGCGCCTCGTCCAAAGGGGAAGGCGCCGCCAGCATCCTCAAGACCCAGATCGACCAGCTCAGCCGGTCCATTTCCCGCGGCATCGGGCTCTCGGTTCTGAAGATCGAAAAGTCCCAGCCCAAGATCATCGACCTCACCACCGATTCGATGGAGGCTTACAATTATTTCCTTCGCGGCCGGGACGAACAGGAACGGTTCTATAACGCCGACGCCCGCCGCTCGCTGGAGAAAGCCGTTGTCCTCGACCCCACCTTCGCCGACGCCTACCTCTTCCTGGCCAAGGCGGCCAATGATTTGTCCGATATCAAAGCCCGGAATGAGGCCATGGAGAAGGCCAAACGGTTCGCCGGCAAAGCTCCCGAGAAAGTCAGGCTCTTCATTGAAGCCTACTATGCCAGCTGGATTGAACGGGATCCGGACAAACCAATCCGCCTTCTCAAAGAGCTGACCGGGAAATATCCGGCGGAAAAATACGCCCACTATGAGTTGGGAGTCTCGAGTTACAACCGAGGGCTCGATCGCGAAGCTCTGGAGGCGTTCGAAAAAACATTAACCCTGGACCCGAATTTCGGCTTGGCCTTGAATGCGATCGCCTTCGTCCATTCCCGTATGGGGAATTTCGACAAAGCCATCCGCTTCCTCGAAAGCTATGCCGCCCAAAACCCCGGGGATTCCAATCCTCTGGATTCCCTCGCGGAAATGTATTTGCGCATGGGAAAGCTGGATGAGGCCGCAGCCAAGTACAAGGGGCTCCTCGCCGCCAAGCCGGATTTCTATCTTTCCTATGGAAGTCTGGCCTATGTTTACGCTCTCAAGGAAAGCTATGGCGATACGAATCGGGCGATAGCGGATTTCATCACGCGCGCGGCTTCGCCGAGCGCCAAGATGGAGGGGCAAAGGCTGAAGGCGTTTTATGGTTATCTGCAGGGCCGTTGGAATGAATCAGCGGAGATGTATTTGTCTCTGAAGAAGCAAGCCGAAGAAGCCGGAATTAAACAAACCGTCGCCTCGGTCAACAGGATTCTGGGCTTCATCCACAGCGACAGGGGCGAGTTCGAGGCTGCCCGGAAGGCCTTCGAGGCGCTTGTCGCATGGAACATGGAGCCGACGGCATCGAATCGGAAATTTTTTGCCTGCGCCCAAGGCTTTTTCAACGGCTGGGTCGATCTCCAGCAAGGACGGGTGAAGGCTGCCACGGATGGCCTGCGAAAGATGCAAAGCTTGCTCCCGGATGTGGACCTTGTCAATCGCGATCAAGCGGCCTTCCTTTATCAGCTTTTGGGGGCGGAAATCGCCCTGGCCGAGAATGCGCTCGGCGAGGCGGTCGCTATGGCGGAAAAAATCGTGCCCGCCCCTCTTGGCACTACGCGCGCCCAATCGCTTATGAACTACAACCTGCCCTTCCTCAAAGACGTGCTGGCCCGGGTTTATTGGAAAAAAGGGGATCTCGACAAGGCCGCGGCCGAATACACGAAGCTGATGACCATCAACCCGGCGAACCAGGTCCGCTTGCTCATTCATCCCCTCTATCATTATCGGCTTGGGCGAGTTCTGGAGCAGAAGGGCGAAAAGGAGAAGGCCCGTCTCCAATATGAAAAATTCGTTCAATATTGGGCGGACGCAGATGCGGGCCATGCCGAACTTAAGGACGCCCGGGCCCGGCTGGCTGCGCTCCGGCACAAGCCTTAGAATTCAAAAGAGAACGGTATATGCATAGGAATCTGGCCCGTCACGTCAGAGGTTGACCCGCGGACCTCATCCCTTAAAAATGGTCCATCCATAATGTGAGTTTTCTAGAAAAAACTCTATCCACCCGATTCGACCCAGATTCGCGGAGCAGATCAAAAGAATCATGAAAATCCTGGTATCGAACTGCGAACTGAAGGGTGTAACTACAAGAATTTATTGGAATAAGCCGTTCGACATACTCTTCGAAATGGGGCAAACTCAAAAGTGGGGTGGGTGAGGGGACTTGAACCCCCAGCCTTCGGATCCACAGTCCGATGCTCTAACCATTGAGCTACACCCACCAACAGGGGGAAAACGGAGCCCGATTTTCGCATGGGGGGGTCTGAAAGTCAATAAGACCGGCCTTGCGGGCGCCCCCGCATCCTTGGCCACAAATCCGTTTCTTCACCGATTATTTGCAAGATCTTCAAGAATTCTTGACATCTCGCTCCTCCGGCCGCGCTATCTTGGTTGCGAAGATGCTCGAAAGGAGGAGCAAATGAAAAAAGTAATGATCGGGTTCTTCGGGGTTCTGATGTTGGGTTTAGTCCTCGCGCCTTCGGTGTTCGGCTGGGAGAGGGGCACGCATGCCTTCATTGCCGAACTGGTCAAGAAGGGCGGCGGACCGAAAACCGTCGAAGCGATGTATGGTGCGACCGCTCCGGATGTGTTCAATTACATGTTCACGGAGCCGGGCTATTTTTACCGGGACTTCCTCTACGACCAGACTCATTTCCATGCCATGAAGGTCTGGAACGTCGCCCGCTTCGGGGCGGAGAGGAGCGCGGCCATGGGTTTCGTCAGCCACAATAATTCCTGGGGTGCGGACATGACCGCCCATACGCGATCGCTGACGCTCCTCCCTAACGAGGGGTATGTCATCACCAAGGCCAAGCTCTTGAATTCCCTGCTGATGAAGGATCCCGGCTACGCAGCCTTGGTCGGGAGCGTTCCCGACATGGCCCTCGAGATCTGCCACGACATCGTCGAAGCGGCGGGCGACATCATCCTCAAACATGTCGATTCGAGCGTCGGCCGCAGGCTCGTCGAGCTGGCCCGGATGCCCCGGCCCGAAGCGGCCGATCTCCTGGTCCGCGCTTATGCCGACAACTTGGCCGATTTTTCCCGGACAACGTCGGCCCCGATGAACAGGAAGAAGGCCGAGCGGTTCATCCGAGCCGCGGAGGCCGATTTCCGCAGTGGCGTCATCGCCTACGGCCATCTCCTGGAAGGGGATGACGAGACGCTCATCGCCAATATTATCGAGATGTACAAATCCCTGGCTGCCTCGTTCCTGGGCTCCTACGGGATCCCGGTTCCGGACGACGCCACCCTGGGGGCGCTCATCTCCAGCGCGCTGGATCTTTCTTTTCAGATCTGCCAGGGCGACTACATGACCGAGGTCCTGGCCACCGCCGAGATGGTCAAGCGCGAACTTAGAAAACACTTGAACTGATCGGCCGTCCGCGGCAAGAACGGGGGGCGCTTCGGCGCTCCCCGTTTTACATTTCCTTCTGGCCTTCGATGAGATCCAGGACGTCCGCCGAATCGCGCCAGCGTTCCCGGACTTTGACGTGCAGATCCAGGTAGACGTGGGAATCGAGGATTTCCTGAATCTCCCGGCGGGCCTCGATGCCGATGATCTTGATGGTCTGGCCATGGCGGCCGATGATGATCTTGCGGTGGTTGTCGCGCTCGACGAAGATCGAAGCCTTGATGATGGTTAAGGGGCGTTGTTCGCGCCGCTCGGCCTTGGGGATGATGTACTGCGGGGCCGCCTTTTTGATTTTTTCTCCGGGCCCCGCGGGAATGGCCAGCTGGCTCGGGTCGCCCCCTTCCTCCTCAGCTTCCCTTTCGTCGCCTTCCTCGGCGCGGCGATTGTCTCCGGGCTCGCGCTTCTCGATCGAATCGATGTAGACCGCGGTCACCCAGGGCAGCTCCTGTTCAACATGGGCCAGGAGCTTCTCCCGAATGATCTCGGCCAGCAGGAAGCGCTGGGATTGGTCGGTGACGTCCTCGTCCGTATACAGCTTCGGCCCTGCCGGCAGGTGTTCGTAGACAAGCTTTTCATAGACGTCAACGTTGACGCCCGTGACCGCCGACATGGGGATGATCTCCTTGAACGGCAGCAATTCTTTATAGCGGTCGATGAGAAGGAGGATGTTTTCCTTTTTGACGACGTCCACTTTGTTGATCAGGAGAAAGAGCGGCTTGGTCACCTTTTTCAGGGTTTCCAGAACGAACTCGTCGCCGTGACCGAACTTTTCCGTGGCGTCGATCATCAAGCAGACCAGATCCGCCGTCTCCAGCGAGGCAAAGACGAAATTCATCATCCGCCTGTTCAGGCCGTGAAGGGGTTTGTGGATCCCCGGGTTGTCGATAAAGATGATCTGGCCCTTGTCCGTCGTATGGATGCCCAGGATGCTGATCCTCGTGGTCTGGGGCTTGTTGGAGATGATGCTGATTTTTTGCCCGATGATCCGGTTGAGCAGTGTTGATTTGCCGACGTTGGGCCGCCCGATCAGGGCAACATAGCCCACCCGGGTCGTTGGGATTTCCGCGGTGGCCGTTTTAATCGAAGCCTTCCGGGGGATGGCCTTCTTTGCATCCGCCTTTTCGGGAGCCGTTTTTTTGGCCGCGGTTTTCTTAGGAGCGGCTTTCTTAGGGGCGGCTTTTTTCTTGGTTGTTTTGGTCGTTTCGGTCATGAGAATCCTTTCGCTACTTGGGGGTTTCGGACGGGATCTCGGGCGCCCGGCGGACGCGCATTTTCTTGATCCGCTTGGGGTCCACTTCCAGAATTTCAAAAGCCAGCCCCCGCAGGATCGCCGTCTCGTTGCGTAGGGGCAGGCGGGCGAGCGCGTGAGCCACCAACCCGCTGGCCGTGATGTAATCGTCATCCGCTAATTCGCAACCAAAGAGATCCTCGATCTCCTCCACCTTAACCTCGCCGTGGATGGTGTAGTCGTCGGGGCCGTTTTGGACGATCTGGGCCTCCTCGGCGTCGTATTCGTCCTGGATCTCGCCGACGAGCTCCTCCATGACGTCCTCCATCGTCACCAGGCCGATCACGCTGCCGTGCTCATCCACGACAATGGCCATTTTCTGCTTGACCCGCTTGAAGAGCTTCAGCAGGTCGGAGACCATCATGGATTCGGGGACGAATTCGGCCGGCCGGATCAGCGGTTCGATGGGATCGCCGTCGTGTTCGCGTTCGCCGAAGGGGAGAAGGTCCTTGGCCATGACGATGCCGTCGATGTTGTCGATGCGGTCCTTATAGACGGGGATGCGCGAATACTTCTCGGCGATGATCAGGTTGCGCATCTTCTGCAGGGTGGAGTCGCGGCGGATGCAGACGGTGTCCACGCGGGGGGTCATGATTTCGCGGACGACGGTGTCGCCAAACTCAACGACGCTGCGCAGCAGCTCGTCCTCGCCCTTCTCGATGATGCCCTCCTCCTGGGCTTCGTCGATGAAGGTGTCGATTTCCTCGTCCGAAGCCTCCCGGCCTTCCTCCTCCGCTTCCTCCGTTTCCTCCCGCCGGACCAGCCAATGAAAAAGCAGCAGAACGGGGAAGGAGATGACGAGGATCAGGCGATAGGCGGGCAGAAAAACCGCCAGGATGTGCTCCCGGAAAAGGCCGTCGAGCAGGCGGGGCAGCGCATCGAAGACGACGGCGTAGCCGGCCACGGCGGCGGCGAGCAGGACGAGGGGCCGGAACCGCAAGCCCGGGTCGCCGAGGAAAGCGTAGATAAAGAAGGTCAGGACGAACAGCACCCGCCACACATCGACCGCGATCTTGATCTCTTCATAGCGAGCCAGGAGATGGGGACGATCCTTGAACCCTTTTTCCTCGAGGTGGCGGTTCAGGGCGATCTTGGACAGGCCGGATAGGGCGATATGGAACAGGGAGAAGCCGAACCCGGCCAGAAAGCTCAGAGCCAGGCCGATCCACGTCGAAACGTCGTTGTAGCGCATCCTTCAGCGGGCCTTTCCCTCGAGCAATTCGGCGACGAGCCGGGCCTCTTCCGCTTCGTGGCCGCGGAAATGCTCGAAACCGAGCAGGTGGAGGAAGCCGTGAATGGTCAGGAATTGCAGCTCGAAACGCAGGCTGTGGCCGAGGTCCTTGGCCTGGGCCGCCGCCCGCGGCACGGCGATGATGATGTCCCCGAGATGAAAATGCCCGTCGGGGCCTTTCTTCATGATGGGAAAGCTCAGAACGTCGGTGGGCGCGTTCTTTTTGCGGAATTTCCGATTGAGGCGGCGGATGGCGGCGTCGCCGACGAAGCTGAGCGTCACCTCCGCCCGGCGTACGTGGTAGCGGCGGATGAGCGTCCGAAGCAGGCGCTCAAAGCGGATGCGCTCAATCCGTCTGGTCTTTTGAAGGTTCAGAATCTCGATCATGGTTTTCGGTCCAGCCGCCGTTCCCGTTTTTCGGCGGGGAGGGCAATTCGGATTTTTTCTTTTTTTTCATTTCAAAGTCGAAGCCGGGGTATTCGACACGCGGCTGGTAGACCTTGCGCAGGGTGGCCAGAAAGGAGGCGGCGATCGTGCGCAGCTCTTTGAGCGAGAAGTTGCAGTCGTCCAGCTGTCCGTCCTGGAGATAGTTGTCGAAAATATCGCGGATGACCCGCTTTAAATGCTCTTCCTTGTGGGAGCGCAGGCTGCGCGAGGCGGCCTCGACCGAATCGGCCAGCATGACCAGGGCGGCCTCTTTGCTCTGGGGCGAGGGGCCCTGGTAGCGGAAGGTCTCCTCGCCGACCTTATGCATTTCGGGATCGTACTTTTCCTTGGCCTTGAGATAGAAATAGCGGACCAGGGAGCTGCCGTGATGCTGCTCGATGATAGCCTGGATCTCCTCGGGCAGGCGTTCTTTACGGGCCAGCTCGACGCCCTCCTTGACGTGGTTGACGATGACCAGCGCGCTCATGCTGGGCGTCAGATCCTTGTGGATGTCGAACTTCTTGTCCTTGTTCTCGATGAAATACTCGGGCATCTTGATCTTGCCGATGTCGTGATAGAGGGCCCCGGCTTTGACCAGCAGCGGATCGAGCTTGATGTCTTCGGCCGCCTTCTCGGCCATGGATGAAACGACCAGCGAATGGTGATAGGAGCCAGGCGCCTGAAGCGCCAATTGACGGAAGAGGGGCGATTCGGAATTGGTCAGTTCCAGAAGTTTCGACTGGGTCAGGAAGCGGAAGACGTTTTCATAGATGGGCAGCAGGACGAAGGCCAGGGCCGCGCTGAGGATGCCGCCGAGAAGCCCCATGATGACCTGGGAAGCCAGCAGGCCGGATTCGCCGCCGAGGCTGCGGATGAGATGGAACGTGTGGATGACGAACAGGTTGAGGGGGGCGACGACGAACAGCCCGGTTTTGAGGGCTGCGGTGCGCTTGGTTTTGCGATAATACTTGATCCCGTAAATAGCTCCCAGGCCGCCGATGAGGCTGAAGATCATGACGAAGTAATCGCCTCCGAGCAGGTAACCGGCCAGCAGGCTGTTGAGCACGGCGTAGATGAGGGCGACCGTGTTGCTGGTCAGGAAGGCGAAGAGGATCGTGCCGAACTGAAATGGAAAGGCAAAGTTGAAGCTGTCGGCGTTTTGGAAGAGAAAAAAGTTGGCGTTCGGGCTGGAGGCGCCGGCCAGGCCCGCGCCCAGCTTGTAAAAGAGCAGTCCGATGGATAGGGTCAGTCCCATCATCAGGAAATACTTGAGCGCGGTTTTGAAGGAATGGATCGACTGGAGATAAAACCATAAGGTCGTCAGCAAAAGAATGAAAAGGAGGAATGTGCCCACCACGTTGGCCATCCAGCTCCGGTCCGGACCCAGGCTTGCGTTGATCGCGGCGATTCGCTTGATCGAATCGGCCGTCGCCTCATCGCCCTTGCGGATAAGGACCCGGCCTTTCTTGATGGTGCTGAAGACCGGATCGATCTTGGCCCGGATATTGGCCCGGCGGGCTTCGGTCTCGGCCCGGTCCAGGCTGACATTCGGGGCCAGAACTCCGAAGGCCAGGCTGATCAGGAGCCCTTTCTTGCGCGGCGTCAGCTCCAGGGTGTTGACGTCGGCGACGATCCTCTCCTTGGCTTCCCGGATATCGGGGATGTCCCGGACGTCCATGGTTTTGTTAGTTTCGCCCCGCCTGGTCAACGTGAAGCCGCGATCGGCTTCGCGGTCGTTGAACAGGCTTTTGGAGAAGAGCACGCCCTTGCTTTCGTATTTCTCCAGCAGATTGATCAGGGCCGTCTCCAGGTCGGTGCCATAGGCGGCCTTGTCCAGGGCGGCGAAATCGTTGGGGCCGAGTTCGACGCCGAACTCGTCCAAAGCGGTTTTCTGGATCCGGGCGAAATCCCGGGAGACCGTTTTCAGGGTTTCCCGGCCGAAGGCGAAAAACCGGCGGGTCTTCTCGATGCCGCCGGGAAGAACGTTCGAATCGAAATCATATACCGGCAGGACGGATGCGCCAGCGTCTTTCCGGCGCGCCTCGGTCGTCTCGCGGTCCTCGAGGCTGAAGTCGGCCGGGGCGACGATATCGGCCGTGGCGATCTGTCCTTCCCGAAGCACGGGCAGAGGCCGGGCGGGGCCCGTGGAAAGCAGAAAGGTCAAGACGACGCCGCTCAGGAGAATGAGGGGCACCGGGCCTTCCCGGAAACGCCGCCATTTTTCCGGCCGTCCATCCTTGCCTTGACGGGGCGGACGCCCGGCCTGAGGCAGATGAGTGCCTTTGAAAAAACGCACGTTCCTAAACGAGATCAGGGGCATGGATTAAAGTTTTATTCCTGGGGCCGCGATTCGGCCTTCTGATAGGCCTTGATGATCTTCTGGACCAGGGGATGGCGGACGACGTCTTTGTCCGTGAAGGTGCAGAAGCCGATCTCCTTGACCGCGGAGAGGACCTTGACGGCATGAATGACGCCGGACTTGGAAGGCTGGGGAAGGTCGATCTGGGTGACATCGGCGGTGATGACGACCTTGGAATCGAAGCCCGTCCGGGTCAGCAGCATCTTCATCTGCTCGCGGGTCGTGTTCTGGGCTTCGTCCATGATGATGAATGCGCCATTGAGCGTCCGGCCCCGCATGTAGGCCAAGGGGGCGATCTCGATGACGTTTTTCTCGATCAGGCGGGTGGCTTGTTCGTATTGGATGAGGTCGAACAGGGCGTCGTAGAGGGGGCGCAGGTAGGGGTTGACCTTCTGGAGCATGTCGCCCGGCAGGAAGCCCAGGCGTTCGCCGGCCTCCACGGCCGGGCGGGTCAGGATGATGCGGCCGACCTGCTTGTTCTGGTAATAAGACAAGGCCATGGCCATGGCCAGGTAGGTTTTCCCCGTGCCGGCGGGCCCGATGCCGAAGACCAGGTCATAGTCTCGGATGGCCTGGATGTAGTCCCTCTGATTGAGGCTCTTAGGCGTGACTGATTTGCGCGAGAGGGTCAGCGGCTCGGAGGGGAAGTACGATTCCAGCGGCTTGGGGCGGTTCTCCTCGAAGAGGTCCAGGACGATGTGGAAATCATCCTCCTTCAAGTCATTGCCCTGCTCTTCGAGCTCGCGGATTTTTTCAAAGTAAGTCCGGGCGCGCTCGACCTTGTCCGGTTCGCCGTCGACGTACAGGCATTCCCCCCGCATGGAGAGAGTGACGCCCAGGCGGCTTTCGAGCTTCTTCAGGTTCCTGTCGAGGACGCCCAGAAAGACACTCTTTTTGACGAACGGATGGGTGATCTTGACCATTTCAGAGGGCGGGAAACGAATCTTCGCTCATGAGAGATTGATTATAAACACCTTTCGACAGGTCTTGTCAAGGCGCCGGGCCCGCGCGGGGTTGCAAAAAGGGGGGGGCTGGTGTATAAATCCCTTTAATTCTTGGGGCCTTTCGCCCCTTCCAGGAGAGCCGATTATGGACAAAGAATTCACGACGGTCACGATCCCCACGTCCCTCTATAAAAAAATCGAAGAATCGATCCAGGGGACGGAAACGGCCTCTGTTTCCTCCTTTATCGTCAATCGGCTTCGGGAGGCACTCTCCAAGGATGAAGCCAAGCCCGAGGTCTTCAACGCCGAAGAGGAAGAGAAGGTTAAAGAGCGCCTCAAAGCCCTCGGTTACATTGACTGATCCCAACGGAGTCATCAACACCATGATTCAACCCCACGGCGGAAAACTTATCGACCGGGTCCTGCGCGGCGACGCCCGGCGCGACGCCCTCGAGTCGCTCAAAGGCCTGCCGACCGTCGCTCTCGACGCCGATGCTCTCAGTGATGTCGAAAACATGGCCACGGGGGTCTTCAGCCCCCTGGAAGGCTACATGGGCCAGGACGATTATCGCCATGTCCTCGATCATATGCGCCTGGCCAGCGACCTGGCCTGGACGATCCCCATCGTACTGGACGCGCCCAAGTCCGTCGCCGACGGGCTCAAGCCGGGGAACGACGTTCTCCTGACCGGAGAAACGGGCCAACCCGCGGCGATCCTCCATCTGGAGGAGAAATTCGGCTATGACAAGGCTGAGTTCGCCCAGAAGGTATTCCGTACGACCGACCCGGCCCATCCGGGTGTGGCCAAGGTCCTGCGCATGCACGACGTCCTTCTGGGGGGTCCGATCGACCTCATCCAAGCGGCGCCGACGCCGTTCGACAACTGGAAGCTGGCCCCCCATGAAACGCGCCTTCTCTTCAAGGAGAAGGGCTGGCACACGGTCGTCGGCTTCCAGACCCGCAATACCCCCCATATCGGGCACGAATTCGTCCAGAAATCGGCCCTGACCCTGGTCGACGGCCTGTTCATCAACCCGGTCATCGGCCGGAAGAAGAAGGGCGACTACAAGGACGAGGTCATCCTGTCCTCTTATGAGGCGCTCATTAAAAACTATTACGTCAAAGAGCGGACGGCCCTGGCCGTCCTCATGTTCGAAATGCGCTATGCCGGCCCGCGCGAGGCCATCTTCCACGCCGTCATCCGCAAGAACTTCGGCTGCACCCACATTATCATCGGGCGCGACCACGCCGGGGTGGGAACCTACTATAAGCCGTTTGCGGCCCAGGAAATCTTCGGCGATTTCCCCGATCTGGGCATCACCCCGCTCTTCTTCCGCTCTTTCTTTTACTGCAAGAAGTGCCTGTCCGTGGTCAGTGATAAGATCTGCCCCCACGGTCCCGAGCACCAGATCCAGTTTCGGGGGACAGAGATCCGCGATCTCCTGCTCAAGGGCCAATACCCCCCGGCGGAGCTCGTCCGCCCGGAGGTGGCCAAGGCCATCATGGACGTCCAAAACCCATTCAACGAGTAAATCCGGCAAAGGACGACGCACGTGGACCGCAAATTTCTGGTCATCGGTTTGGATTGCGCCCCGCCGGAGATCGTCTTCGAACGGCGGGCCGAGTTCCCCGTCCTCAACAGGCTGATCTCTGAAGGCCATTTCGGGGCCATGCGCAGCGCCGACCCGCCCATCACCATCCCGGCCTGGATGGTCATGGCCACGGGACGGGACGCCGGCCGCTTGGGGCTCTACGGGTTCCGCCACCGCACCGGCTACTCCTACGATAAAATGTGGATCGCCAATTCGCTGTCCATCAAGGAGCCGGCGGTCTGGGACATCATCGGGGCCAAAGGCGGGCAGAGCGTCCTGGTCAGTGTGCCGCCCAGCTACCCTCCTCGCAAGATCGCCGGGAACCTCGTCTCCTGCTTCATTACTCCGGGCCCGGAGAACGAATACACCTATCCGCCCGGATTGAAGGCCGAGCTCGAGGCCAAATTCGGCCCTTATGTTTTTGACGTCGTCTTCCGGACCGAGGATCGCGACCAGATCCGCGACGCCATCTTCGACATGACGGCCAGGCGCTTCGAGGTCCTGGATTACCTCATCCAAGCCAAGCCCTGGGACCTTTTCTGGTTCGTCGAGATCGGCGTCGACCGCATCCATCACGCCTTTTGGAAGTATTTCGACAAGGCCCATCATCTCTATGAGCCCGGCAATCCTTACGAAAACGTCATCATCGACTATTATAAATTCCTCGACGCCAAGATCGGCGCGCTCCTCGAAAAAGTCCCCTCGGACACCGTCGTCCTGGTCATCTCCGACCACGGGGCCAAGCGCATGAAGGGGGCCTTTTGCGTCAACGAATGGCTGATCGAACAGGGGGATCTCGTCCTGAAGGAAACGCCCAAACGGGGCGCCAGCATCGAAAAGACGGCCATCGATTGGGACAGGACCAAGGCCTGGGGCTGGGGCGGTTACTATGCCCGCATCTTCATGAACGTCGAGGGACGCGAGCCCCGGGGCATCATCAAGCCGGACGACTACGAGAAGGAGCGCGAGGATCTGGCCGGCCGCCTGCAATCCATCCGCGGGCCGCGGGGTGAGGCTTGGGCCACGCACATCATCAAGCCCAACGAATATTACGAAGATCTGCGCGGGGATTACCCCGACCTGATGGTCTATTTTGACGACCTCTACTGGCGCTCGGCCGGGACGCTGGGGTGGGGGACGAAGTTCTTGGCCGAGAACGACACCGGGCCGGACGACGCGGTGCACGCCCAGTACGGCATGTACATTCTGCATGATCCGAGGGCCAAGGCCTCCGTCCGCAAGGACATCGATATCATCGACGTCGCCCCGTCCATACTCAAGATCCTGGGCCTGCCCGTCCCGGGGGACATGAAGGGCCGGCCGATTCTCTGATCCGCAAGAAGGAGTTCATCATGTGCGAAGGACACGATCACAAAGGCGTGACGCTGTGGTTCACCGGACTGCCCTGTTCGGGCAAGTCGGCGGTGGCCGACCGCGCCGCCGAGATTTTAAAGGAACGCGGCTACCATGTGGAGCGGCTGGACGGCGACATCGTCCGCCAGGACCTTACCCGCGACCTGGGCTTCTCCAAAGCCGACCGCGACGAGAACATCCGCCGGGTGACCTTCGTCTCCAAGCTCCTGACCCGCAACGGCGTCATCGTCTTGACCTCGTTCATCTCGCCGTACATCGAAGTCCGCGACCGGGCCCGTCGGGAGATCGGCTCCTTCCTTGAGGTCTATGCCAAATGCCCGCTCGAAATCTGCATCCAGCGCGATGTGAAGGGCATGTACAAGAAAGCCATCGCCGGCCAGATCAAGGAATTCACCGGGATCTCCGACCCTTATGAGGAGCCGGTCCATCCCGAATTGATCCTGGAGACGGACAAGGAAACCCTCGAGGAGAGCACGGCCCGCGTTCTGGCGGCGTTGAAAGCGGGCGGGTACCTGGAGTAAAATACCGGCCCGAACGCTGCCGGGGGAGAGGTCATGGACATTTATCTGGTCACCGGAGGAGCCGGCTTCATCGGCTCGAACCTGACGGACGAGCTCGTCAAACGCGGACGCCGGGTCCGCGTCTTGGATAATTTTCTGACCGGCAAGAGAGAAAACCTGGCCCACTTGGCCGGCAAAATCGATCTCCTGGAAGGCGACATCCGGGACCTGCAAACCTGCCGCAAGGCCCTCCAGGGCGTCAAAGTCGTCTATCACCAGGCGGCCCTGCCGTCGGTGCCCCGCTCGATCGAGGATCCCTTCACCACCAACGAGATCAACATCCGCGGCACGCTTAACATGCTCTGGGCGGCGGCCGAAGCCAAGGCCGCCCGCTTCGTCTTCGCCTCCTCCTCGTCGGTTTACGGGGACGAGCCCCATCTACCCAAGGTCGAAGGCGTCGAGGGCCGTCCGCTGTCGCCCTACGCCGTCAGCAAGTGGGTGGGCGAGAAGTACCTTCAAACCTTCAGCCTCAGCTATGGGCTGTCTACGGTCAGTTTGCGCTATTTCAACATCTTCGGCCCCCGCCAGGACCCCTTCTCCCAATATGCGGCGGCCGTCCCGTTCTTCATCACCAAGATCCTCAAGGGCGAGCCGCCGACGATCTACGGCGACGGCGAGCAGTCGCGCGATTTCACCTTCATCGCCAACGTCGTCGAGGCCAACATCCTGGCCGGGGAGGTCCCCGGGCTGGCCGGCGAGGCGGTTAACGTGGCCTGCGCCGAGCGCATCACCGTCAACACGCTGGCCGCCCGCATCAACGAAATCCTGGGCGCCTCGGTGGCCCCGATTTACGACCCGCCCCGCCCGGGGGATATCCGGCACTCATTTGCCGCCATCGGCAAGGCCAAATCCGTTTTGGGCTACGTGCCCCGGATTTCCTTCGACGAAGGATTGAAAATCACCGTACAATGGTACAAGGAAAGGACGTCCCGATGAGTCAACTCAGCCAAGCGTTCGAAAAAAAGATCCTCGACCGCAGCGCCGTGATCGGTGTGGTCGGATTGGGGTACGTCGGTCTGCCCCTGGTCAAGGCTTTCGTCAACAAGGGCTTCCGGGTCCTCGGCTTCGACATCGATACCCGCAAGGTGACGATGCTCAACCGCGGCCAGAGCTACATCAAGCACATTTCCACGGCCGAGCTGAAACAGTATCTCTCCCAGAAAAAGCTCCAGGCGACTACCGACTTCGCCCGGTTGCCCGAAGCCGACGCGGTCATCATCTGCGTCCCCACGCCGCTCGACGCCCATCGCAATCCCGATCTGTCTTTCGTCCTGGATACGACCCGGACGATCGCCCAGCACCTGCGCAAGGGCCAGCTGGTCGTGCTCGAGAGCACCACCTACCCCGGGACGACGGACGAGGACATGCTGCCCATCCTGGAAAAGGGCGGGCTCAAGGCGGGCAAGGACTTCTTCCTGGCCTTCTCCCCGGAGCGCGAGAATCCCGGCGATCCGGTCTACTCCGCGTCCAACACCCCGAAAGTCGTAGGCGGCTTCACCAAGGACTGCCTGCGCCTGGCCGACGTCCTCTATAGCCAAGTCGTGGTCAGGACCGTGCCGGTGTCCTCGACCCGGGCGGCCGAATCGGCCAAGCTTCTCGAAAACATCTTCCGCTGCGTCAACATCGCCCTGGTGAACGAGCTGAAGATGATCTTCGAGCGGATGAACATCGACATCTGGGAGGTGATCCGGGCGGCCTCCAGCAAACCGTTCGGCTTCATGCCCTTCNNCTACCTGACCTGGAAGGCCCGGGAGGTCGATTATTCGACCAAGTTCATCGAGCTGGCCGGCGAGATCAACACCTACATGCCCTACTACGTCATCGACAAGATGATCACCGCGCTGAGCGAACGGGGCCGTTCGATCAAGGGCCTCAAGGTCCTGGTCCTGGGGATTGCTTACAAGAAGGATATCGACGACCAGCGCGAATCGCCATCTCTCAAAATCATCGATCTTTTGCAGAAGAAGGGGGTCAAGGTCTGGTACAACGATCCCTACGTGCCGGAATCTTCCGGCCACCGCGAATATCCGGGGATGGCCCTCAAGTCCGTTCCGCTGACGGCTAAGAAGCTTAAAGAAGTCGACGCCGTGATCATCGCCACGGATCATTCCTGTTACGATTACGGCTGGATCGTAAAAAACGCCAAGCTCGTCATCGACACCCGCAACGCGGTCAAGAAGCCGCGGAAGAACGTGGTCAAGGCGTAAAAGGTCGGCGGGTCCCTGCTAAAGCGTNNTCCTCGCGCGGGTTTCCTCTCCATACGCCCTTTGCTCCTCGTATCAATTTTAATAAGAAAGAATCATCAGATATATAGCGCACGATATCGGCCAGAGGCTTGCGCTGTTTGGGGCGAGGGGGAGTCGGCCGGATAGCCCAAGGATGTGAAAGCGATCGGCTCGACGCCGTCGGGCGGGCCCAGAACCTGCCACGCCGCGGCCGGATCAAAAGCGCCGATCCAGCATGTCCCCGGCCGGCCTGGAGTCCATTTCCGCGCCGTCGAGGCGCGGATCACTTGACGACTTTGAAATTGCCGCTGTAGCCCAGGTATTTTTTATCCTGGGTGTAGACTTCAACGCAAAGGGTGTTTTCCGCCGTTTCGGCGATTTTCCATTGGTAACTTCCCGTGTTGGGCGTGGGGAAGGGGCCGCCTGCCGCCGTGTGATTCGGCCAGCAAATCAGCATCCAGACGGTGCCGTAGCCGCTGACGTTGCTTTTGTCCCAGGCAATCGTGACGGTGCTCCCGATCTTGCAGTTCTGTCCGGCAACGGGAGACGTGACGGCGATCAAGTGCTTGAAGGCGGCCGGGTCGATCTTCGGCTTCGTATTCAGCGCGATCTGGAACGGCTGGCTCTGGGCCATGATGGAGCTATGCTCCTTCATGGATAATTCAAGGAGAAAGCCGTCAAAATGGGAGACATAAGCGGGCACTCTCCAGGTGTAATGTCCTGTGGTGACATCGACGGTGGCCACGTCGACATAGGATCCGGTGACGGCGCTTCCCTGCTGCTGGGAGTATTCCCGTATGCGGATGTTCATCTGCTTCAAGGCGGTGGTCGAGGGGAGCCACTCCATGAATTGGTAGGTCCAGCGGATCTCCGTATTCGTCCCCGAGGTGAATGCGCCTCCGCTGGGCGCCAGGACGGTCAGCTGGTCGGCTGACAGCTCGTTCGCGGCCAAAGCCAGAAACACAAAAAGCCACCCGAACCGCACGAATTTTTCCATGGCCCCTCCTTGTCACGCGGGTACGGCTCCCAGGACCGGAAAAATCTTAACCCGCGCGGGGCGGCAAGTCAAACGGGGGAAGGGACGTCAATCCTCATAGCGGACAAGATCGGCCAGGGGTTTGCGCTGCTTGGGGCGAGGGGAGTCGGCCGGATAGCCAAGGGGCGTGAAGGCGATGGGCTCGACNNGCCAGGATGAGGTGGTCCATGGCGATGGCCACGTCCACGTCGTTGTAGTTTTTGCCGTCGCGCCGGATCCAATTTTGGGCCGGAATCCCGCAGGCGCATAAGACAACCGGGGCTTGGGCGAACCAGTCGCGGGCATAGATGCGGCGCAATTCCGCCTCCCGCCCGGCCGTTTTCAGGACGACGATCTGGAACGGCTGGCGATTGGCCGCCGTCGGCGCCAGGCGCGCGGCTTCCAGGATCTGTTGAAGCGTCTCATNNCGGCCTCCTTATCGTTGTTTTATCGCGGCTCCAGGGTCGGGACGGATGCGCAGCGAATGTCGTTTCCAATCCGTCTCCACCCGGATATAGGCGTCCTCTCCGATCTTTTCCAGCCGGTAGGGGATGGCTGCGCCGTCCCGGCGGATATCGAAACGGCCGGGCAGGGCCAGGGGTTGGCCGGATTTGTCGCGGCCCGGCCAGAGAATGCGGAGAATCCCGGCTTCCATCCAGTCGGATGCATAGGTGATGCTCAGAGCCAGGGATTCCTCGTCGAACGTCTGATCGTACCCTATGAAACGGCCCGCGGACGGGAGATACATATGGACGGCGCCGCTGTCCGCGCCCAATCGGGGCGAGAGGATCAATCCGTCGCCGGATATCCCGATGCCAAAGTATCCCTCGATCAACGCCCGGGCCAAGCTGCCCGCGCTGCCCGAGAAACGGGAGCTTCCGCGCCCCGCGCCGTCCGGCGCGTCCCATTCAAAAAGTCCGCGGCGGGACGCGTTTTTGCCGGCGATGGCCAGGAGTTCGCCGGCGGCCTCGGCGGCCTCTCCTTCCCGGAACATGCCCAGGACGAGCTTCCCGCCGAACCAGTCCCATTGTCCGCCGTTCTGGTATTCGAAGGGATCATCGACCATGGGGTGGGAGAACGTGCCGCGGGGATAGGGCGGCAGGAGTGCGCCGGAAATCGTGGAAACGCCGAATTCCTTCCGCCGCGACGAAGCGGCCGCGAAGATACGCCGGGCTTTTTCCGAGGAGGCCAGCCCCGAGAGAATGGCCTCGGCGTTTCCGCCCAGGGCGAACATCGCATCTTCGTCGAAGGCGTGGGAGAGCGGGGTGATATGGACATGGACGCGATAGAAACCCCGGGATTCCTGCCACAAAAGACGGTCGGCGGCGGCTTTCACGGCGGCCGCTCTCTCGGCCCAGGGCGCCGCCCGGGCGGGCGAACCGCTCGCGCGCCAAAGATCGGCCAGCTCCAGGCAAGCGGCATAAAATTGACTTTGATTATAGATCCCGGCGGTCCAATGCGAATCCGAGCCAATCCGGATGGCCCGCTGGTCGGGTTCTTCCATTTCCACGTCGCCCCAATCGATGGTGTGGGCGCCTTTGACCAGGCCGAGCGATCGGTCGAAGCGTTCCCGAACGACGAAGGTGAGGGCGTTCTCCAGTCGGCCGAGGACGGCCGTTCCGTTCACTTTCCGTTGCAGCCAGGCGGCGCCGATGAGTTCGGTGATTTGGCCGGCGGCAAGGACGGAGCTCGCCTCCTGGTCGCTCTCCGTCGTGTTTTTGCCGGCCTTTCCGGCGCCGTCGAACCAGTCTTCGATCTCCCCGTTCGGCTTCTGGCGGGCAAGATGTTCGATCACGGCCGTCCGGAGATAAGGAGTGCCGTAGAAAAACCGGGCAGCGGGAATGATCGTGGCTGCGTCGCGGATCCAGATCTGCGGATAGGCCGCCCCGGCGGAAAATCCCCGGACGAATCCGGAGGAGGTGCGGAAGGCGGCCTGGTTTTCGCGCAGGGTTGTCCGGATGAGCGCAAACAGAGTTTCGAGCTCGGCGTGGTCCGAACGGACCCGGGAAAATGCTCCGGGAGCCGCCCATTCCGGCCGGCCTGCGGTCGGTATCGGATCGTCGGTTCGGGCCAGCAGCCAAAAGGCCAGTCCCGCGGCGGCGGCGGCCAGGGGAAGGATTCCGGATCGTTTCCTCATCACGCGCCGTATTTTAGCATGCTTTTGAAACCGGCGCGGAGGCCGCGGGCGGCATTATAAGAGGAGGCTTAGTCCCAGCGCGGCTTGGATGACATAAATGAGGAGCAGTCCCAAGCCGAGAAAGAAATGAGGCGTTCGGATCGGCGAGAGCGGACCTTTGATCCGGGCCCCCAGCCGCCGCAGGAGTAAAAGGATCAACACGATCGAAAGACCCAGGAAGAAATGGGCCGGAAAAGAGAGCAGGCGGCGATGATCGAGCCTGATGAGCCCAAGCCCCGCGGCGAAACCGAGCCCGGAGAGAAAGGGAAGCATCGGCCCGTTCCGGCGATGGCGCTTGACGGCGGCGATCGGAAAGGCCCCCTCCGCGCGCCTGGCATGTCGGATTTTCAATCCCAGCCAAGCCTGGTAGAAAATCAAGACGCCGATGGCGGCATTGAACAAGCCATGCAAGGGTGCGAGGATGGCGGCCATCAGGGCATTTTATTCCACGACTTCGAGGACCCCTTGCATACCCTGGTCCTTGTGGCTTTTAAAAAAAAGAAGTTTATGGGTGCAGGCAAAGGGAAATTTGCCCGTTTTCGTCGGGGTGAAAGTGATGCTTTGCGGAGTTGTGCTGAGCGAGACGGAAAAGTCGATTCCTGCTTCAGGGGCCTTCAAGACCATATTGTGGGCAGTGATCCCGGACTCCTTGCGCACGCGCAGCTCCACCGGGACGTTCACTTTGACGACGATGACGTTGGGATCGAAATAATAGGATCCGCCGATCACTTCGATCCGCTGCACGCCATCGGCGCCGATTGTGACGACTGTCCGTTTCTCCGGCATGGTCTGTCCGGATAGGAACGCTGCGCCGGCCAAAGCCAGACTGAGGACCAGACTAAGATAGCGTCGCATATCCATTTTCCTCCCTAATACCACTTCCGGATGGCGGACGCGCGATGGTAGGCGTTTGTGTCCGCCGCATCGATGATCAAAGCGTTTCCCGCCGGCTCGGCCGGCGTTCCGGCCCCCTTGACGTTGAGGAATTCGGCCCTTCTCATTTGTGTTCTCTTCGTGAGTATGAGTGAGGCCGGAACACTGAAAAATATAATATCCCTTTTGTGCTCTTATTTTCCTCTGGAAGGTAAGGGCTTGTCTATTGGTAGGTCTACGGATTTCTACCGTTTCCAAGAATTCGCGGAATGGCTCCTGCAGGCTTGGGGTTTTCAGCAGATCCGGGGCAGGAGTTCGGACGTCAGCGGCTCGAGCAGCCGAAGGCCGCCCGCGCTGGTGCGCAGGATCAGTTCGCCGGGCCGCCCGATCCCTGTTTGTACCCGGCCGGCGATGCGGGCCTTGCGGCCCAAGGGCAAGGTGCGGAGGCGCCGCAAAATCGCTTCGGTCCCGGCTTCGGGCACGATGAGCACGGCCCGGCCTTCGCAGGCCAGATAAAGCGGATCGATGCCCAGGATCTCCGATGCTCCGCGGACGGGAGCGGAAACGGGCACTTCGTCTTCCTCAAGAAGGATCGGATAGGGGATCTCTCCGGCCAGCTCGGTCAAGACTGTGGCCAGCCCGCCGCGCGTGATGTCTCTCATCCAGCGGACGCCTCTTTTCCAGAAGGGAAGCAGTCCGTTCAGGGGGGCGCAATCGCTTTTGATGGCGGATTGAAAGCCATAATCGCCGCGGGCGATCAGGATGGCCAGGCTGTGATCGCCGACGGGGCCGGTGACGATCACGGCGTCGCCGGGCCGGATGAGGGCTGGAGACGGCGAGGCGATGATGCCTCCGATCCCGGACGTGTTGATGTAGATCTTGTCGCCCTGGCCGCGACGGACGACCTTCGTGTCGCCGGTCACGATCCGGACGCGGGCCCCAGCCGCGGCGGTCCGGATCGATTTTAGAATACGGTCGAGGAGGCTCCATTCCAAACCTTCCTCGAGAATCAATCCCAGCGAGAGGTAGCGCGGATCCGCGCCGGAGACGACCAGGTCGTTGACCGTCCCGTTGACGGCCAGCTTTCCGATGTCGCCGCCCGGGAAGACCGGCGGATCGACGACGTAGCTGTCCGTCGTGAAGGCGATCCCTTCCGGCAGATGGCTGGCGTCGAGCAGAGGGCTGAGAAGGGGATTTTTGAAGGCCGGCAGGATGCGCCCGGCGATGAAGTCGCGCATGGCCTTCCCGCCGCCGCCCAGGTCCAGGCTGATCTTCCCGCTCATGAGGGGGTTCCGTATTTGTGGAAGGCCAGGCAGGATCCCTCGAAGGAGACCATGCAGGGGCCGTGGGGCTTTTCGGGGGTGCAGACCCGTCCATAAAGGCGGCATTGGGGCGGCTCGATCAATCCCTTGAGGACGTCGCCGCAGCGGCAGCCCGGGAGTTCCGTGTCCGTCGACCCGAGCTTCAGCCCGAATTTCTTTTCGGCGTCGGCCGCGGCGAAAGCCGGCCGGAACGCCAGTCCGCTTTTGGAGATCCGGCCCAGGCCGCGCCAGACGGCGTCCTTGGGCTCGAGGATGCGGTCCAGGACCGCCCGGGCCGTGGGGTTCCCGTCCGGAGAGACGACCCGTGTGTATTCGTTGGCCACCCGCGGACGGCCCGCGGCGATCTGCTCGAGGATCGAAATGATGGCCAGGAGAATATCGGCCGGCTCGAACCCGGCGATAGCTCCCGGTCGGCGGAACTCCTCGGCCACGAAGTCATAGGCCTGCGGACCGATGATGGCGGAAACGTGGCCGGGATAGAGGAACCCGTCGATGCGGCTCCGGCCCGATTCCAGGATGGCCCGCAAGGGCGGCGGGATGACCCAGAAGGCGGACAGGACGGAATAATTGACGATCCCGTCCTCGAGGGCTTTGGCCGCTGTCAGGGCGATCGCGGGGACGGTCGTCTCGAATCCCGCGCCGAAGAAGACGACCTCCTTGTCGGGATTCCGGCGGGCCGATTCCAGGGATTCGGCGGGGGAATAGACAATTTGAATTCGGGAGCCCCGGGCGGCCGCCGATTTCTGCAGGGAACCGATCTTCGTCGGCACCCGGGTCATGTCGCCGAAGGCGGCCAGGAGGAGGTTCTCGCGCTCCGTAACCAGCCGGATGGCGGCTTCGTGGATGTCGTTGGGCGTGATGCAGACGGGGCATCCGGGGCCGGCGACGAGCCCCACCCCGACATCCTGGAGCATCTTCTTGAGTCCGTACCGATGGATGGTCATGGTATGCGTGCCGCAAACTTCCATGATCCGGCAGGAGGGGCCTCCGGCGGCCCGGCGCCTTTCTTCAACAACCCTGAGCAGGGCCGCGATCGTCTTTTTATCCCGGTAGGGGCCAGGCCCCGCAGCGGCCCCTTTTTTATTCATGAGCGGCGATCTGGCGAAGCAGGTCGAGCGTTTCCTTGGCTTCCTGATCGTTCAGCTTGGAGATGGCGAATCCGGCGTGGATGATCACCCATTCGCCGACGCGGGCCTCGTCCAACAGGGCCAGGTTGACCATCACTCTGGTCCCGAGATGGTCGGCCTGGCCGGTCTGATGGATTTCATCGACCGAAACGATCTTCGAAGGTATGCCCAAACACATCGGCAAAACTCCTCGTCAGCTAGATTAACAAATCCGCGGCCATTATTCTACTTAATCAATAGGAAATACCGTTCCCTTCCTCGGAGCTGCCTGGGAGCCCGGCGCAGCAGGCGGCCCGCGGATTTTGACAGGCGCGGGGATACCACTTATAATGGCCGCATGTTCAAGGACTTGGACGGATTTGTCGCGCCCGGGAGCGAGGAGGAGCGGCTCGTCCGGCAGATCGATTTGAAGCGCGTTCCGGCTCACGTGGCCGTCATAATGGACGGCAATGGCCGCTGGGCACAAGGCCGCAACCTGCCCCGGATCGAAGGGCACCGGGCCGGCATCAAATCCGTCCAGGAGATCGTGGAAACCGGAGCCCGTCTGGGAGTCCAGGCCCTGACCCTGTATGCCTTCTCCAAGGAAAACTGGAAGCGCCCCAAGCGGGAAGTTTCGGCTGTCTTCCGCATTCTCGAGCAGTATCTGAAGAAGGAAACCAAGGTTTTGATGGAGAACGATCTCCGGCTCCGCGTCCTGGGACAGCGGGAGGGGCTTCCGGACGGCGTCATCAGGGAGCTCGACCGGGTCGAGCGCATGACCCGGGACAATTCGCGTATGATCGTCGCTTTGGCCCTCAATTACGGCGGCCGCACCGAGATCCTCGACGCCGTCAAATCCATCCTGGCCGACCGCAGCCTGGCCCCCGCCGACATCGACGAAGACCTCTTTTCCGGCCGGCTCTACACGGCCGGGCTTCCCGATCCGGATCTGGTCATCCGGACGAGCGGCGAGATGCGGGTTTCGAATTTCCTGCTCTGGCAGATCGCCTATGCCGAGATCTGGACGACTCCGACGTATTGGCCCGATTTCCGGCGCCGGGACTTTTTCCAAGCCGTCCTGGAATACCAGAAGCGGGAGCGCCGCTTCGGAGACGTCCGTCCCTCCCGATGAGCGATCGCCAGCGCACTCCCACGGCCATTGTCCTGTTGAGCCTCCTTTTTGTCCTGGTTCAATGGGGCCCGGATTGGGCGTTTTTCGCTGTGATCCAAGCGGTCATCGCCGCCGCCCTTTGGGAATTTTACAACCTGGCCCGTCGCCGGCGCTGGCGGCCCCAGCGCGCCTTCGGCCTCGTCCTGGCCCTGCTGGTCGGGGCGACGTTTTATTTCCCCGCATTCAACCTGAACCAGGCCCTTTGTCTCAGCATTCTTCTGTCCGGCGCATATTTTCTGATCGCCTTCAACACACTGGAGAAGACCGCCGTCTTTCCCCCGGCTTTCGCCCTGACCTTGACCGGCGCGGTCTACGTGGCCCTGCCGACCAACTATCTCTATTGGATCCGCCTCGGGCACGGCCAGGCCCATCTCTATTTCTTCTTCGGCGTCATTTTCCTCGGCGATACGGGGGCCTACCTCATCGGCAAGGCCTTCGGCCGAAGCAAGATGGCCCCCATCGCCAGCCCCAACAAGACCTGGGAGGGCTGCGCCGGCGGCCTCCTATTCGCCCTGATCGCGGCCATCGTCGCCCGCTTCCTATTCTTTCCCGCCGTCCCGCTCTTCCGGGCCGCTCTCACCGGCATCGTTGTCCATGCCGCCGCCCAGATCAGCGACCCCCTCGAGTCCCTTTTCAAGCGGGCCGTGGGGGTCAAGGATTCGTCCAACCTCCTTCCCGGCCACGGCGGCTTTCTTGACCGCATCGACAGTTTTCTGCTGGCCGCGCCCTTGTTCTATTATCTCATCCGGTACATGTGGCGGTAGGCGGGCATGAAACGGCTTTCCATCCTCGGTTCGACCGGCATGATCGGCCGCAGCACGCTGGACATCGTCCGCCGGTACCCGCGCCGGTATAAAATCGCGGCCCTGGCCGCGGGCGCCAACTTCGAGCTGCTGGCCGAGCAGATCCGCGAATTTCATCCGTCCTTTGTTTCACTGCGGGACAAAGCCGCAGCCGAACGCCTCGAACAGCGGCTCGTCGGCCGGAGACCCCGCGTCGGCTTCGGCCCCGAAGGCGCCGAAGAGGCGGGTGGCCGCGATGGCGTCGATCTCGTCGTCTCGGCGATCACCGGCATTGCCGGACTGCGGCCGACGCTGGCCGCCGTACGGGCGGGCCGGAGGGTGGCCCTGGCCAACAAGGAATCGATGGTCGCGGCCGGCCCCATCCTGCGGCGCGAAGCGGCCCGGTCGGGCGCAGTGATCATCCCCGTCGATTCGGAACACAGCGGCGTTTTTCAATGCCTGGCCGGCTTGGAGCGCGACTACGTCCACAAGGTCATCCTGACCGCCTCGGGCGGACCGTTTCTGGACACGCCTTTGCGCGAGCTCGGAAAAAAAACGGTCCGGGAGGCCCTCCGTCATCCCCGCTGGAAAATGGGCCGCAAAGTGACGATCGATTCGGCCACCCTGATGAACAAGGGGCTCGAGCTCATCGAAGCCCGCTGGCTTTTCGATCTCGACCCGGCCCGGCTGGGCGTGCTCATCCATCCCCAGAGCATCGTCCACGCCCTGGTCGAGACGATCGACGGGTCGGTCCTGGCCCAAATGAGCGCCACGGACATGCGCATCCCGATTCAATACGCTTTGACATATCCGGCGCGCGCCGCCGCCCCCGTTCCCGCCCTCGACCTGGCTGCGGCGGCCCGGCTCGATTTCCGGGCCGTGGACGAGCGCCGCTTCCCGCTCCTGGGCACGGCCCGGGCGGCCATGATCGAGGGCGGCGCCGCGCCCGTCGTCCTCAATGCGGCTAATGAAGCCGCCGTCGAAGCCTTCCTGGACGGGCGGATCGGCTTCGGCGGCATCGCCGACGTGGTCGGCGCGGTCATGGCCGCGTACCGTCCCGCGGCCGTCGACGGCTTGGAATCCGTCTTCGCCGTCGACCGCCGGGCGCGGGAGCGCGCCCGGCATATCATCGAAAGAAGGTCATAATTCATGGGCACCATTTTCGGCACCATACTTTCGTTTCTGATCGTATTCGGCATACTGGTCTTCATCCACGAACTGGGCCATTTTGTGATGGCCAAGCTGGTCGGCATCCGGGTCGAAGTCTTCTCCTTCGGTTACGGCAAGCGCCTCTTCGGCTTCAAGAAGGGCCATACCGATTACCGCATCAGCATCCTGCCCATGGGCGGCTACGTCAAGTTTCTTGGCGAAGGCGTCTTCGAGCCCAACCGGCCCATGGCGCCGGACGATTTCGCGGCCAAAACCCGCTGGCAGCGGTTCCTGGTCATCGTCATGGGGCCGGTCATGAACATCGTCCTGGCCCTCCTCATCGTCGCCGGCATCAACATGGTCGGCGTCAATAGCCCCGTTTATCAGGACCAGGTCCCGGTTATCGGCTGGCTCGAGCCGGGCTCTCCGGCGGCCAAGGCCGATCTCCGAATCGACGACCACATCATCTCGATCAACGGGCGCAAGACGGCCACGTGGACGGACGTGGAGATGGCGGTCTCGACTCGGCCGGAAAGCGTTCTCCGGCTGGAAATCGGACGCGGCGACGCGGTTCTGCGCGTTCCCCTGACCACCGAAAAACGCACCAAATACGACATGGGCTATGCCGGCTTCTACGGCAAGGTCCTGACCCAGGTCCAGATGGTCACGGCCGGGTCCCCGGCCGAAAAGGGGGGCTTAAAGGCGGGCGACCTCATTGAGAAGATCGACGGCGAGCCTATCTATTTCTACAAATTCATCCCCACGATCGAGAAGAACCCGGACCGGGAGCTGACCTTCGAGATCCGCCGCGACGGCGCGCCGATGAGCCTGAAAATCACGCCCCGCAAGCAGGGCCAAGTCGGCAAAATCGGCGTCCTTCAGGCGGCCCAATCGATAACCAGAAAATATCCCTTCTTCGCCGCCCTCGGCCAGAGCATCCAGGAGAACAAGCGGTTGATGTTCCTGATCGTCGACTTCCTCAAGAACCTGGTCACCGGGCAGGCCTCCACGCGCCAGCTCGGCGGACCCCTGGAGATCGCCAATTTCTCCTACGCCGCCCTGCGCATGGGCTTTCTGGCCTTGATGAGCTGGATCGCGGTGATCAGCCTGCAGCTCGGTGTCCTCAACCTCTTTCCCATCCCGGTCTTCGACGGCGGCCAGCTCTTCGTCCTGATCATCGAAAGCATATTCCGCCGCGACCTCAGCCCCAAGGCCCGGAACGTCTGGATGCAGATCGGATTCGTCATCTTCGTGGCCCTGATCGTCTTCGTCATCCTCAACGATTTCGTCAAGAAGCTGCCCAACGGGTGGAAAAGCATCCTGCCCTTTTAAAATGTGGCGGGTTCCGCTGCTTTTTAGTGCCGTCCGTAATAAAAGGTGACGGCGATTCGGGTAAGTCGGGTCAAAACACGGGGATTTTCCCCTGCGAGGAAAATCCCTTCCGACGCTCCTCCTCTCATTTACGAGCCTGCGGACAAATCCCCTCCGGTTTAGGAGGGGTAGGGGTGGTAATACTCTAAAAAAAGCCGGACGCGGGCGAGTCACTTTTGTTTTATCCGCTTCGTCATCCTTGCTACGCGTAGGATTGCAAAGCCCATCCTTGCTNNGAAGTGCCGTATAATATCGCACATATTTTAGACCGTATTTAATCCAAGTCTACATTTCTGATAAAATAGATAAAATGAAGAAGACGGCAGTGCTTGAATTCCCGCGGCGGAAGACCGTCCAGGTCCGGGTCGGGGACGTCCTGATAGGCGGGGGAGCGCCCATATCGGTCCAGTCAATGACCAAGACCGACACGCGCGACGTGCGGGCCACGCTGGCCCAAATCCGGCGCCTGGAAAAAGAGGGCTGCCAAATCGTCCGGCTGGCCGTGCCCGATGTCGCGGCGGCCGAAGCCCTTGGGAAAATCAAGGCCCGGGCGGGTCTGCCTTTGATCGCCGACATCCATTTTGACCACCGCTTGGCCCTGGCTTGCCTGAGGAAAGGAATCGACGGCCTGCGCATCAATCCCGGCAACATCGGCGGCCGGAAAAAGGTCGAGGAGGTCGTCCGGGCCGCCCGGGAGCGGGCCGTTCCCATCCGCATCGGGGTCAACTCCGGTTCGCTGGAAAAGGGCCTGCTGGCCCGCTTCGGCGGAGCCACGGCCGAAGCCATGTCCGAGAGCGCCCTCCGCCATATCCGCATCCTGGAAGATCTCGATTTCCGGCTGATCAAGGTCTCCCTCAAAGCCTCGGACGTGCCGCGCACGGTCGAAGCTTATCGGCGGCTGGCCGCGAAGGTCGATTACCCGTTCCATGCCGGGATCACCGAGGCAGGCGGCCTTCTGCGCGGCTCGGTCAAATCCGCGGCCGGCATCGCCCTTCTTCTCCGGGAAGGCCTGGCCGATACCATCCGGGTCTCGCTGACCGCGCCCCCCGAGCAGGAAGTCCGCGTGGCTTTCCAGATTCTGGGCAGCCTGGGCTTGAGCCGAAGGGGGACGGTCGTGATCTCCTGCCCCGCCTGCGGGCGCTCCGAAAGCAATCTGGCTGGGATCGCCGCCCGCATCGAGAAGGCCCTGGCCTCCTCCGCGACCCCCTTGACCGTCGCCGTCATGGGCTGCATGGTCAATGGCCCGGGGGAAGCCCGGGAGGCCGACCTTGGCGTGGCCTGCGGCCGAGGGAACGGCGTCCTCTTCAAGGCCGGCAAGTTTCTGGCCCGCGTGGCCGAGAAAGACATTGTCCCGGCCCTGATCCGTGAAATCGAACGAATGAAAGTCCGGCCCTGAAATTCACCGTCGAGGTTTCCCCATGAACGGAAAAAAACGCCGCCCGGCCGCATCCCAAAAAGATTCAACACGGCCTTCGCTGAAAAAAAAAGCGTCCGGGCTCGAGGCCCGCTTGCGGAACCTGAAAACGATCCTTAAAAATATGGACCGGGTCGTCGTGGCCTACTCCGGGGGCGTGGACAGCAGCCTGCTCCTGCGCGTCGCCGCAGACGTGCTCGGCCCCCGCGTTTATGCCGTGATTGCTTCCTCGCCGACCTATCCCGACCGCGAAATCCGGGCCGCCCGGGCCCTGGCCCGCCGGTTGAAGGTCCGCCATGAGGTCATCGCCACGAAGGAGATGGATAATCCCGCCTTCACGGCCAATCCGCCGCTGCGCTGCTACCATTGCAAGAGGGAGCTGATGACCGAGATCCGGAGAATCGCCGACCG
Source organism: Candidatus Aminicenantota bacterium (assembly GCA_003154255.1). GTDB lineage: Bacteria > Acidobacteriota > Aminicenantia > Aminicenantales > UBA4085 > UBA4085. The sequence goes on along the minus strand of PMCY01000284.1, from coordinate 1,890 downwards.
CAAGGGGATCGCCGTGGTCGTCGATGGTCAGAACGCCGACGACTTGGGCGATTACCGGCCGGGAGCTCGGGCCGCGGCGGAGATGGGGGTCCGCTCACCGCTGCGGGAAGCGGGATTGACCAAGGCCGAAATCCGGACGCTGTCCAGGCGGTTCGGACTCCCGACCTGGAACAAGCCGGCCATGGCCTGTTTGGCTTCGCGGTTTCCCTATGATACCCCCATCACGGCCGAGGCGCTTCAGCGCGTCGGGCGGGCCGAAGAGGCCCTGAACAAGCTGGGGTTCGTGCAACTGCGTGTCCGGCATCATGATACCGTCGCCAGGATCGAGGTCGGTTCGGACGATATCGCCAAAATCGCCCGTCCGCCCGTGCGCAAGCGTATCGTCGCCGCGCTATGCAAGCTCGGCTATATGTACGTAACGCTGGATCTGTCGGGATACCGGACCGGGAGCATGAACGAAACACTGAGCGCGGCGGCCCGGACCGCCCATACCGGCGGGCGCTGAAGAAACCCGGGCGGCTTTCCAAGGAGCCGGCGCATAGAATAAATGGAGATAAACGGACGGCGAATGCGGAAGGAAGTTTGAAAAAAGCCTTGGACGAGAACGGCTCTTAAGAACCGCTCTCGTCCAAGGGCGAAACCGCGCAACGGACGGGGGGAATTATCCCTTTTCCGTCTTCTTCTCCGTGATGATCGCGATATTCTCGATGCCTGCGGCACGGATCTTGTGATAGATGCCCGTATCCGGATCGGTCAGGCGGCCGTATTCCAGGTCGCCGTCGATCTTAATGTAGAGTTTTTTATCGGTCACGGTCAGGAACGCTTCCTCAATCATCGACTGGAGGCTGTCGGGATTGGTGACCTTTTCCTGATTGAGGTACATCGTTCCATCCTTGCGGACGTACAGGACGACGTCGGGGTTTTCAGGCATGGAAACCGTGTGCAACGCCGTGGGCAATTTCAAGTCCACGCCCTTCTGGACGAGGGGCGTGACGACCATGAAAATGATCAGCAGGACGAGCAAAACGTCGCACAGGGGAACGACGTTGGGCTCGGCGGTGACCTTTTCATTCCCCTTGCTGATGGAAATGCTCATGGTAGCCTCTCAGGAGGAACCCGGCCCGGGGTTACTTGGCCTGCTTTTTAACGAAAAAGTCGATGACCTGCGAAGCCGTATTCGACATCTCGGCGTCCATCACCTCGATGCGGGCATTCAGAAGGTTGTAGACCCAAAGGGCGATGACCGCGACGCCGATACCGAAGGCCGTCGTGACCAGGGCCTCGGCGATGCCGGACGCCACGGCGCCGATGCCGCCGGAACCGGTCAGAGCCATGCCCTTGAACGCGTTGATGATGCCCGAAATCGTGCCGAACAGGCCGATGAAGGGGGCGGATGTGGCGATGGTGGCGACGATGCTCAGGCCTTTCTTCAGTTCCTGGTTATAGATGGACTGGGCCCGCTCGCAGCCGCGGGACGCGGTCTCGATCTGCTCTTCGAGCCCCAGGCCCGATTCTTTGCCGCTCAGAAACTCGGCGATGCCGGCGGCGGTGATGCGGGCCAAGTGGCTGGGGTGGTTTTCCTTCTTGGTGGCCAGGGCCAGCGCTTCCTTGACCTGACCGAGCTTGAGCATTTCGGCCAGCTTGGGGGCGACTTCCTTGGAGCGGCTTTTGGCCTTGCGGAAATACATCTGCCGTTCGATGAAGAAATAGAGCGAGACGATCGACATGGTGATGAGGATGATGGACACGCCTTTGGCCAGCGGACTCATCGACTGCCACATTCCGATTAAACTAAATTCCATTGACGTACCTCCTTAAAATTTCTAAAGCCATTCAGCTTTGCGTAGACTTATTTAAGCGTGAACCGCACGGTGACGGTGAAGATGACCC
>PMCY01000044.1 GCA_003154255.1 Candidatus Aminicenantota bacterium | reverse complement strand
CGGGCATGGTCCTGCCCAGGATAGTCAATTTTAATCCTATCTCGGGCAGGGAGCGAAGGAGGAGCGTCGGAGCGGATTTTCCTCGCCGGGGAAAATTCGCGTGTTTTGACCCCCCTTCCCCTCTCGTGGGCAGCACCTTTTATCCCGCCAGCTTGATCATCGCCGCGAGAAGGAGGTTCGCTCCTTTTTCGAGGTCGTCCCAGCGGATGGATTCCTCGGGCGCGTGGCTGATGCCGTCCGGGCTGGGGACGAAGATCATCGCTGACGGCGTCTTGGCCGCCAGAATCTGGGTATCGTGGCCCGCTCCGCTCGTCAGGGCCATATGGGGATAGCCGAGCGCGTCCGCTTCGGCGGCCAGCAGGCTTGTCAGCCGGGCCGGGACGGTGACCGGGTCGGCCTTGTCCATGAGGCGAGAGGTGAAAGCCAGACCGCGGGTCTGGGCGATATCCTCGGCCAGGGCCAGCAATTCCTTTTCCATCGCGGCCAGCGTCTCCGCCGAGCGGCTGCGGAAGTCGAAGGAGAAGTCGGCCCGCCCGGGGACGACGGAGAACACGCCGGGCGCGACGTGGACGCGGCCGATCGTGACGAAGCTGCCGTAATGATGGGTGGCCACATGCTGGGTCGCCCGGAGGGCGAAATCGGCCAGGCCCAGAAAGGCGTCCCGCCGCAGCTCCAGCGGGACGGTCCCGCCGTGGCCGGCTTCGCCGATGAACGAACACCANNGCATTGGCCTGCGCGGAGAGAATGCCTTCGATCGTGAAGCCGGTATTTTTCAGAACCTCGGCCAGCGGCAGGCCGAAGGAGGTGGTCCCCTTTTCAAGCAAATCGCGATCCAGGGCGCCGACGAAGGCCCGGCTGCCCAGGAAATCGCCGACCAGGCTTCCTTCTTCGTCGGTGAAGGCGGCCACGGCCAGCGGCTTGGCCAGGCGGTATCCTTCTTCGCGGATCCTCTGGACGGCTTCGAGCGCGGCCAGGACGCCGGCCGCGCCGTCGAAGCGGCCGCCGTTGAGGACGGTGTCGATATGCGAGCCGGCCATGACCAGCGGGCCATCCCCCCCGAGTTGGCCGAAGATGTTGCCGGCCCCGTCCACCCGAAAGGCGAGTCCGGCGGCCTCGATTTTATTCTTGAGCCAGATCCGCGCCTCGAGATCGGCCTTGCTGAATGAAGGCCGGGAGACGCCGCCGCGCGGGTCGCGGCCGATATGGCCCAGCTCCTCGATGTTGGATTGGAGTCGATTGAGATTGACGCGGATATTCATGGCAGTTCACCCGCGCAGGAGCCCGGCCATCTCCCGGACGGCCCGGCCGATGCCGACGATGGCGGCGCGGGCGACGATGGAGAAGCCGATGCTCAGCTCCGTGATCTGGGGAATGGCCACGATCGGGGCGACATTGTGATAGCCCAGGTCGTGGCCGGCCGTCACTTCCAGGCCCCATTCGGCGCCCAGCAGGGCGGCCTTCCGCAGGGCATCCAAAGCAAGAATCCTCTCCGTTCCCGGCTTGGCCTCGGCATAGATCCCGGAGTGAAGCTCGATCTGGGGAATGCCCAGCGCGGCGACGGCCTCGATCTGCCCGGGCAGGGGATCGACGAAGATGCAGACGCGAATCCCGGCCGCGGCCAAGGACTCCACAAAGGGCGCCAGGGTTTTGCGATGGGCCAGGACATCCAGCCCGCCCGTGGTCGTCAATTCCTCCGGTTTTTCCGGCACCAGACAGACGACGTCCGGTTTGATGTCCAGGACGACGGCTTTCAACTCCTGCGTGGCCGCCATTTCCACGGTCAGCTTGGTTTTGATGGCCTGGCGAAGAAGCCGCAAATCGCGCTCGTTGATGTGCCGCCGGTCGGACCGGATATGGGCGGTGATGCCCTCCGCCCCGGATTGCTCGGCCAGGAGCGCGGCCAGGACGGGCTCGGGCTCGGTGGACCGCCGCGCCTGGCGCAGGGTGGCGAAATGATCGACATTGAGCGATAAACGCATGGTGATCTCCTTATTTTCAGCCGAGATGCGCGGAGGCCGCGGCGGCGATGCGGCGGGCATGGCCGTCGATTTCGGATTGGTCCCGGCCTTCGACCATGATGCGGAGCAGCGGCTCCGTGCCGCTGTAGCGGACGTCCAGCCGTCCCTGCCCGCCCAATCCGGCCCGGGCCGCTTCGATCGCCGCGACGATCTCGGGGATCCCGGCCAAGGGTGTCTTCCGGGCGANNGGGCAGTCGTCCAGCAGGATGGTATGGCCGGACCGCTCGCCGCCCAGGTTGGCGCCCAACTCGAGCATCTTCTCCAGGACGTATTTGTCCCCGACCTGGGTCCGGACCAGTCGCAGGCCGGCTTCTCCAAGGGCCTTTTCGAGACCCATGTTGCTCATGGTCGTGGCCACGACCACGCCGGCCTTGAGGCGGCCCCGGCCGGCCAGGAAGCGGGCCAGGATGTGCAGCGTGTGGTCGCCGTTGAGCAGGCGTCCTTTCTCATCGGCCCACAAGGCCCGGTCGGCGTCCCCATCAAAGGACACGCCGAAGTCGGCCCCCTCCCGGACGACCGCCGCGGCCATGGATTCCGGATGGAGCGAGCCGCAGCCGGCGTTGATGTTCCGGCCGTCCGGCGCCGCGTTCAGGGCGACCGGTTCGGCCCCGATGGCGCGATAGACATCGGATGCGATGCGTGAACTGGCCCCCTGGCCGCAGTCGAGGACGATTTTATAACGGCGCGGCAGGCGCACGCCCTCAAAGCGGTCGACCAGGAACTTTTCGTAATCGTCGATCAGGCGACTCTCCGCGGCGGGCGGCCGATCGTCGTTGGGGGCGGCGGCGCCGGCCTGGGCGAGAATGACTTTTTCCAGGCGGGCCTCCCAGGCGTCGGAGATCTTCATGCCCCGGGATGAAAAAATCTTGATGCCGTTATCGCGAAAAGGGTTGTGCGAGGCGGAGATGACGACGCCGGCGTTGAACGCGTTGGTTTTAGTCAGGTGCGAGACGCCCGAGGTGGGGATCACCCCGGCGGAGTGAAACGTCCCGCCGGCGTCTTCGATGCCCCGGACGAGATCGCTTTCGATCCATTCCCCGGATTCCCGCGTGTCGCGCCCAATGAGGATTTCGGGAGAAAGCCCTTCCTCGCGGAGCAACCCGACCAGGGCCTTTCCTAACGCGTAAATCGTCGGCCGATCCAGAGGATATTCTCCGGCGACAGCCCGTATTCCGTCGGTGCCGAAAAGCTTTTTCATGTGAATCACGTCAATCCCCGATTGAAGAAACGATTATAATAAAAGAAGGAGTCAGGACCCCTATTTTTTGGGCCCGACGACGATCAGGACTTTGACCCGGGTCGGGCCGTTCAATATCCGCAGGTCGGGGCGCGGCGGGATGAGGTCGGCCTCGAACTGGGCGCTCTCCTTCAACCCGGTCACGTCCACGGAACTGGTCCGCAGCTTGTCCTTGGGCCGGAATTTGCTCTCCGGCCCCCGCAGCTTGGCCTTGGCCGGAATGGTCTCGATCTTCTGGATGACATAGCCGTCCCCGATCTGGCCGACGATCGAGGGCGTGACCTCCATCTCCACCTCATCGGCCTTCTCCAGCTTGATGTGGACCTTGTTGGGGAAGACGCGTATGGCCTTGGCGTTGGGGGGCACGATGACCGTCGACGAATCGAGGGCGTAATCCTCCTGGGCGACCGTAGCCGTTTTTAGATCGAGCACGGCCTCGATGTCGGCGGCGGTCAACTGGCCGAGCAGGCGATTGGTGGCCCGCACGGTGATATCGACCGTGGAGACCGATTTCTCGACGAGCTCCATGCTGGCCGGGATGTTGCGCGTCTCCAGCGGCACGGACAGTGTCCGCTCTCCGGAGATCTTCTCCTCCGGGACGACGGTCAGCCAGAGGATGACGGCCAAGACGAAGGACAGCAGCTTGAGGGCCCAATTGCGCGTCAGCAGGTCTTTCAGGAAGCGGATCATCGTTGTAAGTACTCGAGGAGGCGTTCTTGGAGCATGTCCCCGTCGCGCATCGATTGGAGCACCCCCTTGGTGGCCAGGGAGATGCCGCCGGTCTCTTCGGAGACGACGATGACGGCGGAATCCGTCTCCTGGGACAGGCCGATGGCGGCCAGATGGCGGGTGCGCGTCTGGGCGTCCGAGCTCAGGGCGTGGATGGCCGGCAGGGGCAGCAGGCAGCCCGCCGCGACCACCGTCCCGCCGCGCAGAAGGACCGCCCCGTCGTGGAGCGGCGCGTGGGGGAAGAACAGGCTGACCAGGATCTCCTTGGACAGGACGGCGTCGATCTTTGTCCCGCGCTCAGCGTAGTTCTCCAGCGAGATCTCGTTCTCCACGGCGATGAGCGCCCCGATCTTGCGCTCGGACATGTAATCGACGGCCTGGCAGAGGTCCTCGGTCTTCTCCTGGAAGGAACGCAGGGCCAGGGGCTTGCGAAAGGAGCGTGAGCCGATGCCGGCCAGAAAGCGGCGGATCTCGCCCTGGAAGAGGACGATGATGGCAATGATGAGATAGCTCAGGATGTTCTGGATGAGCCAGTTGGCCACGACCAGCTTGCCCCA
>PMCY01000161.1:15653-21451 GCA_003154255.1 Candidatus Aminicenantota bacterium | reverse complement strand
TGAGCTAACCGCCCGGAGGGCACGATTATAAGCGATTCTGTTGACATAAGAGAAGGCCTATGTTAGATTTATGGCCCTATTTTCGGCCCTGGCATTCCAAGTAAAGGTAGAAACCATGTTTGCTGTCATCAAGACGGGTGGAAAACAGTACGTCATCAAGGAAGGCGATAAGCTCAGCGTGGAAAAGCTGGAGCTTCCGGCCGGACAGAAATTCCTGTTCGATCAGGTCCTTCTCATCGACGATGGAACGGACACGGCGATCGGGACCCCTTTTCTGGAGAAGGCCGTGATCAAGGCCGAGGTGGTCAAGAACTACAAGGACGACAAGATCCTCGTCTTCAAGAAGAAACGCCGGAAACAATACCGCCGCACGCGCGGCCATCGGCAGAACCTGACCGAGGTCATGATCGAAAAGATCTATCCCGACAAAACGGCCGTCCCGGCGGACGAGCTGAAGTTCGAGGTTTTGGCGCCCGCCATCGCCGAGACGCCCAAGCCCGCCAAAGCTCCCGCGCCCAAGGTCAGGGCGCCGAAGGCGCCCGCTCCGGTCGAAGCCAAGCCCGCGGCCAAGGCCAAGGCCAAAGCCAAGGCTAAACCGGCGCCCAAGAAACCGGTGCCGGCGAAGCTGAAATCCCCGGCCAAGAAGCCGGCCAAGTAAGGAGAGCGACGATGGCTACGAAACGCGGAAGCGGAGTCGGACGGAACGGCCGGGATAGCCAGTCCAAGCGGTTGGGCGTCAAGAAGTACGGCGGCGAGACGGTCAAAGGCGGATCAATCCTTGTCCGCCAGCGGGGCACGCCCTTTAAGCCTGGCAGGAACGTCGGGATCGGCAAGGACGACACCCTGTTTTCCAGGATTAACGGCGTCGTTCTGTTCGTCGACAAGGGCAAAAAGGGGAAAATTGTCTCCGTGCTGCCGGCCTGATGTTCCGACGCCCGCGCGTTCTCTCTTTTTTTAAATCGCAATGTTCATCGATCAGGTCAAGATCTTTGTCCATGCCGGTCGGGGAGGGAACGGGTGCGTCAGCTTTCGCCGCGAAAAGGGTGTTCCCAAGGGCGGCCCTGACGGCGGACACGGCGGCAAGGGCGGAAGCGTCATCCTGACGGCTGATCCCAGCCTGCACTCGCTGGCCTATTTCCGTTTTCATCCCATCAATAAAGCCAAGAATGGCCGGCCCGGCGAAGGCGCCCGGCGGAGCGGCAAGGGCGGCGACGATCTTTTTCTCCGCGTCCCCGTAGGGACGGTGGTCAAGGTCGCGGCTTCAACCCGGATTCTTTTCGACTTCCTTCACGCCGGTCAGCGCTTCGAGGCGGCCGCCGGGGGGAAGGGGGGCCGCGGGAACGCTTCGTTCGCCCGGGCGACCCACCAGGTGCCCCGCGAGCACGAACCCGGCCGGGACGGAGAGGAGCGCGAGCTTTTCCTGGAGCTGAAGCTCATCGCCGACGTCGGCCTGGTCGGATTCCCCAACGTCGGCAAGTCGACACTGATCTCCAAGATCTCCGCGGCCCGGCCGATGATCGCCGACTATCCCTTCACGACCTTGATTCCCCACCTCGGCGTCGTCGATGCCGACCGTGAAGACAGCTTCGTCGTGGCCGACATCCCCGGGCTCATCGAAGGGGCCCACGAGGGCCACGGTCTGGGCATCCAGTTCCTGAAGCACGTTGAACGGACCAAGGTCCTCGTCCATATGATCGACGTTTCGCCCTACTCCGGCCGCGATCCGGTCAAGGATTTCGGCGTAGTGATGAAGGAGCTGGCGGCCTTCAATCCGGATCTGGCCCGCCGGCCGCAGTTCGTTGTGGCCAATAAGACCGATCTTCTGACCGAGGATCGGTCCCGCCTGGAATCCGTGCGGAAGCTGGCGGCCCGTAAAAAACTGCCTTTCTTCGCCGTCTCGGCCCATAAAGCGGACAGCCTGCGCCCGTTGGTGGCAGCCTTGGCTGACCTGGTACGGGAGATGAAGGCCGCGGCCCCGGAGAGCCCATGACCCGGAGCGAACGGATCGGCCTCTTCGGAGGCACTTTTGATCCGATCCACAACGGCCATCTCCGCGCCGCCCGCCTCGTCCAGAGGCGCTTCGGCCTGGACCGCGTCTTCTTCATCCCGGCGGCGATCCCGCCCCATAAGGCCCGGCCGGACATGGCCCCCGCCCGCGACCGCTTGCGCATGACCGCCCTGGCCTTGGCCGGACGCGATTCCTGGACGGCCAGCCCCGTCGAACTCCGGGCCGGCGGGCCCTCGTATTCGATCCGCACGATCGAAACGATGCGCCGCCGTTTCCCCCGGGCCCGGCTTTTCTTCATCGTCGGCGCCGACGCCTTTCTGGAGATCAGGACGTGGCGGGAGTGGGAGCGCGTCCTTCGCCGCTGCGCTTTCATCGTTATGACCCGGCCCGGTTCGCGGTTAGGGGCCGCCGCCTCGGTCCTCGGCCCGGCCTGGAAGAACGCCCTGCGCCGCGTCGCGCCCGGCGAACGATTGCCGGATGGGGCCTTCGAGCCGCCCGCCGTGTTTTTCCTGCCCATCGACGCACGGCCTGTGTCTTCGACCGAAATCCGGGCGAGGGCCCGGCAAGGCCTGTCCCTGGCCGGTCTCGTGCCGCGCGCCGTCGCCGACCATATCCGGACGAAGCGCCTCTACCGGGAGCGTTCCGCTCTCCGGCGAGGTCTTTCGCCGGCCCATGCCGCGAGGAGGTTCGAAAAGTACCGATGACTCAAGAGTCCGTCAAAATCAAAGCGCTCAACAAACGAAATGTGCCGGCCGCGCTGAAGGCGGCCGTGAAAGCCGCTCTGGATAAGAAGGCGGAGGACATCTGCGTTCTCGACCTGCGCGGAGCTTCGGCCTTCACCGATTTTTTCCTCATCCTGCACGGAAATTCGGCCCGCCAGAATGCCGCCGTCGCCGAGAACATCGAAGCCGAGCTCAAGGCCGGCCACGGACGGCCCTTGGGTGTCGAAGGCAAGGCTCACGGCGAATGGATCCTGGTCGACTACGGTGACTTTGTCGTGCACATTTTTTCCCACGCGGCGCGAGACTACTACGCCCTGGAAAAGCTGTGGGGCGACGCGCCGCGGGCGGACTATCGCTGACGGATCCCGGCCCGGGCGGCCGGGCGACGAGAGGATGCAGCGATGACGGTCAAGCTCCTGTGGCCGGGAAAGATGAAATCCGTGGAAGCGGCCGGCCTGCAAGCCCATTATTTACAGCGTATTTCCAGGCTGAACCCGGTCCGTCTCATCGAGACGCCGACCCCCCGCGGACTGCACGAGAAGCAATCCGGAAAAATTTTGGACTTGGAAGCAGAGGGGCTTGAAAAACATCTGGACAACGATTATATTGTCTGCCTCTTTGACCGAGGCCAGGAGATGAGTTCAGCCGAACTTGCCCGATTTTTCGAGCGGCGCGCCGCGGAAGCGACCCGGTCGGTCGCTTTTCTGGTCGGCGGATTCCTGGGGCTGGCGCCCCGGATCCTGGACCGGGCGGACCTGAAACTGTCGCTCTCGCGGATGACGTTTTCACACGAGCTCTGCCGGATCATGCTCCTGGAGCAAATTTACCGAGCATTTTCGCTCATGAAAGGACGTTCTTATGCCAAATAAAGCGGGCCTGCCGAATAAAAAGGAACTGGAGGCCGTCCGCAGCCGGCTGATCGCCCGCCGCAACGAGCTCGTCCATAAGCTCAGCCAATTCCGCAATGAAAGCAAGGAAGTTGAATCCGACGTCGCCCAGGACCTGGCCGACAAGGCGGAGAGCTCCTACACCAAGGAATTTTTGCTCAGCCTCTCCGACGGCGAACGCGACGAACTCTTCCATATCGACGCCGCCATGAAGCGGATCGCCTCGGGCGGATACGGGAACTGTCAGATGTGCCAGAAAGAGATCGGCAAGAAGCGTCTGGCCGCCCTTCCCTGGACCCCGCTGTGCATCGAATGCGAGGAAAAATCCGAGACCGAAACGGCGTAACGTCCATCCGTTTCCCTATCATCGCGCTCGGCGCAAAGATGGCCGAGCTCCTGGCTTTTCCCTCTGCCTGCCGCCGCTGCGGCGTTCTCCTGGAACGCCCGGGCGAACGCATCCTCTGTCCTGCCTGTTTATCCGCCCTGGCGGTCTGCCGGGCGCCTTATTGCCCGACCTGTGGTCGTTTTTTCGATGGAGACGGGACGCCCCATCCGTGCGCCGCCTGCCTGCGCCAGGCGCCTCCCCTCTCCGAGCACCGGGCGGCCGCCCGTTACGAAGGAGCGGTCAAGGATATTCTCTTGCTCTTCAAATACCGGGGGCTCCGGCCGCTCGGCCGTCCCTTGGCATCTTTTCTCCAAACCGCCATCGGGGACGACAATCCGCCTTGGAGAGACGCCGACCTTCTCGTTCCCGTCCCTTTGCACCGGCGCCGCCGTCGGGAGCGCGGTTTCAATCAGGCCGAGGTTCTGGCCGACGAGCTGTCGCGGCTGACGGGAATCCCCATTCTTTCCGATGCCCTGCGCAAAACGACCAATCTCCGTCCCCAGACATCCCTGCGCTCCCAAGCCCGCCGGGCGAATATCCGCGGTGCGTACCGTGCCGTCCGGCCGGATGCGGTGTTGGGAAAGACCGTCGTCCTGGTCGACGATGTCTGCACGACGGGCTCCACGCTTGGAGAGTGCGCCCGGGTTCTACGGGGAGCCGGGGCGGCCGATGTCCGCGGCGTCACGGTCGCCCGGGCCTAGCCGGGAAATTTCCGTCCATCCCGGTCGATAGCCGCTTTACTTCTTGGCTTTTTCGGAGGTTTTGAGGATCTTGACCGTGCGAGGCTTGAGCTCCTGCTTTTTGGGCATGGTGACCCGCAGGATCCCGTTCTCGTGTTCGGCATGGATGTTGTCGGCATCCACCGAGTTGGGCAGGGTGAAGGCCCGGTAAAAAGCGCCATAGGAACGCTCCAGCCGATGGTAGTTCTCCTCTTTCGTCTCCTTGGAGAACTTCCGCTCGCCCCGGAGGGTCAGGGTGTTGTCTTCGATCTTGATCTCGATGTCTTTTTCGTCGATGCCGGGGATTTCCGCCGTCATGACGATCTCGTTTTCCGTTTCATAGATGTCCACGGCGGGCGCCCACGAGCTGGGTGCCAGATCCTTGTCCTCGCCCTTGCCGGTGAATGCGTCTTCGAACATGCGGTTCATCTTTTCCCGCAATGTGACCATGTCTCTTACGGGGGCCCAGCGAATGATGGCCATGGTTAGCCTCCTGGTGAATAGCTGCTTCTTTTATAATTTAATATGTGAGTATGAATATGTCAATATTTATTACTAATAGATAGTCATATATGTGTAACTAATTAATATAAAATAAGATTACAAAAAAATATAGACTTTTATTTCGCCTTTCCGGATACCAGGACAGTCATCTCGCCCTTGAATTCGCGAGTTGAAGCGGAGGCCGCTACGGCGGAGGCTTTCCCTCTGGTGAATTCCTCGTGGATTTTGGTCATCTCTCGGCAGATGACGATATCCCGGTCACCCAGGGATTCCAGGACCGCGGCCAGAAATTCAACCAACTTTCGGCCGGGCAGATAGAAGATCAGGGTGCCGTCCTGTTCCTCGATCCGGGCCAGGGTTTTTCGCAAGGCCGCCGCTTTAGGAGGGGGGAAGCCGACGAAAAGAAACCGGTGCGTGGGCAGGCCGCCCGCGGACAGTGCGGCCGCCATGGCGCTCGGACCCGGGATGGGAACGACCTGGATCCCTTCCCGGATCGCCTCGCGGACCAGTTTGAATCCGGGATCGGAGATGGCCGGCGTGCCGGCATCCGAGACGAGGGCCACATCGCGGCCC
>PMCY01000161.1:0-15606 GCA_003154255.1 Candidatus Aminicenantota bacterium | reverse complement strand
GGGTTCATTTGTCCCAATCGTAGGGATAAAGGAAATCGTGGCCGACGGTCCGCGCCGATAATTTAGCGATCGGCGGGAGCTGCCGTTTGAACTCGGAGTTCCGGATCAGCGAGACGACTCGATCGACCTTTTTGGCCGCCAGACCCCGGGCCAGAAGCTCGCCGCGGCTTTCGCGTTCGTCGACGAGATGGAAGAGGATTTCGTCGAGCTCGGCGTAGGTCAGGCCGAGCTCGTCCTCGTCCGTCTGTCCGGCCCATAACCCGGCGGTGGGCTTTTTCAGGCGGACGCACTCCGGGATTTCGAGATATGCGGCCATCTGGCGGACCTGGGTCTTGTAGAGATCGCCCATGGGGTTGATGGCGCAGGCCATGTCGCCGTGGATCGTCCCGTACCCGATGAGGAGCTCGGTCTTGTTGCTCGTGCCGAGAATAAGAGCGCGCTCCCGGGCCGAAAAATCGTAAAGGATGGACATCCGTTCGCGGGCCATCTTGTTCCCGCGCCGGACGCGGCTGTCGGTGGGGTGACGTTGAAAATAGGCGTCGATCATCGGGGCGATTTCAATCGTCTCGGTCCGGATGCCGAGAGAATCGGCCACGGCCCGGGCGTCATCCCGGTCGGCGTTGAAGCTTTCCCCGTAGGGCATGAGCAGGCCGAGGACGTTCTTGGGGCCCAGGGCGCGGGCCGCCAGGGCCGCGCAGACCGAGGAATCCAACCCGCCCGAGAGCCCCAGGATGCCGTTGGGAAAGCCGAACTTGCGCAGCTCCCCGCGGATGAATTCCGTCAGGATACGGACGGCGAAGGGGCAGTTAATCGTCATGGCCAAGGAGAATCCTTTGCAGGGCCGTCAGGGTCACTTCGGGCTTGTCGTCCCGTTTCCAGGGCCATGTTTTGCGGGCCTTGCGGATTTCGGCCGGGTCAAGCTCGGCCAAGAGGAGGGCCTCTTCGAAATAGGGCGCCTGGGCCAGCAGCTTGCCCCGCGGGCTGAACACGAATGACCCCCCGGCGAAAGCCATGCCGTCCTCGATCCCGACGCGATTGCAGTAGACTTGNNCCCTTCTCCCCCGACAAGCCCCGCCCGGGCGCGGCGCTGATCGTGATCATCATCTCGGCCCCTCCGGCGAAGAGCAGATAGCCGGAGTTGAGATGGAGGAAATCGCGGCAGATCATCAGCCCGGTAGGGCCGAAGGGACTCTTGAAAGTCCCGAAATGGTTTCCCGGGGCCCAAAAACGGGCCTCTTCAAACATTCCAAAGGTGGGCAGGAAGACCTTGCGATGGATATGGACAATCCGGCCTCCGGCGAGAAAAGCGGCCGAATTATAGAAAATGCCCCTTTCTTCGCGGCGCTCTTCGATGAAGCCGACGACCAAGGCCAATTCCCGGCTGAGGGCCTTGAGCTCGCGGAATCGCGGCGAGCGATCGGGGTCTTGGGCGACGGATTCGACCAGATCCCGGAGTTTATAACCGGTCAGGCTCAACTCCGGAAAGACGAGCAGGTCGGCCTTGGCCCGGCGGGCCTCGGCCGCGGCCTCCAGATGGAGGTCCCAATTTTTTTTAAGATTCCCCAGGTGCGGGGCGATCTGGGCCAGGGCGATTTTCATAATGTCAAAATAACACATTCGCCCCACCCAGACAACGCAGAGCGGAAACGAGGCTCCGTCTTTTCTCTTGGGGGAAAATCCGCGTGTTTTTCCCCAACCCCCTGAGCCCCCCTTTCATGGGAGGCATCTTTGGACTACAATAAGCCGGGACGCATGAACCATATCGCACTCCTCCTCAAAGAGATCGCCTTGGAAAGGAAAAGCGGTCAATTGGACGCCGCATATCCGGGCGCGCAGAAATTCCTTTATTTCCAGGACGGCGGCCTCATTTTCGCCAAGACCAGCGTCCCTGAAGAGCGCCTGGGAGCTCTTCTTCACAAAATGGGGAAGATCTCCGAGGAAGTCTTTGGCTCCATCCCCGGTTTGATCTCTTCGGGACGCATGATCGGAGAGATTCTCATCGCCAAGCGCCTCATCAGCCAGAAGGATCTGTTCGACGCCTTGCTGGCCCAGATGTGGCTGATCACCCTCGGCCTTTTTTCCCATTTCGACGCCGAGTTTTACTTTCATTCCCGCGAGCGGTTCATGGACCATGATTTTGAGACCAAGGTCCATCTCCTGCCGGTGCTCGAGCGGGGTGTGCGGGAGATGGAGTTTCGCTATGAGCTGGCCGAGTTTCTCGGCCCTCGCGTCCTAACCCCCAGCGGCCGCGGCGCGATCATGAATCTTACGGACGAGGAAAAAATGCTCCTGGGCCGAATCGACGGGAGCCGGACGGCCAATATCCTGCTGGAAAACCTGGGATTCGACCCGGCCTCTTACTGGAAATCGCTTTACCTCTTCTTCTGCCTGGACCTGGTCGAAGAGGCACCTGCGGCGACGGTGCTCCTGACCGAGCCGCCCGCGGCGCCGAAGCCCACAAGAGAGGATTCCTCGATGGAAGCGGAGCCCATCCCCGTTCCGGAAACACCTCCCGAGCCCTCTTCCGTTCCGTCCTCCCCGGATGTCGCGAAGCCGCCGGCACAGAAGGCCAAGGCCAAGCGCAGCGGCACGGACGACCCCGAGACCGTGGCCGCGCTGGCCGAAGTACTGGACATCAAACGGCGCCTTCCGGAAATCGATTTCTACCAGGTTCTTGGCGTAGCCCGGTCGGCGAATGAGGAAGAAGTCAAGAAGGCTTATTTCGTTTTGGCCCGCAAGTACCATCCCGACCGCTTCGGACGCCATCTCCCGCCGGGCGTCAAGGAACAGGTNNGCGTCCAAGCTGTCCAGCATCGCGGCGGACGACGACAAGGACCGCTCCAAGAACGCCGAAATCCGCTTTCGCCAGGGCAAGACGCTCTTCAGCCAGGGTCGGTACGAAGAAGCTATCGTGCTTCTCGAGGAATCCGTCCGGTTGAAGGACGACAAGGGCGATTTTTTCCTCCTTCTGGCCATGGCCGAATCCAAGGTCCCCGCGCTCAGCAAGAAAGCCGAGAAGGATTTCCTCAAAGCCATCGAACTCGAATCCTGGAATCCCGAGGGCTTCGTCGGGCTGGGATTGCTCTACAAGAAGGAAGGTCTGCTTCTACGGGCCCGCAAGCAGTTCGAACGGGCCCTGGAAATCGATTCCGATCATAAGGCCGCCCGCCAGGCCCTGGGCGACATGGATGAGCGCCCGGAGTCCAAGAAGGGCGGATTCAAAGGGATGTTCTCCAAGGATCTGTTCGGGTCGAAGAAAAAATGAGCGGCCGGCCTGGGGGCCGGCGGCTATTCGATACCCAGCAAAGACAGGAAGGCCGGCTCGTCCAGGATCTTCAGCCCGAGCTTTTGGGCCCTGCCCAGCTTCGAACCCGGATCTGCGCCGGCGACGACGTATCCGGTCTTGCCCGACACGGAATCGACGACCTTTCCGCCGCGTTTCTCGATTTCGGCCTTGGCTTCGTCCCGGGTGAATCGCTCCAAGGCGCCGGTCAGCACGAACGAGGAGCCCGATAGCGAACCGTCCATCAGTGCGGGCGTTTCTTTTGGGCCGGCGAAATTGACCCCTGCCGCCCGCAGCCTCATCAGGAGCCCCCGGTTTTCCGGCTGGCCGAAAAAGAAGACCACATTGGCCGCGACAACCGGGCCGACATCGTCGATGCCCGTCAATTCCTCCGCGCCGGCCGCGGCCAGGGCGTCGATCCCGCCGAACCGGCCGGACAGGGTCCGAGCCAGCTTTTCCCCGACGTGACGGATGCCCAGAGCGAAGATCAGCCGGGAGGGGTCGTTTTTTTTGGAAGCCTCGATTTCGTCGAGCAGGTTGCGGGCGCTCTTGGAACCCATGCGCTCAAGACCGGCGAGCGTCTCAAAGCCCAGATCGTAGAGGTCGGGGATGGACGAAACGAGCTTCTTCTCCATCAACTGGTCGACCAAAGCCTCGCCCAGGCCTTCGATATTCATGGCCCGGCGTCCGGCGAAATGGAGAATCGACTCGCGGAGGCGGGCCGGGCAGGACGGGTTGGCGCAGCGGGAAACGATCTCGCCTTCGGGCCGATACGTTTTGGATCCGCATACCGGGCAGCGGGCCGGCAGGACAAACGGCTTTTCCCGGCCTGTCCGCCGCTCCCGCATCGGCCCGACCACTTGGGGAATGACGTCGCCGCTGCGCTCGATGAGGACGACGTCCCCGATGCGGATGTCCTTGCGCCGGATCTCGTCCTCGTTGTGCAGGGTGGCCCGGCTGATTGTCGTCCCCGACAGCTTGACCGGCTCGAGAACGGCAACGGGGGTCAGAGCCCCGGTCCGGCCGACCTGGACGATGATGTCATTGAGGCGAGTCGTGGCCTGGCGGGCCGGGAATTTGAACGAAATGGCCCAGCGGGGGAACTTGGACGTCGAGCCGAGGGCGCGGCGGTCCTCCCGGGCGTTGACCTTGACGACCACCCCGTCCACGTCGTACTCCAAGGTGTCGCGCTTCTCCGTCCACTCCTTCCAATATTCCGTGACCTCGCCGAACGTGCGGCAGAGCCGCGAATGGGGATTGGCCTTGAATCCCAGATCGGCCAGCGTATGCAGGCATTCCCATTGGCCGGCCGGCTCCTGGCCATCGAGGAAGAGATAATAGAGGAAGGCGTCGAGACGGCGGGCGGCCACTTCCCGCGGGTCGAGCAGGCGCAGGGAACCTGCCGCGGCGTTGCGGGCGTTGGCGAAGAGGGGTTCCCCGGCATCCTCGCGCTCGCGGTTGATACGGCGAAAAGAGGCAAAGGGCAGGTAGATTTCGCCCCGGACTTCGACCTCGCCGCGGCGGGGGATGGTCAAGGGCAGGCTTTTGATCGTTCGGACGTTAGCCGTGACCTCATCGCCCTGGGTCCCGTCTCCGCGTGTCACGGCCTGGGCCAGGCGTCCGTCATGGTAAAGAATGGAGATGCCCAGGCCGTCGATCTTCAGCTCGGCCGTGTATTCCAAGGTCCGGCCGGGTCGGAGCTTCTCGATCCGCCGGCCGAATTCCTCGAGCTCTTCCACGGAATAGACGTTGTCGATGCTTTGCATCGGCGTGGCATGGCGGACGGTGGGAAATCCCTCGGCGGGCTTGCCCCCGACCCTCTGGGTCGGAGACTCGGGTGTGATCAGGTCGGGATATTGTTCTTCGAGGCTTTGCAGCTTCTTGACCAGGCCGTCGAATTCAGCGTCGGAGATCTGGGGATCGTTATCGACGTAGTATTTCTTCTCCTGGTGCTCGATTGTCCGGCGCAGCGCGGCGATCCGCGCCTCGGCATCCTTGCGGGCGGGGCCCTTGGGCGACATGGGCGTCTCCTCCTCGGATCAAGTCGATTGTACCCATTCTCCCCCCGAAAAAGAAAGCCCCGCCCGGGAGGGGCGGGGCGGAGCGCATCCTCGTCGGAAGACTTACCTGCCGTTGCGGGATTTGGCTTCGGCCAGGGCCTTATTGAACCCGTCCATGGTCGTTTTCTGCTGGGCCTGGATGCCCTCGACGATCTTCTTTTCCTTCTCGATGTTTTCGTTGAGGCGGCGGAACTCGCGCTTTTCGTCCGGGGTCAGGTCGTCCTCGCTTTTGTCCTTGTACTTGGTATTAAGGGTTTTGGCCCAATCCTCGATAAGCTTGTTGCTCTCCTGAATCAGCTTGACCCGGTTGTTCCATTCCTTGTCCTGGCTGAAGAACAGGCTCTGGGCGATATTCATGGCCTGCTGGGCTTCCTTGGGGTTTTTGGTGCCGAGGCCGGCGGCATCGAGCAGATACTTGATGGCTTCGCCGGTCAGGGCCGGGTTGGTCTTGGCTTCCTTGGCCAGCATGACCCCGATGTTATAAGCCATTTCCCCGGTTTTCTTCTTGCCGAAGCCTTCCTTGAACATGGCCATGGCTTCGGCCTCCTTGCCTTGTTTGTAAAGGCACTGGGCCAGGAGCGTCAGGCTTTCGCCGTCCTGCTGAGTGTTGTAAATGACCCGGAAAACCTTCTCGGCCTCGGCCATGTTGCCGGCCTCGTAAAGGGACTTGCCCATCTTCTTGATATCGCTGAGGATTTCCTTCTTTTTAAGGATATTGTAGGCGTTGAAGTAGGCCTCGACCGCGCCTTTGTAATCCTTGGATTTCTCCGCCGCCTGGCCCATGACGTAGTGGGCGCCGCCGGTCAGCCCGTTCCAGGTGGCCGCGTTGCCGGCTTCGGCTTCCTTGCTCTTGGAGGAGGCGGCGTGCTGGATGAGCTGGTTGGCGAACTGTTTGGCTTTCTCGGCGGTTTGGGGATTTCGGGCGTATACGCTGGCCAGGGTCATCAGGATCCGGCCCTTGATGATGTCCTCGATTCCCGGGAAGGTCAAGGCCTTTTCGCCGTACCCAAGGGTTTCGGCGTCGGTCTTGTTCGACTCGATGAGGGCCAGGAAAAGGAACGAATAGGCGAAGCCGTCGTATTGGCCGCCTTTGCCGGCGTACTTGGAGATATATTCCTTGAGTTGGGTGGCTTTTTCCTGAGGGGAGTTGGCCTGCATGGCCTTGATATAGGCTTGATCACCCTCGCTCTGGGCGAAACAAATCCCGCCCAGAAATACCGAGAGGAGAACGATGGTCAGTACGGCTTTTTTCATCCTAAACCTCATGTCGCGAAATTTGGGGGGACTATAGCCTAGAGCCTGTAAAATGTCAATCATAAGACCTTTACAAAGGCCGGGCCGACCCCCTGGGGGCGAAGCTCCCACCGGAATAAGTGCAAGGTTCATACCGTTTGGCGGAAGGGGTCCCCAAAGCTTCGCTTTGGGGATCCTTTTCCNNTTCCGCAGCACTCAAGCGCGCATCAAACCGCGCTTGAGTGCCCGGTGCTGCTTTCCCCGCGGCCGGCCTTAATTTGCCACACCCGGTTTATTCATTTACTAAGCCGGGCGGAATATAATTGACCCCGGATGTCTTTGCCGCCCGGCTTGTACTCGGGGAGCAGTAACGATTTTGTAATATTTTTGCTGCTCCCCGTAGTAAAATGAAAAAAATGAATACGATCGACGACTTCGCCTCCCAGTTCGAGCGCGCTTCCGACAAATCCCTTCGCCGGGGCGAACTCTTGAGCGCCCATGCCTTTTTCCGCATAGGGGGACCTGCCGATCTGTATTTTCAGGCGGATTCACTCTCCGATTTGAGGACGATCGTCCTGCTATCCAGGAAAACGGGCCTGCGCCACGCTGTCATCGGCGGCGGGTCCAATCTCCTTTTCGACGACGACGGTTATCGCGGACTGGTCATTCAGAACGCCGCGTCCGGCATTGTTGATTCCCCGAATGCGACGCTGATCGAGGCGGATTCCGGCACTCCCCTCGAGGCGGCCGTCGAATTCGCGGCCGCCCGGGGTCTGACCGGCATGGAATTCCTGGCCGGGATCCCCGGAACGGTCGGCGGTGCCGTCTATGGCAACGCCGGGGCTTTCGGCCGGTCCACGGGCGACATCCTCGAATACGCCCTTTTGCTCGGTTGGGATGGGAGCGAAACCCATGTGACCGCCGGAGCTTTGGAGTTTTCCTACCGGCATTCCGTCCTGAAGAGCCGCCGCGACGTCCTCCTTCGGGCGGGGTTCCGGCTGGCTCTGGGCGAGGAGCGGGAAATCCGGGCGAAGATGGCCGATGAACTGGCCCTGCGCGCTCGACGGCACCCCGTTCGCGGAGCGGCCTATCCCGGGAGCTATTTTAAAAACCCTGTGCTTTCCGACGGGTGCCGGCAGGCCGCCGGATATCTCCTGGAGCAGGCCGGGGCCCGCGGATTGCGATCGGGGCGGGCGGCCGTCTATTCCGGCCACTGCAATTTCATCATTAACGAAGGCGGTGCGACGGCCCGCGACGTCCGCGCGCTGGCCGCCGAGCTCAAGCGGCGGGTGTTTGAGAAATTCGGGATCGCTCTCGAGGAAGAGGTTATCTTTCTGCCAGCCGCCGGGCCAGGCGCTTGATCTTTTTCGGATCCAATCCCTTCGCCTCGGCCAGCTCCAGGGCCAGGACCCCAAGAAGGCGATAAGCTTCGTCCGTTTTCCGGCGACCCCTCAACGCAGTCAGGTGCAGCCGCACGGTTTCTTCATCGCCCCGGGCGATCGGCCCGGTCAGAGCCCCGGCGCGACCGAGTCTTTTAAGGCTTTCGACCGTTCCCTCGACCAGGGGCAGGAGGATGCGCTCGGCTTCAGACGGCTCCAGACCGATACTCTCCAAAACGGAGCAGGCCGAATCGAAAAGCACAACCAGCATGTTGGATGCCAGGCTGCAGGCGGCATGATACAGGGCCTTGTCCCCGGGTTTGATGGTGAACGGCCGTCCCCCGATGCTTCGGGCCAGGCGCCTTCCCGCGGCGGCCGCCTCAGGATCGCCTTCGACGGCGAAAGAAACGCCGTGAAAGCGGGATGGGGACATATGGAGGCCGGCGAACGATTGAGCGGGATGGACCGAGCCGACGGCCGCTCCGGCCCGCTTCAATGGCGCCAGCTCGAGCGAGGAGAGCGCTCCGCTCGTGTGCAGGACGATCTTTTCCTTCCAGGGCAGGGGGGCTTCGGCCAAAGCGGCGGCGACCGCGGCTACCGCATCGTCCGACACGCTGATCAGGACGAGATCGGCCAAAGCCGCGGCGTCGGAGGCGGAGGCGAAGACCCGCCCCCTTCCCAGGCGGCGCCGGCAGAGCCGGGCCGCGGGCGTTTTCTTATCATAAAGGGCGGCAATCGTGAACAGCCCGCGGGGAAGAGCCCGGGCGATCGAGGAGCCCAGACGCCCGGTCCCGATCAGGGCGACGTTCATCGCCGCTTGCCTCCGAACACGTCAAGCCATAGACCCAGTTCCATGGCCGAAGCCCGCGGTTCAGGCTTGTCCATTTCCTTGAGGGTTTTGCGCTCCTTGAGGGCGCCCTTCAGCATGGCGGCGAAATCGCGGCAGGGGAGCGGCTGGGCTCCGGCCTTGTGCGCATAGGAGCGGATCTCGCGGTCCGAGCTGACGACGAAAAGGCGCCGGCGGTCTTTCTGCCGGTCGATGAGGCGGCGGATGACGTCGTCGGCGGATTCGCCCTCGGGCGGCTGGATGACCCGGAATTTTTCCTCCCCTCCGGCCAGCGCGTCCAGGTCGTCGGAAACGCGCCCGTCGAAAATGAGGCTGACCCGCGAGCCGGTGAATTTCCGGAAGGCCAGGAGCTTGCGGACCAGGGCCATCCGGTTTTCAGGATCGCGGTGCTGACCGGGATGGGCGAACCCCAGGAAATTGTTGCCGTCGACGAGGTAAGCCATGGCCGGGACGATCCGTCATCCGGGGGGCCAGGCCATGCGCCGGCCGCCCAGGACATGGAAGTGGATGTGAAAGACCTCCTGCCCCGAGTCCCGGGCCGTATTCAGGACGACGCGGTACCCCGTTTCTCCGATGCCCTTGGCTTTAGCGATGTCCCGGGCTTTGAGCAGGATGTGGGCGAGGAGGGGGCCTTCCCCTTCCGGCACCTCGTTCAGCGAGGCGTAATGGATCTTGGGGATGATGAGCGTATGCACCGGCGCCTGGGGCCGGATGTCGTCGAAGGCCAGGANNCTCCGGCGGATGGATCAGGCCTTGATCCGTTCGATGCGGGCCCCGAGCCCGCGGAATTTCTGCTCGATGGACTCGTAGCCCCGGTCGATGTGCTCGACCTCGTTGACCACGGTCGTGCCGTTGGCGATCAGCCCGGCCAGGATGAGGGAAGCCGAGGCCCGCAGGTCGGTGGCCGTGACCTCGGCGCCGGAGAGCATCGTCCGGCCCCGGACAATGGCCTTGTCGTCCGAAACTTCGATGGCGGCGCCCAGCCGGAGGAGCTCGTTGACGTGCAGGAAACGGCGGTCGAAGATCGTCTCGGTGATGATGGACGTCCCCGTGGCCTGGGTCATGAGAACCATGAACTGGGCCTGCATGTCGGTCGGGAATCCGGGATAGGGCGACGTCGTGATGTCCTGGGGCCGGATCTCGTAGCGCCCGGTGATGCGGATGGACGTCGGTCCGAGCATCTCGATGTTGGCTCCGGAATAGCGCAGTTTCTCGATGATCGTCGGCATATGGGCGGGCTGGACGGCGTCCAGGACGATATCGCCGCGGGTCAGGGCCGCGGCGACCATGTAGGTCCCGGCTTCGATGCGGTCGGGGATGATCTCGTGCGTCGCTCCGCCGAGGGCCTCGACACCCTTGATGCGGAGCACTTCTTCGCCGATGCCGTCGATCTTGGCGCCCATTTTGACCAAGAGCTCACAGAGGCATTGGACTTCGGGCTCGCGGGCGCAGTTGCGCAGGATCGTCTCGCCCTGGGCCAGGGTCGCGGCCATGACCAGGTTTTCCGTCCCCGTCACCGTGTTCTTGCGGAACTGGAAATCCGCGCCCTGCAGCCGGGCGGCGGTGGCTGTGATATAGCCATGCTCCTGGGAGATCGAGGCGCCCAGCTTCTGGAGGCCCTCGAGATGAAGATCAATAGGGCGCGATCCGATGGCGCAGCCGCCGGGCTGGGCCACGATGGCCTTGCCGAAGCGGGCCACTANNCCGAGGTCCTTCATCAGGGTCAGCATGGAAAAGACGTCGCGGACGAGGGGGATATTGTCCAGGCGGACGTCTTCGCCGGTTAGCAGGGCGGCCGAGATAGCCGGCAGGACGGCGTTCTTCGCGCCGCTGATCCGGACCCTTCCGCGAAGCGACAGGTCGGGATCGCCCAAGATGCGGATTTTTTCCATCGTCCGAATTCTAGATGATCAGGCGGAAAAATACAAATTCAGAGGGCTTTAAGGGCCTGCTCCAGATCAGCGATGACGTCGGACGGGTCCTCGGCCCCGACGCAAAGTCGGATGAGCTGGGGCGGCACGTCGGCCATACGCCGGGCCTCCTCGCCCTGCTGCTGGTGGGTGGAGATGGCCGGGATTGTGGCCACGCTCTTGATCCGGCCCAGGTCGGTGGCCCGGTATATCATTTTGAATCCGTCGAAGACCTTGCGGGCGTTGGCCGGCGGGCCGTCGACCCGGAAGCTCATCAGGTGCCCGTAGCGGTTGAGGGGCAGGCCCGCGCCGTCGTCCGAATCGACCAGCTTCATGTAGCCCTTGGCCAGTCCGTGCAGGCGGTCGCCGGGAAGTCCCAGGTAGTCGACCTGGTAGACCTTGGACTGCGTTTTCAGCCATTCTGCCACGGTCTGGCAGTTGCGGCTGACCAGGTCCATGCGCGAGCGCAGGGTGCGGAGATCGTTCAGGGCGAACATGGCGTTGACCGGCGAAGCGGCCGGTCCGTTGTCCCGGTAGGGGAGGAATTTGACGTACTCGGCGAAGCTCGCCTTGAACAGCGGATGGTCGTTGACGATTTTCGTCGTGATAGGGCGGCGGCTGATAAGGGCCCCGCCAATAGCCATGCCGCCGGCGGTGATCGACTTGGTCAGGGAGTGGACGACGATATCCGCTCCGTGGGCGATCGGACGCATGAGGGCCGGTGTGGCGCAAGTGGCGTCGACGATGAAGGGGATGCCCCACTGGTGGGCTAAATCGGCCACCGCCTTGATGTCGCAGAAGGATTGTTGGGGATTGCTGGGCGCTTCCATGTAGACGAAGCGGGTGTTTTCGTCGATTCTGGCCTTCCAGGATTCAATATCCTCAGGATGGACGACCCAGCGAACGTCGATTCCCCGCTCCTGGCCGCGGCGGATGTTGAACAGCTGGAACGTGCCTCCATAGACCTGGATGCAGGAGACGAAGTTGATCTTTTCGCCATCCTTCTGTTTGACCAGGAACGGATCGATGGACTGGGCGATGGCGGCCATGCCCGAGGCGGTGACACAGCAGGATGTATCGCCGCCCGTCCGGTAGCCCTCGAGAAGGGCCAGCGCCCATTCCAGATAGTAAGTGGTCGGGTTGGCGATCCGGGTGTAGCACCAGGTCGGGATAAGATAAGCCAGGGCGGCCTCCAGCTCGTCCGAATCTCGGTAGGACTGCGATGTGGACAGATAAAGGGGTTCGATGATCGCGCCCTGGTTGCGCTTGTAGGCTTCCTCGAGCGAGTAAAGCCCATGGACGGCGATGGTGTCGAATTTCCATTGTTTGGCTAAGGCCAATTGGGCGTCCCGTTCCCGGCAGAGAGTCTTGGCTTCCTCGACATACTTCTGGACTCCGGGGCCGTAGGTCTTGGCGTCGGACATGGATCCTCCTGAAGGAATGCAGTCGGGTGGTACGGGGGGCTTTGCGGCGGTCATGGGAAACCTAGAACAGCCCGCGGGCCAAGATGGCGATTTTAAATATGATGGGCTGTTTCAAACGCATGATACGGCTTTAGGGGCCGATTCGCGAGAAAACAGTCTATTTCAATTCCCGGTGGATGGCAAGCAGGTCTTGGAGGACGGCCTGGCCCGTCTCGATGCGGCCCGCCCCCGGCCCCTCGATCATCACGGGGCCAAGCAGGTCGAGGTCGAAGGTCAAGGCATTGCGGGCGCCCATAACTCCGGCCAGGGGATCGGATAGGGGAAGCCGGCGGGACGCGACTCCGGCCGCCACTCCGTTTACGGTGCGGCGGGCGAATCCGACCAGCTTATAGCGCTGTCCCTCAGCTTTGGCCGCCCGGACCATATCGCGGGTGATGCCGGCGATGCCCTCCGGCCGGATGTCGGCCGGTTTGAGGTTGGCTCCCAGGAAAACGTTGGCCAGGATGACGACCTTGGCCAAGGCGTCATACCCCTCTATGTCGGCCGCCGGATCGGCCTCGGCGTAACCGAGCTTCTGCGCTTGGGCCAGGGCCTCGCCGTAGTTCACGTCATCGATTTCCATCTTGGAAAGAATGAAGTTCGTCGTCCCGTTGAGAATGCCGGAGACTCCGCGGATGGCGTTGCCGGCGAAGCCGTGCTCGACGAGGGAAAAAACGGGGGTCCCGCTCATGACCGCGCCTTCGAACCGGAACAGGCGCTTTTTGCGGGCGGCCAGCTCGCGGAGCTCTCGGAGATGTAGGGCCAGCGGGCCTTTATTGGTCGTGACCACGTGCTTCCCGGTCCGCAGGGCGGTGCGGATATGTTCCGCGGCCGGTTCACCGGTCCGGATGTTCGTGGGCGTCAGCTCGAGGATGATGTCAGCCGGGCAGGCGGCAATGATCTCGGCGGAGGACGAACCGTTGGGCAGGACCGCTTCGGGATCGACGGCGCTAAGGGGCCAGCCTTGGTTCAAGGCCTTGAGCGTTTTTTTGATATCCAGCCCTTGGGGGGAGATGAGGCTGCCTTTGATCTTGTCGGCGATGGCCACGATGCGGGCCTGGAAACCGGACTCGGCTTCCAGGACGGCCGCCTTCCGGTCGAGAATTTCCAAAAATCCCCGGCCGACCGTTCCGCAGCCAACGATACCTATACGGTAAAGCATGCAACCTTCCAGCCGAAAATGGATTTTTGCTGACCCGCAACATCGTATCTGAAGAGGGGGGTGCCTGTCAAAACCGGACTTGATGGTGCTTGAAAGCGCTCCTCCGCGAGTATAAGATGGGGCGGTCAGGAGGGCGCAATATGAAAAAGATCGGAATCGGCTTTTTACTCGCTCTGCTCCTTACGGCCGGCGCGGCCGCGGCCGGGCAAGGGCCGGCCAAGGGACTGAAAGTCTTCATCAGTGTGGATATGGAGGGCATCAGCGGTGTCGTCAACTGGGACGACGTCACCGTCGGCGGCACCGACTACGGCCTCTTCCGCCGTCTGATGACGGCCGAAACCAACGCCGCCATCCAAGGCGCGCTGGAGGCCGGGGCCACGGAAATCGTCGTCCGCGATGCCCACGACACGGGACGCAATATCCTGCCCGACCTGCTCCGCCCCGAGGCCCAGCTGATACGCGATTGGAGCTACGGCCCGCTGAGCATGATGGAAGGCCTGGACAAGACGTTCGACGCCGTGATCTTCATCGGTTACCACGCCCGGGCTTCGACCCCGGACGCGGTCCTTAAGCACACCATGACGACCAAGCTCCTCGATGTCATCATCAACGGCAAGAAGATGCCCGAAGCCGGGATCAACGGCCTCATCGCCGGGATGTTCGACGTCCCCGTCGTCCTGATCTCCGGGGACAAGGCCATCGCCGCCCAGGCCCTGGAGTTGTTCGGCGTCATCGAGACCGTCATCGTGAAGGAAGGCATCGGCACGGCTGAAAAGGGAATCCATCCGGAAAAGGCCCAGGCCCTCATTCTCCAAAAAACGAAGGCCGCGCTCAAGCGGATCAAGGATTTCAAGCCCTTCAAGCTCACGGCGCCCTATACGCTCGACGTTTCTTTCGCCGAAGAAGCCGGAGCCCAAAGGGCCTCCTGGATTCCCGGAGCGCTGCGCAAAGACGAGCACACCGTCAGCTTCACGGCCGGGACGGTCATGGACCTGATCAAGCTCTTCCGGCTGTCCAAGATATGACGGGCCGGTTCCGCCGGCCGAGAAAACGCATATAAAAAAAGGGCCGCCCCCCGTGAGGGGAGCGGCCCTTGTCATTTCGACGGACTTACTGGACCTTCTTGGCTTCCTCTTCCAGCCATTCGATCAGCACGGATTTCGGCCGTTCGATGGCCAGTCCCAGGGCCCGGTCCCAGACAAGCTGGGCCAGGATGCCCATGGCCCGGGACACGCCGAAGAACACGGTGTAGAAGTCGTACTCGGTGACGCCGTAGTAGTACAGCAGGACACCGGAGTGGGCGTCGACGTTCGGCCAGGGGTTCTTGGCTTTGCCCTGCTCGATGAGGATCTTGGGGGCGACTTCATAGATGTCGCTGACGACCTTGAACATGTCGTAGTTGGGCAGGTGCTTGAGGGCGAATTCGCGCTGGGCGACGTAGCGGGGATCGGTCTTGCGCAGGACGGCATGGCCGTAGCCCGGGATGACCTTGCCCGACTTGAGGGTGTCCCACAGGTACTTGTGGAGCTGGTCCTTGGTCGGCACGCCGCCGAGATCCTTCATGACGTCCATGATCCAGCGCAGCACTTCCTGGTTGGCCAGCCCGTGGAGCGGGCCGGCCAGGCCGTCCATGCCCGCCGAAAGGCTGTAGTAGGCGTCGGACAGGGCCGAGCCGACCAGATGGCAGGTGTGCGCGGAGACGTTGCCGCCTTCATGGTCGCTGTGGATGACCAGGTAGAGCCGCATGAGCTCCTGGAAATCGGGCTTGTCGATCCCGATCATATGGGCCAGGTTGGCGCCCCAATCCAGCTTCGGATCCGGGGCGATATACTTGCCGCCCTTGTAGGCGCGCATGTAGATGCGGGCCGCGATCTCGGGCAGCTTGGCCAGGATGTCCATGACGTCTTCGTACATGGGATCCCAGTAGTCGCTCTTGGGCATGCCGGCCCGGTAGCGGGCGGCGAACTTGGATTCGCGCTGCAGGGCCAGGATAGCCAGCGCGAACTGGGTCATGGGGTGCGTGTCGGCGGGCACGGCATCGAGGGTCTTGATCAGGTGGGCCGGGAGGGCGCTGCGCCGCCGCCATTCATCGGTCACGGACTGGCATTCCTCGTGGGTTGGAACGTCGCCGGTCAGAAGGAAGAAGAAAATGGCTTCCGGCAGGGGTTCGGAGCCGCCGGGGGCTTTGGGGAGCTTGGCCTGCAGGTCGGGGATGGTGTAGCCGCGAAAGCGGATGCCTTCCTGCGGGTCGAGGTCGGAGATGACCCAC
>PMCY01000108.1 GCA_003154255.1 Candidatus Aminicenantota bacterium | reverse complement strand
CGGGCCCAGAACGCCGTGGCCGCCGCCCATGCCTGGGACGAGATCCGGGCCCACGATGTCGAGATCCACAAGAAATTCGCCCTGCCCTTTGCCTGCTGGATCTTCGTCTTCCTGGGCCTGCCCCTGGGTATCTCGACCAAGAAGGGCGGGCGGACGAGCGGCTTCACCCTGAGCCTGGTCATCATCCTCTTCTATTACATTTTCATCACGGCCGGCGAGAAGTTCGCCATGGACGGACGGATTCCCCCATGGCTGGGAATCTGGGGCGGCAACATCATCTTTGCCGTCTTGGGTGCCTGGATGTTCGCTCGTTCTTCCCGGGAAGTCCCCTTTTTCGATCGTCTAACGAAACGTCGTTCGCGGGCCCGGCTTGCCCGGTCCGTCGCCGCCCCACCCCTCGACGCGCCGGCCCGGAGCCGGCGCGGCGGCATTCTCGGGAAGATCGTGGCGCTGTTCTTCGATCTCGTTTTGGTGGCCGGCTTTTGTCTGGCTACGCTCTGGGGCGCCGCCCGACTGATGGACATGGCCCTATTCGATCTTCTATCCGCGGCCAACGTGTCCGCGGGAATCTTGTTCCTGATCCTGTTGTTCGAATATTTCTTTCTGGCCATCTTTTTTCTGGGAGAAACGCCGGGATTCCGGCTGTTCGCTCATTCCGGCGGACGCGTTCATCCTGTCGCCGCAGTGTCTGTCGCGGCGCCGACCCGTCGTCTGTTCCGCCTCCACCTGTGGTTTCCCAACATTCTCGACCGCTATGTCCTGCGCAAATACCTGGCCATCGCCGCGTTCACCATGACCAGTTTGCTGGCTGTTTTTTCCGTCGTCACTTTCTTCGAGCAGATCGATTACGTCTACCGCAACCACCGGCCGATCGGCCTGCTCCTGTCCTTCATCTGGTTTCGTTTTCCCGAGTTCATCCATTACGGTCTTCCGGTCACGGCCCTAACCGCCACCCTGCTGACCTTCGGCCTGCTGACCAAGTCCAACGAGATGACGGCCATGAAAGCTTGCGGAGTCAGCTTGTACCGAACCGTCCTGCCGGCCGTGGTCATGGGGCTGCTCTTTGGGCTCCTGGCCTTCCAGATCCAGGAGCGTGTTCTGCCCCAGTCGAGCCGGCTGGCGGACGAAGCCTGGAGCCGCCTCAGTAAAGATTCGGACGAGCAGGCCAAGGCCAACTTCCGACCCTGGGCCATCAACCGGACCCGGGACCGCATCTTCCACTACGGCTATTTCGATTCCCAGCGGGCGACCTTGAGCCGCCTGTCCATCATCGAAATCGACCCTTCCTCCTGGTCGATCCGGAGGCGCATCGAGGCCGATCGGGCCCAATTGCGCGGGGATGATGTCCACCTGGAAAACGGCTGGCAGCGCGAGTTCGAACAGGGTTCGGAAAGCCGCTTCGAGAGATTCAAGGAGTTCGTCTTTCCCCTGGGCAAAGACCGCGAGCTGTTCACCAAGAAGAACAAATCGCCGGCCCAGATGACCGTGTCCGAGTTGAACCGCCACATCGAGGACGTCGGCAAGCTGGGCATCGATACGCGGCGGCTGCGCGTCGAAGCCGGCAATAAGCTGGCCTTTCCCTTCGTCGCCCTGGTCATGACTTTTCTGGGGCTGCCGTTCGCCTTTATCATGGGCAAGCGGGGGGCGCTGGTCGGCGTGGGCATCAGCCTTGTGATCGCCATCGCCTATTGGGTTCTGATCGGCGTAGGCATCAGCCTGGGCAACGGCGGGTTCTTGAGCGTTTTTTTGGCCACCTGGGGGCCGAATCTCGTATTCGGATTCCTGGGGCTGACCCTTTTCATGCGCGTCCGGACTTAGCCCCGAAGATCCAAAAGGGGCGTGGGCCGTGCCGGATGCGATTTTTCCGGGGGCTTACATTTTATATTTGCCGAGCGCTTCCGACGAAATCGATTCCAGCCAATTGCGGATATTTTCCAGCGTGTCCGGCGTCTCGTCGCCCTTGAGGCCGTGGGATTTGCGGACCACGTCGTCCTCGACAAAAATCGGCGCCCGCGTGCGCAAGGCCAAGGCGATGGCGTCCGAAGGCCGGGAATCGAAAACGACTTCGTCGTCGCCGCGGCGGCAGTGGATGGCGGCGTAAAATGTGTTGTTCCGGACGTCCGTGACTACGATGCGTTCGACGGCGATGCCGAGCTTGGTCAACAAGCTCTTCATCAAGTCGTGGGTCATGGGGCGAGGGGTGGGAACGTTTTCAATGATCAAGGCGATGGCATTGGCTTCGAACACGCCGATCCAGATCGGTAAAATCCGTTCGGATCCCAGGTCCTCCAAGACGACGATGGGCATCTTCGACAAGGGATCGATCACTAATCCTTTTATCCGCATCTCGATCGGCATCGGGTCTCCTGAGCCATATTTCAATATAGGGGCGGGGGAGAATATTGTCAAGAAACGCGGACTCATCTCCCCATCCCCCATAATGTCTTAAGTTGTTGAATATATGTATGGTATAGAATATTTTCGGGCGGTATTTTTATTGCTTATGAAAGCGGCGCGGCGGTCCGC
>PMCY01000314.1 GCA_003154255.1 Candidatus Aminicenantota bacterium | reverse complement strand
TGGAAAATTCCTATGTCGGCAACCGGGACTGGTTCAACGCCGGCTGGCAGTACCAGGGCGGGCTGGAGCGCACCGCCAACATGCACCTGGCGGCCGACGACGTCCCGGTCTTCTTGCGGTCCTTCCTCAACTGCTATGCCATCGACATCCTGCCGAAAGACGGATACATCTTCAACGAACACGCCGTACACGGCCCCCCGGACAAGATCTTCGAGGAGGCCGCCTTCCTGGAGCGCTTCCGCAACATGCTGGTGATGGAGGAAGGAGAATCGCTTTGGCTGGCCCGGGCCATGCCGAGGGCCTGGCTGGAGCAGGGCCAGAAGACATCGGTGAAAAACGCCCCGACCCACTTCGGCCCGACGGGCTATGAAATCGTCTCCGATGCGGACAACGGAACGATTGCGGCTACGGTGGAGATGCCGTCCCGACGTATACCCAAGTCGGTCCTGCTGCGATTCCGTCATCCGAAATCTCTGCCGATGAAGAGCGTCACGGTGAACGGCCGCCCCTGGGCGGATTTCGATCCGGTCAAGGAAGTGATTTTTCTGCATGACCTCAAGGGGACGGTCAAAATCGAAAGCCGTTACTGAGGGCGGAGAAATGAACATGAGTTTTTCCGGGAGAGCATCATGATAATCAAAAAGCCGATCGCTGTGTTTCTGACCGCCGGACTGGCGGTTCTGGGCGGGACGGTTCTTTGCGGCGGCGCGCGCGCCGCGGCGCAGACCCAGGGAGCCGCAGAGGCCGTCGAATTGGGCAAGCTGCCGCCGGGCGGACTGGCTATGAGCGACGGGCTGATCAGCCCCGACGGCTCCCGCTGGGCGGCCGTCGTCATCGGCTTGCGCGACGCCAAGAAGCCGCCCCTGCCTGAGAATATGATCGCTTCCGTCGTCGTCGATGGAAAAGTCGATTCTTGGTTCAGCCGCGTGGCCAATCTAAGCTTCAGCCGCGACAATAGGCATTATCTCTATCGCGCCTACGTGGACGCCGCGGGCGGAGTCACCACATCGTCCCTCATTCTGGACGGGAAGCCGGTCGGCGATTACGATGCTGTGCTTTCCGAGCCGGTTTTCGACGCCGAGAACCGGCCGGCCCCGTTTCTGGCCAAAAAAGGCAGCCGCTATTTCGCGGTGATCGGCGGCCAATCCGCGCAGCAATATCCCGATGCGGTTTCGGCCCTTGTCCTGAGTCCCGACGGACGGCGGTCGATGTACTGCCTCACGCGGATTGTCAGGGGCGAGGGTGCGCCCGCATGGAAATCGAGCGTCGTCCTCGACGGCAAGGAAGATGCCGGCCGCTATGACAAAGTCCTCTATACCTGGTTCAGCCCGGATTCCAAGCGCACCGTTTGGGCGGCCTTGGACGACCAGAAATTCGTCGTCGTCGTGGACGGCAAGGTCGAACGCAGCGGCGCCGAAAAACTCACGCCCGCCCGCTTCAGCCCGGATAGCGCCCATGTCGGCTATGGCTTTGGCGTCCAGAAGAGCGCCCGCCTCTGGGACTGCTCGATCATCGTGGACGGCAAGCTCGTCAGCAAGCACGAGATCATCGGCAACATGCAGTTCTCGCCGGATGGCCGAACCTGGTGGCCGGGTAATTTCTGGGAGAAGTCCGCCGACGGCTCCAGTGAAGTCATGTTCGGCGTGTTTTGCGACGCCCGCAAGGTCTATTCGTCCGCCGATTACCAGGTCGTCAACATCGATTTCAGCTCCGACGGAAAACATGTCATCTATGAAGCCTTGCCCAAAAACCCGGACAAGGCCCATCCGGACAGCCGCGCCTTCATTGTGGACGGCAAGCCCGAGCCCGTTTACGAAAAGGTCCTGGCCCCCTTGTTCAGCCCGGACGGCGCGCATCTCGCTTACGGAGCGGCCAAGGACGGCAAGTGGTTCGTCGTGCTCGACGGCAAGCCGCTGCCGAAATTCGAAGCGGTGTCCCGCATCTCCTTCAGCCCGGACGGCGGCCATTTGATCTATCAAGCCAAAATCCAAGGCCGGCCGGTGTGGATCATCAACGGCAAGGCTTATACCGAGTACCCCCAGATCAGCCCGCCCCAGTTCAAGCCCGGCGGGGTCGTCGAATTCCTGGCCGTCAAGGCCGGGACGCTCTATCGGGCCAGGCTGAAAGGCTAACGGGCAGAACGGGACATGTGCGATACCTTGGTCGTTCTCGGAACTGCCTCCGCCGACGGGGCCGCGCTCTTCGCTAAAAATTCCGACCGGGACCCCCGCGAAGCCCACGAGATCGTACGCGTCCCGGCCGCTCAGCATGCCCCGGACGCCGTCGTCCGCTGCACTTATATCGAGGTGCCCCAGATTGATCAGACCTTCGAGGTCCTTCTGAGTAAGCCGTTCTGGATCTGGGGCGCCGAGATGGGCGCCAACGAACACGGTGTGGCCATCGGCAACGAGGCCGTCTTCACCAAGGTGCCTTATGACAAATCGCCGGGGCTGATCGGCATGGACTTCCTGCGCTTGGCGCTGGAGAGAAGCCGCACCGCCGCCGAGGCCCGCGACGCCATCACCGGGCTTCTCGAAACCCACGGCCAGGGCGGCAACTGCGGCTATCCCGGGAAGCTTTTCTACCATAACAGCTTCCTGATCGCGGATCCGCGTGAGGCATGGGTTCTGGAAACGGCCGGCCCGCATTGGGCCGCGGAGAAGGTCCGGGACGTGCGGACGATCTCCAACCGTATTACCATCGGCGGCCGGTGGGATCTTGCTTCGGCGGATCTCGTCTCGCACGCGGTCGCGCGCCGCTGGTGCCGCGGCCGCGACGACTTCGACTTCGGCCGCTGCTATTCCGATTTTCTCTTCACCCGCTTTTCCGACGCCCGCCGCCGGCAATGCCGCACGGGCGAATTTTTGGAGGCCCGCAAAGGGCGGCTGACGATTGCGGACCTCATGAGCGTCCTGCGCGACCACGGTCCCGCGGCTGGGCCGGATTGGTCGCCCGCCCGCGGCTTCAAGGGAGCCGATGTCTGCGACCATGCCGGCTTCGGCCCCATCCGGCGGAGCCAGAGCACGGGTTCCATGGTCTCCCAACTGGCGCCCGGTATGCAGACGCATTTCCTCACCGGCAC
>PMCY01000037.1 GCA_003154255.1 Candidatus Aminicenantota bacterium | reverse complement strand
CGGCGGCTGCCTCTGGGCCCAGGGGATCGTCCAATGCCCCTGACCGTCCGGCCTTCGGTCAATTGACAAACCCCCGTTTTTCCACTATGTTTGGTGTACTATGCCGCTGACCAACATCCTTTTAATTGTCCTGACCGTCGCGGCCGTCGTCGCCGTCGTCTTCCTCGTCCGCCTCTCGATCCAGCTCCAACGGACGGCGGAGGAGGCCGAAAAAACGCTGGTTGAAGTCCGGGTCCTGGCCGGGCGTCTGAGCGAGCTCGATCTGGAAGTCAAGGCCCGGGTGGAAGAGCTGGGAGACACGTTCCGCGTGTCCAGGAAAGCCGCCGGCGGTTTTTCCGATGCGGCCATGCTGGTCTCTTCGAAATTGCTTCCGCCCCAGACCAAATACCTCCCCTTCGTCGTGCCGGTGGCGCGCTTCGTCCTGCGGCAAATGAAAAAAAAAAAGGAGAAACTCCATGTCCAATGAAAAAAGCTCGGCCCTCGAAGTCGCCGTCTCCTTCGTGATCGGCGCCACGGCCGGTTTCGTCCTGGGCATCCTCTTCGCTCCCGCCAGCGGCAAGGAAACGCGCCAGAAGATCTCCGAAGAAGCGGAAAAGACGGGCGAGAAGGCCAAGGAAAACTTCGATAAGATCTCCAAGGAAGCGGAGAAAGGCATCAAGGTCGTCCGCGAAAAGACGCAGGAAGGCCTGGACGCCATCCGCGAGTTCATCGACAAGAAAAAGGAAGAGTTCCTCAAGCGCGGCCCCGAAGGGCTTCCCCACGACAACCCCAAGGCTTGAGCCCGGCGCTCCCTCCTTTTCCTTAAATTTATTTCAAAGGTGGATTTCATGAGCGACACGACTATCTCCGAAATCAAGGCCCGCGAGATCCTCGATTCGCGGGGCAACCCGACCGTCGCGGCCAAGGTCGTCCTGAAGGGCGGGACCGTNNGCCGTGGCCCACGTCAACGACGTCATCGCCCCCAAGCTTCGCGGCTATGACGCCCGGGACCAGAAGGGGATCGACGCCCTCCTGCTGGCGCTCGACGGGACCCCGTTGAAGACGAACCTGGGGGCCAACGCCATCCTGTCCGTTTCGATGGCGGCGGCCGATGCCGCGGCCAAGGCCGCCGGCCTGCCTCTCTACGTTTCCCTGCGGCAGCGGGATTCGTACACGCTTCCCGTCCCGCTGGTCAACATCCTCAACGGCGGGGCCCATGCCGACAACAGCGTCGACCTCCAGGAGTTCATGATCGCGCCGGCCGGCCTGCCGACCTTTGCCGAGGCCATCCGGGCCGCGACCGAGGTCTTCCATAACCTGAAAAAGATCCTGAAAAAGAAGGGTTACGGCACGGCCGTCGGCGACGAGGGCGGATTCGCCCCGAACCTCAAATCGAACGAAGAAGCCCTGGAGTGCATCGTCGAGAGCATCCAAAAGGCCGGCTACACGCCCGGCAAACACGTCTTCCTGGCCCTCGATCCCGCCGCTTCGGAATTCTTCGCCTCCGGAAAATATGTCTTCAAGAAATCGGGCGGCGCGGTCAGGACATCCGCCGAAATGATCGCCTTCTATGCCGGACTGATCGAGAAGTATCCCATCATCTCCATCGAGGACGGCCTGGCCGAAGACGACTGGGACGGCTGGAAGGCCATGACCGAAGTCCTGGGGCGGAAGATCCAGATCGTCGGCGACGATATCTTCGTCACCAACATGGCCCGCTTCAAGGACGGCGTCGCCCGCGGCATCGCCAACTCCATCCTCATCAAGCTCAACCAGATCGGCAGCTTGAGCGAGACGGTCGAAGCCGTCGACTATGCCCATGCCCACGGCTATACGGCGGTCATCTCCCACCGGTCCGGCGAAACCGAAGACACGTTCATCGCCGATCTCAGCGTCGCCTTGAACACCGGCCAGATCAAGACCGGATCGGTCTGCCGCAGCGAACGGGTGGCCAAATACAACCGCCTGCTGGAGATCGAGGAGGAGCTCGGCCCCAAGGCCGTCTACGCCGGGACCAAGCCTTTCGCCAAATACATCCGCTGATACGGCGCTGATGATCCCCGGTCCTCATCATCCGTCCCTCATGGGCCGGATGATGAGGACCTTTTTTTAGGCGAAAAGCGGGCGGCGCCCGCTCTGTTCATGGGCCAGGAGCCATTCCTTGCGCCACAGCCCTCCGCCGTAGCCGGTCAGCCGGCCGTCCTTGCCGATGATGCGATGGCAGGGAATGATGATGGAAATGGGATTGGCCCCGTTGGCTGCGCCAACGGCCCGCACGGCGGCGGGACGTCCGATCATCCGGGCGATCTCCTGATAGGAAGCGGTTCTCCCGAAGCCTATGGCCCGCAAAGCGCGCCAGACGTCTTCCTGAAAAGCCGTTCCGTCCGTTTTCAAAGGGACGGAAAATTCCGTCCGCCGGCCGAGAAAATATTCGTCGATCTGGCGCAGCGCGTCGCGCAGCACGGGGGCTTCGTCCGTCTTCTTCCGCGGCCCGGCCTCGACGAAATTCAAACCCGTAATCGCCGCATCCGTGCCGGCGATCTCCACGAGTCCGATCGGCGATTGATAATAAAGGCGAAATGGAGCGTCCATTCGAATGGTCTCCTTTTTCAAGGTTTATCAATGACATAACGGCGGCCGAAGATCAAGGGCGGTAGCCTCTCATTTGACAAAAAACCGGGCGCATTTTAATATAGCAAGCCATGGGAATCCGCGCCGGTCAGGCATTATTTGTTGTATTTTCAATTTGTTCGATTTTGTCTACCGCCGGAGCGGTGGACAAGAAAACCGCCGCCGATATCGACCGGGAAATCGAGAAATCGCGGGCCGAGCTGATCAAGGTCCGGCGTTTCATCCACAGGAATCCCCAACTCCCCGGCCGCGAAGGGGAGACGGCCATGCTCCTCAGCGGTCGTCTGCAGGCGCTCGGGCTCGACGTGCGCACGGGAGTGGGCAAGACGGGGCTCGTGGCCATCCTGCGCGGCGCCCAGCCCGGGGCCATGATCGCCCTGCGCGCCGACATGGACGCCGACCCCATCCAGGAGCTGGCCGACGTCCCTTATAAATCCCTCAATGCCGGCGTGATGCATGCCTCCGGACATGACCTGCACGCGACGATCGGGCTGGGAACGGCCATGGTCCTGTCCGCCCTCCGGGAGCGCATGCGCGGCGGCGTCAAGTTCATCTTCCAGCCGGGCGACGAGAACAATTCCGGCGAGGACGGCGGGGCCGCGCTCATGATCAAGGAAGGCGTGCTGGACAACCCGCCGGTCATCGCCGTCTTCGGCCTGCATGTCTGGCCGGAAACGCTGGGCCAGGCTTTCCTGGCTTCGGGACCCTTCCTGGCCTCGTCCGACGCCTTTCATGTTCAGGTCCGCGGCAAGCCCGGCCCGACCCAGGACGGCTCCGACGCGGTAGCCCTGGCCGCCCAATCCATACTCGGCCTCCAGACGCTGTTCGCCCGGCTCTCCGATCCGACCGATCCGCTGCAATTGATCATCGGCAAACTGGAGGCCGGGACCAAGGCCGATACCGTCGCCGAACGGGTCACGTTCGAAGGCGTCGTCCGAACACTCAGCGAGAGCAGCCGCAAGAGGATCCCGCGAGCCATGGAAGCGGCGATCAAGGGCATCACCCAGGGTTTGGGCGGGGA
The DNA here is from genome assembly GCA_003154255.1 of Candidatus Aminicenantota bacterium. Taxonomy (GTDB): domain Bacteria; phylum Acidobacteriota; class Aminicenantia; order Aminicenantales; family UBA4085; genus UBA4085. Next base: position 7,254 of record PMCY01000037.1, on the reverse strand, counting down.
CGCCACGTTCGGCTTCGAACAGGATATCCCGCCCGTCTACAACCATCCGGAGCTGCTCGACCTCATGCGGGCCTCCTTCGACGAAGCTCTTGGAGAAAAGAAGCTCATCGAGATCAAGCCGCAGATGACGGCCGACGACTTCGGCCGATACGGCCAAAAAGTCCCCTCCCTCTTCTTCTTTCTCGGCTCCCGCAACCCCCGCCTCCAGCCCGCCATCCCGCTCCGCTCCCCGTATTTCAACCCCGATGAGCGGACGATCGCCATCGGCATCAAAGTCATGTCCCATCTGCTCCTCAATTGCCTGGAGCAGCAGAACGGCGTCGATAAAAACACCCGCTGAGCGGCGTCCGCCGCGATGTCCTGCCCCCTGTTCGCTCTGGCCCTGCCGTTCGTCGCCGGACTTCTGCTCGGCGCGCATCGGCCTTGGCCGCCGGCCCTGGGGGCCCTCCTGCTCGTCCTTCCTCTTGCGCTCGGTTGGCGGCTATTCGCCCGGGACCGCCTGGCCGGGGCGGCCGGATGCGCCTTGGCCGCCGCCCTGGCCCTGGGGGCCGTGGTTTATTCCACCGCCGAAGCCCGGTTCGCGGCCAATCCGCTGGGCCGGCTGCCCGCGTACGTTTATATCGATTTCTATGGGACGGTCGATCGGTCGCTGGCCCCGGGAATCGACCGGGACTTTCTTGTCCTGCGGGTCGAACGGATGGTCCGCCTCGGTCATGAAATCGCCGCGTCCGGCCGGGTCCGCATCGCCGTGGCCCGCTCCCCCGGGTCGCCGCCCCGGCCGGACGTCCTAGTCGGTGACTCGATCAAGGTCTCGGCCCAGATCGTGCCGCCCAAGGAATACCGCAATTTCGACGAGCCGTTCTCCCGGCGCTATATGCGGAGCCAGGGATTCCAAGCCCTCGCCGCGACTAAAAGCCCCGCCTTGGTCGCGAGGATCCGCGCCGGGCCGAGGTACTCTCCGCGTCGGATCGTCTCCCGGCTACGACGCAGCTTCCTCCGCCGCCTGGAAGCCGCGTTCGCCGCCCCAGAGGCGCCCGGAGGCATCCTTCCGGAAGGCGCGGTGCTGGAGGCCTTTCTCCTCGGCGAACGGGGGCGGGTCGGCGACGACATCAACCGCACCCTCCAGGAAACGGGGCTCCTGCACCTGCTGGCCATCTCGGGCGCGCACATCGGGATTATCGCCGCCCTGCTCTTCGGCGCCCTGCGGTTTGCCGGAGTCTCCCGGCGCCCGGCATCGGCCCTCCTGATTGTCCTGCTCGTCCTCTACGGACTTCTCATCGAAGGCCAGGCCTCCGTCTCCCGGGCCGTGTTGATGGCCGGGCTCTATTTCGCCGGGGAGCTTCTGTGGAAGGACGTTCATCTCCTCAACACGCTGGCGCTCAGCGCCTTCGTCATCCTGCTGGACAATCCGTTCCAGGTTTTCGACATGGGTTTCGCCCTGACCTACGCGGCGACCCTGTTCATCCTCCTCTTCTTCGAGCCCATCCGGCGACGGCTTCCCCGGTTTCCGCTCAAGATATCGGAAACGCTGGCCATGTCGCTCTCCGCCCAGGCCGGCGTCCTTCCCCTCGTGGCGTCCGCCTTCCACCGGATCACCTTCTCCGGTTTGCTCCTCAACTTCCTGGCCATCCCCATCGCCACCATCCTGCTGGCCGCCGGNNCTTCTCTTTCTCGCTCCGCGGCGCGACCGGGCCCAAAAAACTATGACGGCGGCCGCCTCGGGGATGTTTTCCCTTTTATTGGCGTTCTATCCCTACCCCGTCGGATCCGCCGTCCTTCGCCTTACATTCCTCGACGTCGGACACGGCGATTCGATCCTGGTCGAATTCCCCGGGCGCGAAAAAATGATCGTCGACGGGGGAGGACTCCCCGTGGGGACGTTCGATGTCGGGGAAAACGTGGTTTCCCCGTTCCTGTGGGACAAAGGGATCCGATCGATCGGGACGATCGTCCTCAGCCATCCCCATCCCGACCATCGCAACGGCCTGCCCGCCGTGGCCCGCAATTTCCGCCCCCGCGAATTCTGGGAAGCCGCGCCGGGGGCCTCGGATGCCGGCGCCGAGGTGCTCCGGCGGGCCCTTGGCCCGGCCGTCCACCGGCGGCTGAAACCCGGGGACGAGCAGACGATCGGCGGCGTCCGTATCGAGGTTCTGGCTCCGGACGGGGACGATCCCGGACGGGCGGGGGCCGAAAACGAACGCTCGCTCGTCCTGCGCCTGACCTACGGTTCGACCACATTTCTGCTGACCGGCGATATCGACGCGGCCGCGGAGCGGCGGCTGGCCCGATCGGGACGACCGCTTCGGACGGACGTGCTCAAGTCCCCTCACCACGGCAGCCGTTCGTCAAGCTCGCCGGAATTCCTCGATGCGGTCTCCCCCGGGATCGTGGTCATCTCCGTGGGCCGGGACAACCGTTACGGTCTGCCCGATCCGGGCATCGTGGCGCGCTATGAAGAGCGCGGCTCCCGCGTCCTGCGCACGGACCGGGACGGCGCGGTGGAGATCGTCTCGGACGGATTCCGGCTGTCGGTCCGGACGGCTGTCCTCCCCCCTAAAGGTGATTGACAGGTTCGCTGGTGAGGACTATGATTTTTATATGATGAAAAGGGTTTTCCTTTTTTCGGGCGTAATTGCATTAGCCGCCGGTCTCTGCTTCGGCCAGGACCTGGTCGACGCGGCCAAGAAAGAAAAAGAGCGCCGCCAGGCCCAAAAAAGCAGTAAAACCGTCGTTATCACCAACGTGACCCTGTCCGATCTGAAGAAAAAGGCTTCCGGCCCGGCGAACAAAACCGAGGGCGGCCAGGATCTCGGCACGGCTGAGAACACCAGCGCGGCGAATCCCGCCGGGGGCCGGCCTGCAGCGACGCCTGCGCCCTTATCCGGACCGGAACCGGGATCGCCCCAAGCGCCCAACCGGGAAGAGCAGACTGCCGATTATCAAAACCTCTACGACAGGGCCAAGGAAAGAGTGGACCTGCTGGGGTTGAAGATGCTCTCCCTGCGCCAACAGCTCACGACGTTCAACAGCATGGAATCAAAGGAAAAGGTTCAGAGGGATTTCGCCGAGACCTATCAGAAGTACCAGCAGGCCCAGGCCGACGCGGCCAAGGCCAAGGAAAACCTGGACCGGGTCCTCGGCCAAGGCGGCGCGAAAGCGCCTTCGACCCCCATCAAATAACCGCCGTCGGGCGTAGCCCTCAGCGGAAGTAAACCAAGGCTACCATAATACCCAGTTCCCGGTCGTCTTTCGACCCGGCCATGGCCTTGGCCGGAATGAACGGCTTATCGACGGCGATGGTCAGGAAAAACTCATCTTTATCGCCGAGCTGTTCCTTCTTGACGGCATAGGATTTCTCGAAGAGGCCCTGATCGGGAACAAATTCGTCCAGGACCAGGTCGTTGATCTTGAAGATGATCTTCTGGTCCTTGACCACTTCCAGATTGACCCCGCCGCGGATGACCAGGAGCGCGTCACGCTTGGGATTGTCGACGATGCACTTGGCTTCCTTGGCCGTCCAGCGCCACTGCTTGAGCGGGGAATCGCGATTGATCTCCAGGTCGTACCAGCCGCTCTCATAGATGACTTCGGGGGTTCCCAACGGGGGCGGAAGGACCTTCAGCTTCTTGGACAGGACCTCGCGCTGCGATTTCCCGGTTCTATCGAACGGGTTAAAGAAGCCGGAGGACAGCCGGAGCGTCTCCTCGCCCTTGAATTGGGGGTCGAACTCATCAATGAACGCGGGAATATAAATCCGCTTTTTGAGCGAATATTCCTTGTTCTTTTCCCACTTGGATGTGGGCACGTCGGGGGTGTAATCGTCTCCGACAATGAGGTTGCTGTCATGCCAATAATGGACGAAGATCGTATAATCCCGGTCGAAAGGCTTGAAGTCCGGACCGGTTTTCCATTTATACGTCACATCCGTCATCAGGTTGTCGGACAGAGTCGCCTCGGCGAACGAGACGCTCAGATCCACTCCTTTGACCCGGGTCTTTTTCTGGCAGGAAATCACGGCCAGCGCGGCCGTAAAAAGAACACCCATCCATAGAATCTTTCGGTTCATCGCTGATCCTCCAAGCGCGCCTCGGCGCGGGTTGCCGGTGCTAATTATAGGTCAATAATTCCAGCCCTGTAAAGAAGAGCTCGGGGCGCTCCCTCACTCGACATTTTAAAAACCCGGCCCGATGTAATATCATGGGGCCGAATGAAACTTCTGGTCTCGATTTATTCCGCGTTCTCCCGCCCGGTCTGCCGCCTCAGGCGCGCTCTCCATCGAAGGGGAGTCCTGCATGCCGGGCAGGCGCCCCTGCCCGTCCTCAGTGTCGGAAATCTGGCCCTGGGCGGGTCGGAAAAGACCCCCCTGGCCATGGATTTACTCGGATTCCTCCTGGAAATCGGCCGAAAACCGGCGCTAGTCACCCGCGGTTATAAAAGCGTCTGGGAACGTTCGGGAGGCGTTCTCTCCAACGGCAAGACGATCACCGGCACCTGGCGCGAAGGCGGGGACGAGCCTTTCCTCGCGGCCCGGCGCCANNTGGACATCGTCCTCTACGATGCGGCCGGCCGCACGCCCCTCCGAGAGGGCCCGGCCGCCCTGGCGGCCGCGGATGTCGTGCTGATGAAGAACCAGCCAGAAAGTCCGGCGCTTCGCGCCGGCCGGGCGATATTTTTCGGCTATCATGTCCGGGAGAACGGGATCATCCCGCTCCAGGACGGTGCGGTGCGGCCCTTGTCCGCCCTGCGCGGACGCCGGATTTACGCCTATTGCGGGATCGCCCGGCCGGAGAGGTTTTTCGAACTGCTCGAGGCCGCGGGAACGGCGCCGGCCGCCCGGGCGGTTTTTCCCGACCATTTCGATTACCCCGACGCGGCCCTGGTCCGTTTGGCCGATGCGGCGCGCGAGGCCGATTGTCCGGTGTTGCTGACTACGGAAAAGGACGCGGTCAAGATCCGCGACCGCCGCGAAGCGATCGTCGGATTCGAATCGTTCGTTCTCCGCATTGAGCTGGATCTGCCCGCCGGATTTCACGAACGGATCCGGGAAGCGGTGGTGAATTCATCGCCCGGAGGCCGGGCGTGAGATACCGGCCCGGGGAATGGGCCGGATACGCCGTCTATCAAGCGGTCTCCGCGGCCCTCTTTTTTATCCCCCGGCCGGCCGTGCTGGCCATGGGACGGGGATTGGGCCGCTTCTTCTATCGTCTCTCCCCGTTCCATCGCGGGATCGCCTTGAAAAACCTGGGAACCGCCTTCGGCCAGGAAAAAACGGCCCGGGAACGGGAAGCCATCGCCCGGGCCTCGTTCGGCCATTTCGGCCAGGTGACGCTGGAAACCATAAAATTCACCCGCTATACCCGGGATCGCGTCCTGGATCTGATCGAGATCGAAGGGCGTGAGCATCTGGAGCGGGCCCTGGCCCAAGGGAAAGGCGTTCTGGTCTTCTCCGCCCACTACGGGAATTGGGAGACTCTTATCCCGCTCCTGTCTCCGATGGGGACGCTCCACGTCATCGCCCGCCATCTCGATAACCGCCTTGTCGACCGCAGGCTGACGGCCGTCCGGACGCGGATGGGCGGCATCGTCATCGACAAGATGGGGGCGGCCCGGCCCATCACGCGGGCCCTGAAAAGCGGGGGCATCATGGCCATCCTCATCGACCAGAATGTCCTGCGCCAGGAAGCCGTCTTCGTCGATTTCTTCGGCCGACAGGCGGCCACGACCCCCGGCCTGGCCTCCTTCCACATCCTGACGGGCGCGCCGCTCGTCCCCGTTTTCTGCCTGCCGCGGGGCCGCCGTTTCCGCTTCCGCATCCTGCCGCCTCTGGAAATTCCACTCACCGGGCGGAGGGAGGAAGACGTGTTGAAAATCACCGGAATCTGCACTAAGATGATCGAAGACCAGATCCGGCAGGCGCCCGAATGGTGGCTCTGGCTGCACAAACGCTGGAACACGAGGCCCGCCGGAGAAACGAACCCGACATGAGATCAAACAATCGAACGGCCGCCGAGCTGAGGCCGATCCGGTTCCAGCTCGATTACCTGGACTTCGCCGACGGCTCGGCCCTCGTCGAATGCGGCAAGACGCGCGTCGTCGCCGCGGCCACGATCGAGGACAAGGTCCCGCCTTTCCTGCGGGGCTCCGGAGGTGGCTGGGTCACGGCCGAATACGCCATGCTGCCGCGCTCCACCGAGAAGCGCACCCAGAGGGAGCGCCAGCAGGGCTATCCCTCGGGTCGCAGCCAGGAGATTCAGCGCCTGATCGGACGGACCCTGCGGGCGGTCACAGACCTGCGGTCGCTGGGCGAGCGCCAGATCATCGTCGATTGCGATGTCATTCAAGCCGACGGGGGCACGCGCGTCGCGTCGATCAACGCCGCCTGCGTGGCCCTGGCCCTGGCCCTGAAAAAAATGATGGACCGCAAGATCGTCGACCAGATGCCGCTCCGTCACCTGGTCGGGGCGATCAGCGTCGGAATGGTCCGCGAAGAGCTCCTCCTGGACCTGGATTACGACGAGGACTCGACGGCCGACGTGGACATGAACGTCGTCCAGACCGACCGCGGCCAGCTCCTGGAAGTCCAGGCCACGGCCGAGCGCAGCCCCTTCTCCCGCCACCAGCTGACCGAGCTGCTCAAGCTGGCCGATCAAGGCATCCGCGAAATCGTGCAGATCCAAAAAGACATCCTCAAACGCAAAAGCCTGCTCTTCATGGCCTATGGGGAACGCTGATCCGGCGGGACACGGCCCCGGCTTGACTTTGGCCCGCCGCGCCGATAATAATTGATTTTCTTTTAACGAGTTAGGACCGGATTTTCCGGAGAGACCGCTCATTGGAGCAGGAGGCCTTCATGAATCTCGTGACCGTTCTCATCATCGCCGGCGCCGCGATCGCCGTCCTGGCCCTGACCATCCTCGTCTTCGCCAAACAGTACAAAAAGGTCGGCCCCAACGAAGCCCTCGTCATCTCCGGGCGAAAAAAAACGGTCACCGCTTCCGACGGATCTAAGACGAAGATCGGATATCGTATCCGGCTGGGCGGAGGGACATTCGTCCGTCCCTTCCTGGAAACGGTCGATGTCCTGCCCTTGGAGGTCATCGCCCTGACCATCCGGACGCCCGAAGTCCTGACCCACGGCGGCGTGCCCATCCTGGCCGACGCCACGGCCCAGATCAAAATCGAATCGACCGAAGCCGCCATCCGCGTCGCCGCCGAACAGTTCCTGGGCACGGGCAAGGACGGCGTCCGCGACGT
>PMCY01000119.1 GCA_003154255.1 Candidatus Aminicenantota bacterium | reverse complement strand
TTGGCCGAGCGGAAAGGGCTCGATCCCGCGGGTCGGACCCGGAGCGATCTTTGCGGCAGCCTTTACGGTCACCGTAGCTTTGGGCTGGAACGGGGTGCCGGGGACTTTACCGGTAACGGTGTAGGCGCCCGGCTCGAGTACCTGGGAGTTGTCTTTCGGGGCCGGCCACACCACGCGGACCTCCGGCCCCTTGGCCCGGCCCTGATATACGGCGGGGATGGTCTTCGGCAGCCGGGGGAGGTGGCCGACGATCGTCTCGGCCTTGATGTTGGGGACGCTCTCCAACGGGACGGCCGTATAAAGTATGGGCTCAATGGCGGGCGGGGGGGAGGGAGCCCGTCGCGCGCCGCTTCCGCCGGTAGTTTGGGCTTGCCCGGGCCCCGTGAATGAGGGCGGAACGGTGAACATTAAGGCGGCCAGGACGATGACGATCCGCATTCTTGTCATGGTGGATGACCTCTTCAACGCCGGGAGGGAACGACGACGCACCCGGTAAAAGGATTTACGCTTCGGCGCATGATGACCTACAATTAATAACACACCGGACCGTCGGGAGTCCATATTCCCGGGACTTTTGCGACTCTTGACAGCCTATTTCCTTCCCCATACAATCCGAGCCACGGATAACGGAGGGGTTGTCCTTCGTACCAATCGGCGGTTTCCTGGGAAGGAAGATGGTAATGGCCTCTTCATCGTTCGGCGGCGAGGAGCTCTTCAAGGCCGTTCTGGATACCGTCAGCGACGCCATCACGGTGATCGACAAGGATCTCAAGGTCCTCTTCCAAAATGAGGCCGTCCAGAAGCTCTACGGGGCCAAAATCGGCGGGACCTGCTACGAGGCCTATCGGGGGCGCCGGGAACCCTGCGAGAACTGCATCATCTTGGACGTCATCAAGGACGGAATTCCCAAGAGCGCGCTCCGGGACATCCGATTGCCCGATGGGAATATCCTCTGGATGGAAGTCTTTGCCGGCCCTTACAGGGACCGGGAAGGCCGCATCATCGGCGCCGTGGAAGTCGTCCGCAACGTGACCGAGCAGATGCGGCTGACCGAGACCTGCATGACCCTCCGCCGGGAGATCGAACGCCAGGCCCAGTTCCACAATATCATCACCCAGTCGAAAAGGATGAAGGCCATCCTTCGTCTGGTCGAACGGGTGGCCTCCACGACGAGCTCGGTCCTGATCACCGGCGAATCCGGGACGGGAAAGGAGCTGATCGCCCGGGCCATCGTCTTCAACTCGGATCGAAAAGAGAAGCCCTACCTGACGATCAATTGCGGGGCCATCCCGGAAAACCTGCTCGAATCCGAGCTGTTCGGCCACGTTCGGGGGGCTTTCACCGGGGCCATCAGGGACCATCTAGGCGTCCTCGAGGCGGCCGACGGCGGCACGCTTTTTCTGGATGAAATCGGCGAGATTCCCCTGGAGGCGCAGGTCAAGCTGCTTCGTTTTCTCCAGGAAGGCGAGTGCCGCCGGGTCGGGGATACCAAGGTCAGAAAACTCGATGTCCGGATCATCGCCGCCACGAACCGCGATCTCGAAGAGGCCGTCCGGGACGGATCGTTCCGGGAAGACCTTTTCTACCGCCTGAACGTCATTCCCGTATTTCTGCCCCCGCTCCGGGAACGAAGGGAAGACATCCCTCCGCTGGCCGCCCACCTTCTCCAGCGTCTCTGCGACGCGCATTCCCGCAACGTGACCGGGCTCTCGCCGGAAGCCCTCAAGGCGTTCATGAATTACCGCTGGCCCGGAAACGTGAGAGAGATGGAGAACGCCATCGAATACGCCCTGCATCTCACCGACGACGGAAATCCCATCCGCGCGGAGCAGCTTCCGCCCAAATTGTCGACGAACGAGGAGTCTTCGTGGAGCCCACGCGATTTCGTCTCCGTCGAGGAATATGCCAAGCAGTCCATCGGCACGCTGCAGGCGGACCACTCGGAAGAGCAAATTGCGGAAATCCTGGGGATCAGCCGCAAGAACCTGTGGGAAAAGCGGAAGCGCTGGAACCTGCAACGACCGGGAAAGACCAAGTAGCCCTCCTCTTTCTTCCTGAAGAAACCGTGTTACCGTTGGTAATGCGCGGCCATCCGGCGCATTACCGTCGGTAACTTATTCTCGAATTTTTCTTCCCATCGGCCTGACGCCCGAAAATCCTATTATCCCTATTATCTGGAATTTAGGGTGAATTTTACATGCGGCGCGTCCATCGGCCGCCTTTGGCATGCCTCCCGCATATAAAAGCTGTGAAATCGATAAGGAAGGCCAAAGAATGAAAAACGAAAAGGAACCGCAAAAGAAAATCAGCACGTGCTTGGACGACGCGCCNNCGCGGAGATGATGCGGAAGATCATGGGCCAAAAAGGAATCGGCTCCTTGAGTGAAGAGATGATGAGATCGCTGACGGGGAAGTCGCAGCAAGACCGCGGCGAACGACAGGAAAAAACGAACTCGGAAGTCCATCAATTAAGGGGGAATAAAATGATCAAATCTCTTATGAAGCTTCACAAGTGCTCGAGCTGCTCGATCCGGTGCCAGGCGTCGCGCAAGCCCCGGTCGCTCTTTGCGCGCATCCACCGGTGGCACGCGACCTGGTGGCCCG
>PMCY01000374.1:4627-6224 GCA_003154255.1 Candidatus Aminicenantota bacterium | reverse complement strand
TGGGCTGCGGCGACGGACGCATCATCATCACCGCCGCCCAGCGCTTCGGCTGCCGGGGCGTGGGCTTCGATCTCGATCCGGAACGCATCCGCGAGTGCCTGGACAACGCCAAAAAGGCCGGCGTCATGGAGAGGGTCAAGTTCATCGAGGGCGATCTCTTCCAGGCCGATTTCCGCGAGGCGACCGTCCTGCCGATGTACCTGCTGACGACGGTCAACCTCAAGCTCCGGCCCAAGATCCTGCGCGAATTGCAGCCCGGCTCGCGCGTCGTTTCCCACAATTTCGCCATGGACAATTGGAAGGCCGACGCCCATACCGAGCTCAAGATCGAGGACGTCACCCATGACGTCTATCTGTGGATCGTCCCGGCCAACGTCAGCGGCACGTGGACCTGGTCGGCCGCGCCGGGCGCCGGCTCGCCCGCGCTCGACTTCAAGCTGGAGGCGACCCAGAAATTCCAGTTCCCGGANNAGCGGAACGATCCAGGGCCGGATCGACGGCCGCGATGTATCCCTGCCGTGGAAAGCGACACGCAACCCGGCCACCATCAAGCCGATCGACGACGAACCCGCCTGGTGGAATTGACCCGGGNNAGCCGAGTCGGATTTCGATCACTTCGCCCAAAGCGGTGACAGCGCGGGCGAACTCCCGCTCGGCGGCGTCGCGGGCGCTGAAAAAGAAGCTGATCGTGGCCGTCGTCCCGGTCCTTTTAAGGACGACATCATCCAAATGGATCCCGTCTTTGCGGGCCACTTCGCTCAATTCGCCCAAGATCCCGGGCCGGTCCCGGGCCGCCAGGACATATTGAAAGTTGATCTTGCGGGGAAGGATTTGCTCGACCTTGCGAAAGATGATCAGGGTAATGACAACGATCCCGGCGAAGAGGACGGCGATATCGTAAAACCCGGCCCCGATGACGAGCCCCAGGCCGGTCACGGCCCAGAGCGTCGAGGCCGTCGTCAGGCCGTGGATGTGGCCCGAGGCCCGGATCACCGTCCCGGCCCCGATGAAGCCCATGCCGGTGATGACGCCCGCGGCCACGCGCAGGGGATCGAAGAGGTCCGCGGATTTGCCGGTCAGCATAAGGCCCGACAGGGTCATCATCATCGTCGAGCCCAGGCAGATGAGGATGTTCGTCCGCAGGCCGGCCGGCTTGTGGCCGAATTCGCGCTCCAGGCCGATGGCCCCACCCAGGAGAATGGACAATCCGAGTTTGATCAGGACTTGGATCATGGAGATATTATACACGAAGGCGAAAAAGGGGTCAGGTCTGGCCAATTTTGTTGAACGTTAAGACCTGACCCCTTTCCAATCAGAATTCGTAGGCCTGTTCGCCGTGCAGGGCCTCGTCCAGGCCCATCTCGTCCTTTTCGCTGATGCGGACGGGCGTGATCTTGTTGATCAGCCAGAGCATGGCGTACGTGAAGACGAAGGCATAGACACAGGCGCCGGCCACGGCCAGAAGTTCCTTGATGAAGAACGGCGCGTTGCCCTGCAGGAGGCCGTTGGCCCCGGCCGGGTTGGCCGCCGTCGAAGCGAAGACGCCCAGCATCAGCACGCCCAGCGTGCCGCCCACGCCGTGCACGCCCCAGACATC
>PMCY01000374.1:367-4534 GCA_003154255.1 Candidatus Aminicenantota bacterium | reverse complement strand
CAATCCCGTGCCCAGCGCGATCAGGGGAATGTTGTGCATGCCCTTGTCGACGACCTTGCGTTTGCCGACGAAGAAGACCGAGGCCAGGGCGGCCATGCCGGCGATGGCGTGGACGACGATGCCGCCGGCGAAATCGAGAACGCCCTGCTTGGCCAGAAAGCCGCCGCCCCAGATCATATGGACCATGGGGAAATAGACAAAGATCAGCCAGGCCGTCAGGAACAGGAAGTAAGCCTTGAAGCTGACCCGGTTGGTGAAGGCGCCGGTGATAAGGGCCGGGGTGATGATGGCGAACATCATCTGGTAGGCGATAAAGACGAGAAGCGGGATATTGTTGCCGGTCAGCACGGTCTCCGGCGTCACTCCGTGCAGGAAGGCCATTTTGAAGTCGCCGATGACGCCGCCCTCCCCGCCCGAGAAACACAGCGAATAGCCGAACGTGAACCAGATGACCGTCGTCCAACCCATAGAGACGAAGCTCTGGATCATGATGGNNCCGTAGAAGAAGGCCAGGCCCGGGGTCATGAGCATGACCAGCGAGGCCGCCAACAGCATGAAACCGGTATTGCCCGAGTCGAACATGAATGCCTCCGCGCGAGGATAGGAAATACGCGGGGCGGCCGGGCCGGGGCCCGACGTCCCAGCTAACGCTACACCGCGAATGTTTGGGCCGTTTTTGGATTGTGTTATAATTTCGTTTCCATCCATGCCTCCAGAAACTTCCCGTAGCGGCGCCACCCCGACGGCTCCTCCTTNNAAGGAGGGGTTCGCCGTGACCGCGGTGCGGACCGGCGAAGAGGCGATCACATCCTTCCGCGCCCGGCGTCCCGATCTCGTTCTTCTCGACCTCGGCCTGCCGGGGATCGACGGCTACGAAGTCTGCCGGGCCCTGCGGCGCGAGCCGTCGACCGCGGCCGTGCCGGTCATCATGCTCACGGGACGCGGCCTGCCCAACGACGTCGTCCGGGGCTTGCGGGAATATGCCGACGACTACGTGGTCAAGCCCTGCGACCCCGATGTGCTGATCGCCCGCATCCGGGCGGTTTTGCGCCGCAACGGCCGAATCGCCGAGCACCCGCCCGAGCTTCTGCGGGTCGGCCCCTTGAGCCTCGATCCTCTTTCGCGCGAGGCCCGGCTCGAAGGCCGCCCCATCGCCTTGACCCGCACCGAATTCGACATCCTGGCCCTTCTGGCGGGCACGCCCAACCGCGTTTTCTCCCGCGGACAGATCATCGACCGCGTCCGCGGCGACGACTATGCCATCACCGAGCGGACGGTCGATTTCCAGGTCTGCGGACTGCGCCGCAAGCTCGGCTCCGACGGCGCCCGCATCGAAACCGTTCGCGGCCTGGGCTACAAATTCCTGCCCTGACGGCGCAATATGCGGACCCGCCAACGCCCCGCCGCCCGTTCCGCCGCTTCCGATAGTCCGGCCGCCCCCGTCGATCCCTCCGTTCCCGCCGGATCGGATGCCGCCGGCGGCGCGCGAATGCTCCGGGACATCCCCCTGCGCGCCCGGATCGTCCTGAGCATTTTGTTCTGCGGGCTGATCCCTCTCTTCATCGTCTCGCTGGTCAGCTTCGACGCCGCCCGGACGGAGCTCAAGAACCAGGCTTTCCGGGAGCTCCGGTCGGTACGGGACATCAAGATCACCGTCCTGCAGAAATTCTATTTCGAGCGCCGCGCCGACGTCCGGGTCTTCGCCGCCAATCCCTATATCAGGCAGGCCTACGAGGCGCTGAACGGGCCCGAGGCCCGGGCGGCCCGCGTCCGTTATGTGCCGTTTCTGAAGGCCCTGATCCGGGAATATGAATACCGGGATCTTTTTCTATTGCGGCCGGACGACGGGACGATCGTCTATTCCAACAACGGGGAGGCGGCCGCGGGCGAGCGGAAAGGCGCGGCGCTGGCGCCTGGTCTCGAGGAGGCCTGGCGGGCCGCCCGCAGCGGAGAACTGGGAATTTCCGACCTGCGGCTGGAGACGGACTCCGGGGAAGCGGGCCCGGCCCAATATCTGGCGGCGCCGATCCAGGCCGGCGGCGCGACCGTGGCCGTCGTGGCCGTCCAGCTGGCGCCTGACGCCATCGAATCGATCGTCCGCGAACGCTCGGGCATGGGCACGACCGGCGCGACGTTTCTGGCCGGGCCGGACGGCCGGCTGCGGGCTCCGCTGCGGTCCGGCGGGGGCGCGCTCGACAACGAAACGGCCGGGCGGACGGCACTCGGCGCTCACGACGCCATCATCGCCCGGACGAAGGGCATGCGCGTCCTGTCGTCGTCGGCGCCGGTCCGCATCCAGGGCCTGCCCTGGACGATGTTCGCCGAGATCGACGAGAGCGAGATCGACGGCCGGATCGCCCGGGCCCTCAACCTGCGGATCGCCCTGCTGATCGGACTCTCGACGGTATTGTTGGCTGCCCTGGCTTTCCTCATTGCCCGCGGCCTGGGCCGCGGCGTGCGGGGCGTCATCGAGGAATTGCACCGGCTCGTTCGCGACGTGCTGGCCGGCCGCCTCAGCTCGCGGGCCCGGACGGACGCCATGACCGCCGATTTCCGCCCGGTGCTGGCTGAAATCAACGTTCTGATCGAAGCGTTCGAGAAGCAGATCGAGCTTTCCCGCCGCCTGGAAGGGCACATCCGCGACGGCCAGCGTTTGGAGGTCATCGGCTCCCTGGCCGGCGGCATCGCCCACGATTTCAATAATCTCCTGGCCCATATGCGGGCCCTGGCCCACATCCTCGAGGACGAGGCCGGACGGGATGGCCGCGACTCCGCCCGGCTGGAGGACATGAAGCTGGCCATCCGGCGCGGCGCCGAACTTGTCCAGCAGATCCTGACGTTCAGCCGCCCGGGACAGGATCAGAAAAGGACGGTCGACCTGCGCGATTCCACGGCCGAATCGCTGCGCCTCGTGCGGACGTCCGTGCCGCCGGATATCGCGCTGGAATATGCGCCGGGCGGCGATCTCCTGCCGGTGTCGGGCGACCCGTCGCAGATCCACCAGATCGTCATGAACCTGTGCGTCAACGCCATCCAAGCCATGCAGGGCGCGGGCGGGCGGTTGACGGTCGGGNNGTCCAGGACACGGGCCCCGGCATGAGCGAGGACGTGCGGCGGCGCATCTTCGAGCCATTCTTCACGACCAAGGCGCCGGGCCAGGGTTCGGGCCTGGGATTGTCGGTCGTCGCCGGCATCGTCATGAGCCTGGGCGGCACCATCGAAGCCGAAAGCGTCGAAGGCAAAGGCACCCGCTTCGACGTCATCCTCCCGCTCGCCTGAGGGTCGAAGTTGAGCCTCATCCTTTATCCGGATAAAATAGAGTTCAGGAGAACCGCATGAATTCGAGAATGCTGAGCGTCATCGGAATCACCGCTTTGATCCTAGGCCTCGGGCTGGCCGGCATCGCCGGGACGGCTTGCGGCCAGACCTCATCCTCCGGCCGCCCCACGGCCGCCGCCACGGCCGCCGCGCAAGCGGATCCCCAAGACCAAATCCTGGCCAAGCTGACCGAAGACGAACGCAACACGATCGATATCGTCAAGAAGAACAAGAACTCGGTCGTCTACGTCACCAACATCCAGCTCGTCCGCGATTTTTGGTACGGCTCCGAGGAGAAGATGCCGCGCGGCAGCGGCTCGGGATTCATGTGGGACGATCAGGGCCATATCGTCACCAATTTCCATGTCATCGAGGACGGCGTTGAATTCCTCGTCACTCTGCCCAACCAGGAGCAGCGCCAAGCCAAGCTCGTCGGCAAGGAAGAGAGCCGGGACATCGCCGTGCTGAAGCTCGAGGGCAATACAAGCGGGCTCTTTCCCATCACGCCCGGCACATCCAAGGACCTTCTCGTCGGGCAGAAGGTGGTCGCCATCGGCAACCCCTTCGGGTTCGACTACACGGTGACCAAGGGCATCGTCAGCGCGCTGGGCCGCAAAATCCTGGGCGCGGGCGGCGTCTCCATCCCCAACATGATCCAGACCGACGCTTCGATCAACCCCGGCAATTCCGGCGGGCCGCTGCTCAATTCGTCGGGCGAACTCATCGGCATGAACACGATGATCGTCTCGCCGTCGGGGGCTTCCAGCGGCGTTGGGTTCGCCGTGCCGGTCGATATCATCAAAAAAACCGTTCCCGAGCTCATACGCTTCGGCAAAGTCCAGCACCCCG
>PMCY01000374.1:0-352 GCA_003154255.1 Candidatus Aminicenantota bacterium | reverse complement strand
GCCGTGGACAAGACGCCGGTCAAATCTTACGACGATCTTTTCAGCGCGCTGGAAAACTACAAGATCGGCGACAGCGTGACACTGACCGTCCTGCGAAGCGAAAAATCACGCCCGGTCAAGATCCAGCTCATCCGCGATTAATCGCCGGGGGTCACGTCTATTATTCCATAAGTTATAACTTGTCAGATTGTAGACGCGACCCCTATCGGGCTATAGTGAGGGCGGTTTGCCCCATGGAAGTCATCCTCGCTTCTCACTCGCCGCGCCGCCGGGAGCTTTTGTCCCGTCTCTTCGCCGCGTTCCGGGTCATACCCAGCGGGGTGGACGAGTCGGGACTCGCCGAAACCGATCC
>PMCY01000306.1:2702-5655 GCA_003154255.1 Candidatus Aminicenantota bacterium | reverse complement strand
TCGGACGGCCAGGTTGAAGACGATCAGGCCGCCCAGGCTTTCCCCCAGAAGGATGACTTTTCGGCCCGGATATTCGGTCCCGATCAACCGGCGCAAAGCCAGGATGTCCCGGTCGTAGATGCGGAACGAATCGATGTGTCCCCGCGGGCGTTCCGGAGTCCGGCCGAACCCGCGCAGCTCCAGGGCGTAGCTGGGAAATCCCCGGGCCGCGAAATGATCGGCCAGGAACCGCCAGCGGGTGGTATGGGCCCCCAATCCATGGACGAGCAAGAAAACGGCCCGGGCGGACGGCGCGTCCCAACGTCGATAAAGAAAATCGGTTCCCTGTAGTTCGGTCATGTCCCGATTATAGCACGCTCACAGGAAATTCCAGGCCAGGCAGACGGCGGCCAGGACGGCGCAATAGACGGCAAAAACAGCAAGGGAGTGGCGGCCCAGATAGCGAAGCAGCCAGCGGATGGCCAGCCAGCCGAAAACGGCTGCGGCCAGAAATCCGGCCAGCAGGACCGGCAGGAAGGACGACAGACCGGGCATCCGGACCACTTCAAGGGCTTCATAGGCTCCCGCGGCCAGCATGACCGGGACGGCCAACAGGAAGGCGAAGCGGGCCGCGGCGGGCCGGTCGAATCCACGCAGGAGGCCGCCGCTGATCGTCGTCGCCGAACGGGAGGCGCCCGGGAACACGGCCAGGGCCTGCAGCAGCCCGACGCACAGGGCGTCAAAGGAATTCATGGAGTCCAGCCGGCGGGAGCGGCGGCCGAGNNCCGGAAGAGCGCCTGGATCAGCGGTTTGAGCAAAAGGCCGGCCAGGAGGGCGGGCAGGGTGGCAATCAGGATGAACCAGCCCTGGCGGTTGAGGGGCGTCGAGAAGGGCCGGGCCGGGAAAGCCCGGATGATGGCCCAGAGGTCCTTCCAGAAATAAACGACGAGCGCCAGGAGCGTGCCCATTTGGACGAGAACGAGAAAGGCGAAAACCGCCTCGTTGGCGCCCAGGCCCATAAGCCGCTGGCCGATGAGAAGATGAGCGGTGGATGAAACGGGGATGAATTCGGTCAGGCCTTGGATCACGCCGAGAAGAAGGGACTGGATGACACTCATGAAGGGGTCTCCTGGGAACGATCGGAGGGACTATATCCAAGTTCGAAAGCCCGCGCAAGGGAACCCGCCGGGGTTAGCCCGGGCAGGACCGGCCGTACAATTGACTTTCGCGGCCCAAGAAGCTACAAATATAACTTTCCAAGCGAGGTCCTTATGAAGAAAGTCATCCTGAGCCTGTCCATTCTGCTGATCACGGCGGCCCTGGCCCATCCCCAGAACATCGTTTTCAAGCTGAGCGGCGGCCTGTCCTGGTTGAACGGCAGCGATCTCAACGCCGGATTGGCTGGAGAAACAGCGGCCATTAAAGCGGCCTCCCAGACGGCAAGCGGCGGCTTCGAAGCGCTCGGAAGCGGCTTGGGCGGCCAGATCGAGATCATCACCATGATCAATGCCCGCCTGGGCGTCGGCCTCGCGGGGGGCTACTATCGCGTTTCCAAAATCAGCCAGATCGGGAATCACGGCCTGGCTGGAGACGGAACGCCGTATGATGCCACGGCCGGCTACAACGCCCGTATCTCGGTCCTGCCTTTCGCCATCAATGTCCATTACATGGTGCCCGTCGGGTCCCGGCTCACCCTCGACGCCTACGCCGGGCCCATCTTCTCCATTGTCCAGTTCAATGCGGCCAATCCGACGACATCGACGATCGGCAACGTCCGGCAGTTGGTCACCTTCACCGCCAGCCGGACCGCCCTGGGCGGCCAGATCGGATTGGGCCTGGCTTTTCGCCTGCTCCCCGGGTTGAGCTTGATCGCCGACGCGTTCTATCGGATGGAAAAGGTCGGGAACCTGCAGGGCAACTGGGCCCAGAGCGGGACTTCCGACGCCGGGGACCTCGCCGGCAGCAGCTCGGAGTATTACCTCTGGACTTACCAGAGCGCAGGGTTCCAGAGGATCGGTTTCTTCGACGAGAACGGCCCGACCGATGCGGCCGCCACGGCGGCCCGGAAGGCCGAGATCAGCCTCTCCGGCCCGGCCCTATCGGCCGGCGTGCGTTTCCGCTTTTAAAGCGGGGTTCCCTATCCGCGGCCATTTCGTGGGAACTCTTTTTCCTCTTCAACGTTATTATAAGTGAGGGGTTTGGCCATGGAGCTTGAAGTCGGACGCGTCCTCGACCATTACCGCCTTGACCGCAAGCTCGGCCAGGGCGGCATGGGGTTCGTCTGGCAGGCCCGAGACCTCAAGCTTGAGCGCGATGTGGCCGTCAAATTCCTGCCGGAAGGGCCGGCTATCGATCCCGACCGGCGGGCCGCGTTTGAGCGTGAAGCTAAGGCCGTGGCCGCTCTCCGCCACCCCAATATCGTCACGATTTATTCGGTCGAGGAGGCCGCAGGGCTCCATTTTTATACCATGGAGCTCGTCGAAGGCGAGCCCTTGTCCTGCCTGATCACTCCCGGGGGCAGGCCGCTCGAAAGAGTCCTGGAGATTGCCGCCCCCCTCGTCGCCGCCGTGGCCGCCGCCCACGAACGGGGGATCATCCACCGCGNNCCCGAGCAGATCCGGGGCGAACCTCTCGACCATCGTTCGGATATTTTTTCGCTCGGCGTCGTCCTCTTCGAGCTGGCCACCGGCGAACTGCCCTTCTCGGGCGACAACACCGGGGACATGATCGCCTCCATCCTGAAAGACGAGCCCCGCCGAGCGGCCGCCCTCAACCTCGGCCTTCCTCAGGCCGTTGACGCCATGTTCCGCCGCTGTCTGGAGAAGGAGCCCCGCTACCGAATGGCTTCGGTCCGGGAGCTGCGAACCGAGCTCGATCGGCTGGGGCGAACGGCTCTCGACAGGAAGGCCGCCGAAGACGTTCCGTCGATCGCCGTCCTGCCCTTCGCCGATATGAGCCGGGAAAAGGACCAAGC
>PMCY01000306.1:1468-2679 GCA_003154255.1 Candidatus Aminicenantota bacterium | reverse complement strand
CTTGTCGACACGGATCGGGGCTTCCACCTCTGGTCGGAGTCCTTCGATCGGGACACCGAGGATGTCTTCGTTATCCAGGAAGAGATCGCCCGGGCCGTCGTCGAAGCGCTGCAGATCAGCCTCAGCCCGAAGGAAAACGGCGAACTGGGCCGTCCGGCCACCCGGCATGCCCAAGCCTACGATTATTACCTGCGGGGACGAAGCTACTACTACCGCTACGGGAAGCGGGATATCGAATTCGCCCTCCAGCTCTTCAGCCGGGCGACCGAACTCGACCCCGGATTCGCCCCGGCCCACGCCGGCGCGGCCGATTGCTGGTCGTACATTTATCTTTATGCGGAGCGCAAAGATTCCGTAAGCGAACAGGCCGACGCCGCCAGCCGCCGAGCGGTTGAGCTGGCCCCCGATTCCGCCCGGGCCCAGGCCTCCCGGGCCGTGGCCCTGTCCATCCGGGGCGCGGACGAGGAAGCCCTGACTTGTTTCGAAAAAGCCGTCAAGCTTGATCCCGGCCTCTGGGAGGCCTGGTATTTCTTCGCCCGCCATTGGTTCGTCCGCGGCCGCCAGGAGGAGGCGGTCCGCCTTTTCGAGCAGGCCGGCCGGGTCCGCCCGGACGATTATCAGGCGCCCCTGCTGGCCGCCCAAATCTATGACAGCCTGGGCCGTCCCGAGGAAGCCCGCCGGAGCCGCCGGCGCGGAGTGGGCCTGGTGTCCGAACGCCTCGAGCTTTACCCCGACGACTCCCGCGCCCTCTACATGGGGGCCAACGGGCTCGTCGGCCTGGGTGAGCGGGAGAAAGGCTTGGATTGGGCCCGGCGGGCCCGCGACATTGCCCCTCATGAGCCCATGCTCCTTTACAACCTGGGCTGCATCTATGCCATGGCCGACGAGCCCGAAGAGGCTTTGGATTGCCTGGAGAAAGCCGTGGCGCTGGGACTGACCCAGAAAGGCTGGTACGCGAACGACAGCAACCTCGATTCGCTGCGCGCTCTCCCCCGCTTCCGGGCCTTGATGGACGGGCTCAGTGGTCCGCCCGGGTCATGAAGGACAGGGCGAAGAGGATCAACCCCACCGCACAGACCGCTCCGGCCACGGACAAGACATGCGAAAACAGCTGTTGCAGGATCAGGGAGGCGGCCCAGCGGGTTTTTTCCAGGACCAGCGGCCCCAGGCCCGTGGACCATTCGGTGCCCTGGGTCCAGTGGGCATAGCGG
>PMCY01000306.1:0-1452 GCA_003154255.1 Candidatus Aminicenantota bacterium | reverse complement strand
AGGAAAATGGCCGGGATCAGGAACAGGGAATAGACGACCGTCGTCGCCACCGCGGTGACGCCCATGCGGGGAAAATGGACGTCTTCGAAAATGGGAATCTCGTCGCGGATATCGCGGGCGATCCGGTCCTGCCGGGTTTTCAGGGCGGCCTGGGCCTGGCCCAGGTCGGGTTGACAGGCCGGCAGGTCGGCCCGATCGATCCCTTCCTCGGCGGCCCGAGTCCAGGCCTGCAGGCCGGCCTGGTCGCAGGGCGGCAGGTTCTTCAAAACGCCCAGGAGGTAATCGTCGATTTCCGGGCTGAGGAGGGCTTTCTTGAGCGGGCGCATGTCGATCGTAACCGGCCCCGGTTCGCGTTTGCCACGCAGGATGTCTCCGACATCGGTCAGCGCCCGGACCAACTCGCCCTGCATCCAGCCCAGCAGCCCGGTTTTGACCAGAAGCTCCCGCGGCGTCGTGCCGACCTTGGCCGCGGCCTCGAACCAGACCCGGGCCCGGGGGTCGCGGACGACGTCCGGGTTGCGTCCGGCGGCCATGATTTCGTCGGCGATATCGGGCACGGCGGCGATGATCTTCTGGGGCACTTCGGAGACGAAGGCCGGAGAGAGAACGGCCCGGGTCAGGCCGGCCGCCCAGACAATGGCGAACAGGACGGGCAAGCCGATGAAGACGATCAGGAATAAGCCGATAATCTTGCGCGCTGGATTCATGGCCACCTCCTCCTTCTTATCCTACGAAAATGCCGGTCCCACGGTTCAGTGGGGCAGTGTTTTCAGCGCAGCCGGGAATCCGGTCCGGGAAGCGGCCAGGTCGCCGAGCAAAGCGGCGCTCGTCGCCGGAAAATTCTTTCGGTTCACCGGTCGGCCTCCTTGCCGCGGAAGCGGATTGAATCCTATATATCCGCACCTCCGGAGAATGTCAACGCAGTCGCTGCAGGTCCTTTTTGGCCGCGTCCAGCTTGGGGTCGAGCGCTATGGCTTTGTCGATGGCCTCCCGGGCTTCGGGCTTGCGTTCGAGCTTTTCAAGAACCAGGCCGAGGCGCCACCAGGCCTGGGCATGGGAGGGGGCGCCGATTTCGGCCGGCTGTTCCAGATAGCGTCGGTAGAAGCGTTCCGCGCGGGTAAAATCCCGGCCCTGCTGCAGGAGGACGCGCCCGGCCGAGAGATAGGGGGCCCGGTTGTCGGGGACGTTTCTTTCGGCCTCCAGAAGCAGGGCGTCCAGCTCGGCGAAGCGCTCAGCGCGGGCATAGATCTGGGCCAGGAGGCCATACGCCGAGACCCGGCCGGGATCGGCTTTCAGAGCCGCCGCGGCCGCCTTCTCGGCCAGGTCGTCCCGCCGCTCGGCGCCGCGCGAATAGAAGCCGGCCAGGGCCGTCAACGCGGCATAAGAACCCGGATCGGCCTGGACGGCTTTCTTGTAAAACGCTTCGGCGCCCGCTTCCTCGCGATTCTCTCC
>PMCY01000281.1:2268-6753 GCA_003154255.1 Candidatus Aminicenantota bacterium | reverse complement strand
TTGCAGGTTGGCCAAGCCGGCGGCGCAGATGGATCCGATTTCTTCCAGCTTGGGCGCCGTGGGCAATCCGGCGCGCAAAACGCGCCAGGCCTCGCGGACCGCGGCCGGCCCGTCGGGGCGAGTGAACTGCGCGGGGGGCCGGCTCAGGAGCAAGAGCCAGGGCGCGAGGCGTTCGATCTCGCGTTGGATCCCGTATAAATGATTCTCCGTGCGATCGGCCGCCAGACTGAGTTTGTGGAGCGTGTCCGTGTCCAACGCGCCGGCCGTGGATGCGGCGAGCGCCATCAAAGTCCGGTTGAGCTCGTTCCAACTCTCGCCGATCAGCTGCAGCAACAGCGGCACCCAAGCCTCGGAATCGGTCAGGGCGGCGCCAACCGGGCGCCGTATTTTGGCCAGCATGGATTGGATCGGCGCGAGGGCCTCGGCCGGAAGATGGCGCGCCGCCTCATCGAAAAGGCTTAGGGTATCGAGCAGTCCTTCCCAATTCTTCCGGCGCAAGACCGGTTGGTTCCGCAAGGTCTGGCATCCTTGTCCCAAAGTGCGGAGAGAGGCGGCCAAGTTGCCGCTATCGACCGTGGAAACGTAACGCGGCGTCAGCGGCGCGAGCGTGCGGGTATCGTACCAGTTCAAAAAATGCCCGCGATACTTTTCCAGCGCAGTCATGCTTTCGAAAGCCGCCGCCAGGCGGGCGGACAAATCGCTCAAGCCGATGTAGCCCAGGTCATAGGCGGCCAGCGTGGAAAGCAAAAGAAAGCCCAGGTTCGTCGGGGACGTGCTGTGGGCGATGAGGCCGCGCGGCGCTTCCTGGAAATGATCCGGCGGCAGCCAGTGATCTTCCGGGCCGACATACTGCTCGAAAAAGGACCAGGTCCGCCGGGCCAGATTGCGAAGCCGCGCGGTTTCGGAGGCGGACAGCGGATCGGGGGCGTGATCGATCGGGCGGCTGATCCACCAGGCGATCACCGGGGAAAGCAGCCAGANNAGCCCGGCCAGGGCGCCGGTGGAAAGCATCGAGGCCAGAATATGATTGAACGTCACGCCGCCGGCGAAAACGCGAACCGTGTCCGCGTAGCTGGTCCATTGCAGCAGGTGTTTGCGGGTGACAAAGAGACGGACGAGCGTCGTCGCGATTCCACCGAGGGTCAGCAATGTTTCATAGAGAATGAAGGCCAGAGCCAGCGCCCAGCGCGCCAACCCGGTATGAAAGGCGCGGAAGACGCGCCGCCAGGAGCTCCCCTTCGCGGCTTGAAACAGGCCCAGCCCGAAACCGGTCAGAACCGGCACGGCCAGGGTCAGTCCGCCCATGAGCGTCCAGGCCCAGGGCGAGCCGGGCAATCCCAGCCAGCCGGCCGCGAACAGCGCCAGGAGAGCCGGGGCCAGCAGACTGCGGCGCAGGTTGTCCAGAATTTTCCAGCGGCCGATGAGGGAGAGATCATTGGGGATCGTGCCTTTGCCGACCACGGGAACCCGCGGCAGGAGCCAGGGCAATAGCTGCCAGTCTCCGCGAATCCAGCGGCGCGAGCGCCGCAGATAAACAAAGTAATGGGGTGGATAGTCTTCGTACAAGACGACGTCGGTGACCAGTCCGACGCGCCCGTGAATCCCTTCGATCAAATCGTGGCTGAGGATGGCATTTTCCGGCATCCGGCCCGCCAGGCTGCGTTCGAAAGCGTCGATTTCATAGATGCCCTTGCCGACGTAGCTCCCTTCGCCGAATAAATCCTGATAGGCGTTGGACACCGCGCGGGAGTACAAATCCAGGCCGACATCGCCGGCAAAGATGCGGGTGAAGCGCGAGAGGTTGACGCTGGTCGAGGTGATCTCGATGCCGGGCTGCAGCAGCGTGTAGCCGGCGATCACGGCGCCGCTGCCCGGATCGAACTCGGCCCGATTGAGTGGATGGGCCAGCGTGGCGACGAGGCGGTGCGCGGCTTCGCGCGGCATCATCGTATCGGCATCGAGGGTGATGACGTACTTGATCTCCGGCAGCACATCCAGATCGCCCGTTTGCACGCTGAAAGCCGTTTCTGCGCCGCCGCGCAGCAGCAGATTGAGCTGATGCAATTTGCCGCGTTTGCGCTCCCAGCCCATCCAGCGCTCTTCGCGGGGATTCCATTCGGGATCGCGGTGAAAGAGATAAAATGGCCCCGACGTTTCCCGGTGATATTTTTCATTGAGGGCCCGGATGCCGGCGCTGACTTGGGCCACCAACGGGTCGGCCCCGGACCGGCGCTGTTGCGGCGTGTCCGGCAAATCGGTGAGCAACGCAAAGTATAGATGCGTGCTTTGGCTGCGCAAAAAGTGCAATTCCACCTGTTTGAGCAGCGATTTGACCTCGGCCGCATGGGACAGCAGCGAGGGGATGACCACCAGTGTCTTGCAGTCGGCGGGGATATTGTGCTCGAAATCCATCTTGGGCAGAACGCGCGGGGGAATGGTCAGCGTAATGATCCAATTCACCAGACCGACGGACACGGTCAGGGCCGGAATGAGCAACAGCAGTCCGACCGCCAGCTCCGCCCCCCAATGCGCGCCGGCCTTGTGCGCATAGAGGATGCCGCCCAACAGGATGATGAACGCGATCAACCCGATGCCGCCGAGATACACCGGCGTCGGATGGGCCAAAACCCGGCGGCGCAGACGGGATGTCAGGGGCGGACGATAGCCCAGGCGGGCTTCGAGCTGGACCCGGCCCGCATCGAGCAGATAATAGCCGACGTGCGCGGCGCGCGGTGTGGCCGGCCGGGAAGGGGCCCCGGCCAGGTCGATCGCCTGGCGCGCCACGGAGGGCTCATCGCGGCCGGTGGCGCGGGCCAGGGTTTCGATCACCTTGCGATAACGGTCGCGCGTCTCCCGATCCATCTTGGCATAGACGTCCGCCGGATCGTCGCGCAGAATGTGTTCGACCCGGCTGACACTTTCGAAAAAGTCCTGCCAATCCTGGGTGGCCAGCAGGCGCAGACTCGTAATGCAGTTGGCCACCGTCTCATCGCCGCTGAGCGTGCGGGGCAAGGTCAGTGTGGGGAGCGGGTCGGCCCGGGGCAGGGCGGTGATGCGGCTGACGCTTTGGGCCAGGAACTCGACGAGGCCCAAGCGGAGCATCACGGGCAGAGCCCACAATTCGCCCGTCGTCAGCGGCACGGGGTTTTGATAGAGGCGCACAAAGCGCCGGATGTGATCCTGATCCAGCCGGGCCTTGCGCATGACGATCAATTTTTGGGCCACGGCATAGACCCGCGGATAACCCCGCAGCGGCCCGGCGCTGCGCATCGGCAATTGGCCATAGAAACGGGCCGGCATGTCCTCGCGGATTTGGCGGCAGGTTTGCTGGACCAAATAGAAATTATCCGGCAGCCATTCGGCGGCCTCGGAGAGCGACGGGACGTCGGACTTGGACTGCAGCTGCAAGGTCGCTGCGCGGAACAGCTTTTCCTGGGCGGCCAGATAGCGGGGCAGCGGGAAGGACGGAGGAGCCATGCGTCAGGGCCTTCCGGGTTCGCCGTCCGCCGTTTCGGGGGGCGGGGCCGTCGTCGGGGCCGGCGATCGATCTTCCATGATGACCAGCGGCGTCGCCCCATAGGCGATCAAATTGCCGACCACGTCGCCATAAAGCCCGCGGGTTTGGCTGGCCCGTCCGTGGGCGCTGAGCAGCACCAGGTCGGCTTTTTCCCGCTCGATCAATTCCTGCAGTGCGGCCGCGAGGTGCTCGCTGACGAGGACGCGCGCTTCGACTTTCCCGGTCATGCGCGACCGCAGTTGATCCAGATACTGGGTCGCTTCGGCCTGATTGCGCTCGACGATCTGGTCGGCCAGCTCCACATCCTCGCGGCTGGCCGGCGTCCTCCGGGGCATGGCCGGCTTCTGGACGATGTGGGCCAACACGACTTTCGCCTCGTGCGCGCGGGCCAGCGCCGCGGCGGCAGGCAGGATGGACTCGGCGCGCTGGGTGCCGTCCAGCGGCACGAGGATGCGGCGATAGCGCAGGCCCGCCAGGTCCGGCGCCGGGGGCTGAGCCGCGCGCACGATCATCACCGAAGAGCGCGCGCGCAGGGCAATTTTCCGCACGACGCTGCTCACGTCCCAGTCGCTCAGGCCGCTTTGCCCGTGACTGCTGAGGATGATCAACTGGAACCCGTGGGTGTCCGAAAATCCGATGACTTGCTCCGCCGCAAATCCTTCCAGGATATGTGTTTCCGTGAGCAGGCCGGCCCCCTGCAGGCGCAGGGCCAATTCGTGCAGATACGTTTTCGCTTCGGCTTTGCGGATCTGCCAATTGAGCGGATCCATGGCCCGCCGCCAGCGCGCTTCTCCGGGCGTTTCCATCACATGCAGGAGCGTGACTTGGGATTCGAAGGCCCGGGCCACGGCGATCGTATGCGGCAGCACGCACTCGGCCAGGGCCGAGCGATCCAAGGGCAGGAGAATTCGCTTGAACATCAGGCTTTCCTTATTCTACGATAAAAAATTCCGACCGGTCGGCCGGGC
>PMCY01000281.1:0-2235 GCA_003154255.1 Candidatus Aminicenantota bacterium | reverse complement strand
TTGATTCTCGATTGCAGAAGAAGCGCCGCCGCTGATTTGTCGACCTGTCGCTCGACTTTGTCGGCCGCGTCCTCTTCTTCGGTGCAGTGTTTCGCCAGGGCCTCCAGTTCATCCTTGTCGTAGGGACAGGAATCGCCCTCCAGGGCGGCCTTCAGCAAGCGCTGGGTGATCAGATCCGGATAGCGGCGATTGGGGGCGGTGGAATGGGCATAGTCCTTGACAGCCAGACCGAAGTGTCCCGGGGCGGTCTCTCCGGGGAGCTCGGCCACATATTCACCCGCCCCCAGGAGTTTGATGACCGCCAGGGAGAGGTCGGGAAAACGAAGCGGATCGACGGTTTTCTCCCGGATCAGAAACTGGTCCAGCGCTTTTGAATCCGGATGGGCGGGCAGTTTGAAATCGAGCTTCCCGGCAATCGCGACGATCCGATCCCAGCGTTTCGGCTCCCGGACCACGCGGCGGAGAGACGGATATTTTTTGGACGCCAGATAGCGGGCCGTGACCCCGTTGGCCGCGATCATGAAATCCTCGATGAGGTCCGTGGCCCGGTTCTTGTTTTCGACCGCCAGATCGCGCAGTTGATCGCCGTCAAAAACCGGCTTGGCCTTGATCGTTTCCAGGCTCAGCGCTCCATGGACATGCCGCAGATTCCTGAGGCTCTGCGCGGCCCGGTCCTGAATGCGCAGATTTTCGCCCAGGGCCGGGACGGCCGCGGCGGCCTCCGGCAGGGCCCCCTTACCTTCCAGCCAGGCGCCCACACTATTGTAGGCCAGCTGGGCCTGGTTGCGGACAAGCGCCCGATAGATTTGGGCGTCCTCAACGGATCCATCGGGGCCGATGACCATGTCGATGACGAGGGAGAGGCGGTCGGACCGGACGTTCAATGAGGTGAGATCGGTCGACAGCTTTTCGGGCAGCATGGGATAGATCTTGGCCGCGGTATAAACCGAGGTCGTATTGTGNNTGATCCAGGTCGCGGGAGTCGTCGTTGTCGATGGAGGCCCAGAGAAGAGGAGTGAGGTCGCGGATGGCCCCGCCTTTCGCGGCGGCCGGGGCCTGAATCCCGTCCAGTTCGGCCAGCGCCTGGGGAGAAAAGTCAGGGAGCAAGCCTCGATCCAGCATCGCCTGCCGGGCGATGGCCTGTAAAATAGCCCGGGGCTGTTTCTCACCGGTATTGTTCGTCTTCATGGGATGTTCCTTTTCAAGCCGCCGCTTTCCCGGGGTTCAGCCTCAATTCTCTTGGGCCTTTTTCTCGATATAAAGCCGCAAGGCGCTGAAAAAACCGTTATTTTCATTGATTTGCGCGCGGCCGATTTCTCTTTTTAAAAAATTGACAACGAAGGCCATGACGACTTCGTCCGCATTCCCTCGATTCCAGGTCAATGCCAGATCATATCCTTGGAGCTTGAAACCGTTCAGGGAAGCGAGGCGATGCACATCTTTGAATTGGAGCTTATGATTCTCAAAATTCAACTGGCAGAATGTCCTGACATCTTTAAGAGCGCCGGTCTGTCTTTCTTTCTCATTTCTCAAGCCGGCAATGGCGCTGTATATTTTAGCGGTCAGGTCCATTCTGAATTCTTTTTCGATGATCGGCCTGGCCATCTCCACCACTTGGAGAATCACCGCCTCTTGCGCTGTCTTATTTCCTTTCAAATACCAAACGGCCAGGTCATATCTCCTCCAATAAGCCAAGGAGCCGACGAGCACAATCCCCGCCGTCAGACCAATGGCGATTTTCATCCATATTCTTTTTCCNNCCCGGAGGAAACCACCCCTGTTAATGCCGATATCATGCCAGAATCCTACGGCCTTCCCGGAATGCGGTTCGATTGAAATTTTATCCGGAAAAGGCGGATTTTCAGGCGAACCGCGATTCGAATCCCGAGGATCATCGAGGGAGCCGCTTTTCCTCTTTGGGAAGCGACCCATAAAACAGCACATTTCCTGTAAAAGAGCATTAGGGTATTCAATCCATTCCGCCAGGACGGCGGGGAGCGGGTCGTTTTTTCGCCTCCCCTGTCCCGGCTTTCAGGGTTGTGAAGGCCCGTCGTGATGAGGAAACCGGAGAATAAATCATTTGGCACGCAGTTTGCATTATGAGTGTAACGAAGGGAGAACGAATATGAAAAAAGGCCTCTGGATCATTCCCCTGCTGCTGGTGATCTCGGTGTACTGCACCGGGTATTTTTCTTCGCCTGCGGCCGGGGATCGCTCGAGCGGGGATAACCTCAT
>PMCY01000190.1 GCA_003154255.1 Candidatus Aminicenantota bacterium | reverse complement strand
TGGGCGCCCGTAAGTTCATTTTCCAACACTATTTAGCATTGACAAACAAAAAAGGTTTGTATAGGATAAAGCATCGTTTTCCCAAAAAATGAAAATCATAGTCGCCCCAAACGCAGGATTGTGCTACGGAGTCAAACGCGCCCTGACTCTGGCCAAGGAAACACGTCGCAAACGCGGCGGACGGGTCGTTTCCCTGGGCGATATCATTCATAATCCCCAGGTCATCACCGATCTGCGCGAAAAGGGCATCGACTCCGTAGCCGACATCTCCGAAGTCCGCGGCGGCACGGTCATTATCCGCAGCCACGGCGTCTCGCCGGACATGACCCGGGCCCTGAAGCGGCGCAAGATCGACGTCGTCGACGCCACCTGCCCCATCGTCACCCGCATCCAGGATCTCGTCGCCCGCCTGGCCCGGGCCAAGCAGGAGATCATCATTGTCGGCGACCCCAATCACCCGGAGATCCGCGGCCTCATCGGCCACAGCCGCGGCTTCGGCCATATCATTGAAAACGAAGCCCAGGCCGCGCAGCTTCCCGTGCGCAAAAAACGGGCCGTCCTGGCCCAGTCGACTCAGGACATGGTCCTTTTCGAGAAGGTCGTCGGGGCCCTCCTCCGACGGACCGGGGAACTCTGCGCCTTCAACACCATCTGCCGCTCGACCCAGACCCGCCAGCGGGCCACGTCGGAACTGGCCGCCCAGGTCGACGTGCTCTTCATCGTCGGCGGGGCCTCCAGCTCCAACACCCGCAAGCTGTACGAGATTTCCAAACGCATCCTGCGCCGGACCTATTTCATCGAGAACGCCGGCCAAATCAAGCCCGCCATGCTCCGCGGAGCATCCACCATAGGGATCTCGGGGGGAGCTTCCACTCCGCCCGAGGCGATCGAAGACGCTGTCCGCACGATCGAACAGGCCTTCGAACACAATTCAACCCGTAAGGAGATTCGAGTCCCATGACCGACACGAACAAAGCGAACAACGAGAAGATGTCCATGGAGGACTACGAGAACCTGCTGGACAAGTACCAGTTCAGCCAGAAAGAGGTCTCGCCCGGCGCGATCGTCAAAGGCCGGGTCATCAAGATCGCCGCCAGCCACGTCCTCGTCGACATCGGCATGAAATCCGAGGGGATGATCCCCCTGGAGGAGTTCGGCCAGGGACCCGACGCCGTCCTGCCCAAGGCCGGCGACGAGATCGAGGCCACCTTGGAGCGGACCGACCACAAGGAAGGCCACTTCATCCTGTCCAAGAAGAAAGCCGACGCCGAGAAGGCCCTGGAAGCCCTGGACAAAGCCGCCGCCCAAGGCTCCTTCGTCAGCGGCAAGATCGTCGCGCGAGCCCGCGGGGGATACAATGTCGACGTCGGCATCATCGCCTTCATGCCCGATTCGCACGCCGACATGCGTCCGGTCAAGAACCCCGAGACGCTCATCGGAGAAACGGGCAAGTTCAAGATCATCCGCTTCGACCGCAAGACCGAGAACGCCGTCGTCTCCCGCAAGATCGTCCTGGCGGATGAGCGGGAAAAGAAGAAACGGCGGGTCTTCGGCACGATCGAGAAGGGTCAGAAGCTCCCCGGCCACGTCCGCTCCCTGACCAGCTTCGGGGCCTTCGTCGACATCGGCGGGGTCGAAGGCCTCCTCCACGTTTCGGACCTGACCTGGGGCAAAATCGGCCATCCCCAGGAAGTGCTTCAGGCCGGCCAGGACATCGAAGTGGTCGTCCTCGATTTCAACGAGAAGGACGAGAAGATCAGCCTGGGCTTGAAACAGCTGACCCCCGATCCCTGGACGGACATCGCCGCCAAGTACAAGGCCGGCGAAAAGCGGACCGGCAAGGTCACCTCGCTGACCGACTTCGGCGCCTTCGTCGAGTTGGAGAAGGGCGTCGAGGGGCTGATCCACATCTCCGACCTGACCTGGTCACGCAAGATGATCCACCCCAAGAAGCTCCTCAAGATCGGCGAGGAAGTCACGGTCAGCATCCTCGAAGTGAACCCCACGTCCAAGCGCATCAGCCTGGGCCTCAAGCAGGCCTCCCCGCACCCCTTGGAGGCGTTCAAAGCCACCTATCCGATCGGCTCGCACATCAAGGGCAAGATTACCAGCATCACCGATTTCGGGGCCTTTCTCGAGGTCGAGCCGGGCATCGAGGGACTGATCCATATCTCCGACATCTCCTGGGAAAAGATCAAGCACCCCTCGTCCAAGCTCAAGGTC
This sequence comes from Candidatus Aminicenantota bacterium, assembly GCA_003154255.1. Classification (GTDB taxonomy): domain Bacteria; phylum Acidobacteriota; class Aminicenantia; order Aminicenantales; family UBA4085; genus UBA4085. The sequence continues at coordinate 20,506 of PMCY01000190.1, read as the reverse complement.
GGGCAGGAGGCCGAGGCCGTCGTTCTGGGCATCGACGTCGACCGTCAGAAGGTCTCCCTGGGCATCAAGCAGCTCGGTGGCGACATCTGGGAGGAATTCTTCAACCGCCAGAAGCTGGGCGACATCCTCAACGTCAAGATCGTCCGCATCGCCGAATTCGGCGTCTTCGTCGAGATCCTGCCGGGCATCGAGGGCGTCGTCTTCAATTCCGAGATCGACGAGCACAAGGTCGAGAACCCGGCCGATGTGGTCAAGGTCGGCGAGGAGAAGCAGGCCAAGATCATCAAGCTCAATGCCAAGGATAAAAAGATCAGCCTCAGCTTCCGCCAGGCCCTCATGGACCTACAGCGGCAGGAATACCAGCGCTACCAGGACAACCAGGGTGACCGGCTGACTTTCGGCGACCTGATCCGCGAGCAACTGAACAAAAAGAACACCCCCCCGGTCGAGGCCCTCGTCCCGGCCGAGACGGCCGCCCCGATCGAGGCCCTCGCCACGATCGAGGCCGTGGCCCTGATCGCTCCCGTGAATGAGGAGGAGAAATCCGATGATTAAGGCCGACCTGATCAACAAGATCAGCAAGGAGCTCAATGTCCCCAAGCAGGAGGCGGAGACGGGCGTCAATCTTTTCTTTGACACCATCAAGGACGCCATTCTAAAAGGGGAAGAGATCGAGGTCCGCGGCTTCGGCAGCTTCCGCTTCCGCCACCGCCCGTCCCGCTCCGGCCGCAATCCCCGCACCGGCGATCCCGTCCAGGTGCCGCCCAAGAAAGTTCTCTACTTCAAACCGAGCAAGCTCCTCAAGGAGCTGATCAACAAGGAATGAGATACATCGCGGCGCCCTGGAGAGAGGCCTACGTGAGGAGCGTGGGCGCCCAAACGGGTTGCGTATTCTGCCGGGCGGCCCGGGTCAAGGACGATGGGAAGGTCCATATCCTCCACCGTGGCCGAAGCGCTTTCGTCCTTCTCAACAAATACCCCTATCTGCCCGGCCATTTGATGATCGCCCCGTACCGGCACCTGGCTGATTTCTCTCGAGCTCCCCGTGACCTAACCGCCGAGATGGCCGAGCTGCTGCAGCGGAGCCTCAAAGCTCTCACTGCGGCCTACCATCCGGCCGGCTTCAACGCGGGCATGAACCTGGGCCAGAGCGCCGGCGCCGGCGTGGCCGATCATTTCCATCTCCATGTCGTGCCCCGCTGGACGGGCGACTCCAATTTCATGCCCATCGTCGGCCGGACCAAGGTCGTCATGGAGGACCTGGATACGACCTGGGCCCGCCTGCGCCCCCTCTTCCGGGACCGCCGTCCCCGCGACCGCCGGTCAACCTAATCCCCTCGAGGTACCATCATGCTGAAAACCATGCGCAAGAACGTCAAATCGCTGAAATGGGTCATGTGGATCGTCGTGGCCACATTTATCATTTCCATATTCGTCATCTGGGGCGGTTCTGGCCAGCTGAGCAAAGGCCTGACCTCCGGAGCCCTGGTCCAGATGAGCGGCTCCAAAGTCACCGTCGACATGTACACCACAAGCCTGCGCAACCGGGTCGAATCCCTGCGCCGGGAGATGAAGGAAATCAACCGCAACCTCATCGAGCAGCTCAACCTGCCCCAACAGGTCCTGGAGCAGCTCGTCGAGCAGCAGCTCATCTTCGGCCTGGCCAAGGACCTGGGCATCACCGCCTCGGACGCCGAGGTCAAGGACCGCGTCGTCAACCTGCCCGGTTTGCAGCGGGAAGGACAGTTCGTCGGCTACGAAGAGTACCGCCGGGTCCTCGGCTACAACCACATCAGCGTCAGCCAGTTCGAGGAGGAAATGCGCCAGGAGATCATCCTGACCAAGACCGTCCAGGCCCTGACGGCCGGCAGTGTCGTCACAGCGGACGAAGTCTGGGACACCTATCGCAAGACTAAGGACTCGGCCAAGATCGAATATCTGGCCCTGGAAAAGTCCAAGCTCACTTTGGATAAAGAGCCGGACGAAGCCGAGATCAAAGCCTGGTTTGAGGGCCACAAGGACGGCTACAAGCTGCCCGAGCGGCGCGAAGGCTTCTATGCCTTCCTCAAAAACGACGACCTGAAGAAGGAGATCGAGCTCAGCGAAGCGGAAATCGGCAAATATTACACGGACAACAAGGCCCAGTTCGAGAACCCCGAAAAGGTCAAGATCAGCCGTATCTTCCTGCCCCTATCCGGCAAAGACAAAACCAAGGTCACGGCCGAGGCCCAAAGCGCCTTGGCCCGGGCCCGCGGCGGCGAGGACTTCGCCAAGCTGGCCAAGGCCGTTTCCAAGGATGACAAGGCCAAGGACGGCGGCGACTGGGGGCTTTATGATTGGAAAACCCTGCCCCAGAAGGAGCAGGATGCGATCGCCAAGCTGGACAACGGCAAGCTTTCCGATCCCGTCGAATCCGACCTCGGGATCGCCATTCTCAAGGTGACGGAGAAGGATCCGGCCTCGGTCACCCCGCTCGATGCGGCCAAACCCCGCATCCGGACCATGCTCCAGGACCAGAAAGCCCGGGCGCTGGCTCAGGAGCGGGTCACGAAGCTGGCCAAGGAAGCCCAGAAAGCCAAGAGCCTCGAAGCGGCGGCCAAGGCGGCCAACCTTAAAACCGAATCGACGGGCCTGCTCAAGGAAGGCCAGGCGCTCGGCAACATCGATCCCTCCGGCTCAATCGCCGCGGCCCTCTTCCGGCTGAAGGACAAGGAAATTTCGGCCGCGGTTCCGACGTACGGCGGATACGGATTGGTCGAAATGCGCAAGACGGAGGCGCCCCGTCCGGCATCCTATGAAGAGGTCAAGGCCGAGGTTAAAAACGACGTAACCGAGGCCAAGAAGAAGGATCTGGCCATGGCCAGGATCAAGGAAGTCAGGGCCAAGCTGACCGAAAAGAACTGGGAAGACATCGCCCAGAAGTACAAGCTGGAATACAAAACCGTCGACGACCATAAGAAAGAACAATATCTGGGCGTTATCGGCGAGAGCGCCGAATTCGACAGGCTGGCCTTCAGCCTGCCCCTGAAGCAGCTCAGCGAGCCCGTCGACTTTACGACCGGCATCGCCCTGTTCCGCGTCCTCGACCGCAAGGAGGCCAACCGGGCCGACTTCGACAAGGAAAAGGACACCCAGACCAAGACCCTCCTGGAACAGAAAAGAAACCAGTCCCTGCAGGCTTACCTGGCCAAGCTGCGCGCCGACAAGGACGTCAAGGTCCGCTACGACTTGTTCCAGCAGGCGACCCAGGACGTCCTGAACAAGTACGACACCAATAAATAAGGAGCGAGGATCGACGGGGCGGGCGGGAATAAACACGCGGGTTTCCTTGCTAAGGCGTAGGACTGCAAAGCCCGTCGCACGGGTTTTAACCGGGGTCTCCCGAACCGCCGTCCATCTTAATCCCGCCCACTTTTTTTAGCGATCTTGGATTTCCTTTCTTCTCCGGACCCCCAAAATCCGTAATCAGCCCGCCTGCCACCTTGCAACACCTGCAGAAGTATGTCAATCTTTCTTGGTTCAATTAGAGGACACCTCCATGGCCATTAAGCGAAACTTGAAACTCTATAAAGCCGCGGAGCGGGCCGTGACACAGGCGCTTCGCCTCAAGAAGGGCGAGAGCTTCCTGCTGGTCACGGACGAGCCCAAGCTGGAAATCGCAGAGGCCCTGGCCTTCTGGGCCAGGAAATCCGGGGCCGAGACGACGACGTATCTCATGACCGAGGCGCTCCGGCCGATCGAGGGCCCCACCCGGCTGTTCAAGGAAATGGCCGAGCGGGCTTCGGCCGTCGCTTACCTTCTCGACGCCCGCATCGAAGAAAAGGCCTTCCGCGGCTATATGGTCGGCGCGGCCCGGGCCAAGTCCCGCATCCTGATGATGCCGGGCATCACCGTGGACATGATGGAGCGGNNTTCAGCGTCAAGGGCCGCCGCTGGGCCAACAGCAACGGCGACATCGCCCGCAAGGGCAAGCACGGCAACCTGCCGGCCGGCGAATGCTACACCTGCCCGGTCGAGGCAACGTTCAGCGGCCGCGTCGTCATCCGCCTGATCGACGACAAGCTCGGCCGCGGCGAGCTCGATTTCGAGAAGGGGCGGCTCGTGCAATGGAGCGGCCGGGGCGTCGAGGCGATCGTCCGCCATATCGGCGATGACCGGAGCGGATTCAGCATCGGCGAATTCGGTGTCGGGACGAACCCCGGCGCTCGCATCTGCGCCAACATGCTGGAGGCCGAGAAAGCCTTCGGCACCGTCCACTTTGCCGTCGGCGATTCTTACGGCCTGGGACGCAATTCCAGCAAGCACCACTACGACGCGCTGGTGGACAAAGTCACCATCTTCGCCAACGGCCGATTGATCGCCAAAAACGGAAAATATTTGATCTAATCCGCCGTTTCCATCCTCACCAAAGGAAGGATCTCCCTCTTGCTCCCGGCCAGGAAAAAAGCCATACTGAATTCGTTTTTCAGGCCGTCCCTCACATCTCGAACTCGGGGAGAATCGACGATGCGCGCAACCTCGCACGGAATCGCTTTGATCGTCATCGCCTTCATCCTTGCCGCCTGCTCAAGCGGCGGAGGGCTTAAAACCGAAACGCGCCGCGATATCGGGCCTGCGCCCGCGCCGGCCGATCAAGCCGAACTGTTCACCGCCGACTACCGTTATGCTCCGCCCTGGTGGCAGACCTGTATCGGGCTTCCCGACGACTGGCAAAAAACGCTCGTTTCCAAGGAGGGCGCACTCCTTTTCGATTACGTCCGGGGGAACGAATTCGGCACACGCGTTTCCATCGGTTTGGAGCGCGCGGCGGAAACGACCTCGGTTCAAGGCATGTCCGACGCGCGTGTTCCCGTGGTCGAGACGATCATGTCCGACAAGAACGGACAGGAGCTCCTGCGTTGGAGCGCCTTGGCCGTCGCGCCGGGCGACGACCAAAAACTGCCCTTCCGCCGCAACAGCCAGGCGGACGAAGGCCGGCCTGCGCGCGGCGATCTCCTGCTGGTCAATAAAGCGCCGGGCCGCCATCGACTGGTCCTGACCGTCGAATCCAAAGATCCGCTGGACATCGCCGATCGAACGATCTCGCGCAAGGGCCGGCGGTTTCTGAGTTTCAGCGCCGGCTGGACGGGCATCGCCCCCGGCCAGAACAAGCTGACCGTGACTTTTTCCGAGCGGGTCGAAGAGCTGGCCGTGTACTGCGCCTCCGGGCACGAAGCCGGCGACGTCGACGCGGCCTGGGCCAAAGCCCAGCCCGAACGGGCGGCCCGTTTCTGGGCCGGGCGGGATTTTCCGTACAGCGCCATCGGCGTGCCTGATCCGGCCATACAAGCGCTTCTCGATTCGTGCATCCGCAACATCTACCAGGCCCGTGAGATCAAGGACGGACTGCCTATCTTCCAGGTCGGGCCGACCTGCTACCGCGGCCTATGGGTCGTGGACGGCGCCTTCATTCTCGAAGCCATGACCTACCTCGGCCGCGGCCAGGAAGCCCGGGCCGGCATCCGGCATCTTTTAACCCGCCAGAAACCGGATGGGTCGTTCGATATCCTGGGCAACTATTGGAAGGAAAACGGCATCGTCCTCTACATCCTCACCCGCCACGCCCTCCTGACCGGTGACACCGCCTGGCTCAAAGAGAACTGGCCGACGGTCAAGCGGGTCGTCGAGGCCATCAAGCGCCTGCGCAATGACAGCCGCAAAAACCCGGCCGCGCCCGAAGCGGGCCTCATGCCGCCGGGCTTTCCCGACGGCGGCATCGACGGCGTCGTTCCCGAATACACCAACGTCTATTGGAATCTGGCCGGCCTCAAAGCGGCCGTGGACGCGGCGCGGCGCCTGCAGATGCCCGAGCTCGCCGATTGGGAGGCGGAGTTCAAGGATTTCTGGGCGGCGTTTCAAAAAGCGGCCAAGCGCGACGCCAAGCCCATGGACGGAGGGCTATCCTATCTGCCGATCCTGATGATCCCGCGCGAAGGCGTCGATGCGGTCCGAGGCCAATGGGGTTTCTGCCACGCCGTGTTCCCGGGAAAATTGTTCGAGGCCGCCGATCCGCTTGCGCGCGGGACCATGAAACTCCTCGATGACCATCAAAAGGAAGGGCTGGTCCTCGGCACGGGCTGGATGGCCGACGGCTTATGGAACTACTTCGCCTCGTTCTGGGCCCATGCCCATCTCTGGCTGGGACAGGGCCAAAAAGCGGCCGAGATCCTCTACGCCTATGCCAATCACGCCTCGCCGCTGCGCGCCTGGCGCGAAGAGCAGCCGCCCAAGGGCGAAAAAACGCAAGCGCCTTTCGTCGGGGATATGCCCCACAACTGGGCCTCGGCCGAGTTCATAAGGCTCGTCCGCAATCTCCTCGTCCTGGAACGGGGAAACGAACTGCACCTGCTGGAAGGCCTGCCCCGGCCATGGCTCGCGCCGGGGGCGAAAACCGTGCTGCGCGGAGTGGCCACCGATTTTGGTCCGGTCACGATGACCCTTGAAGCGGCCGCGGACGGCGCCTCCGCGCATCTCATCGCCGTCCCGCCCGCGAATCCCGATTTGAAGCGCGTCGTCGTCCACCTCGGTGCCTGGGCGGCCGAAGGCCGGGTGGAGGAGAAGAAGACCGAAGCCGGGCTGGAATGGACGATCCCCCTGATCCGCTGAAGCACTTTAATCGCGCGGCGTGAAAGACAGCTTCAGTGTCGCGTAGGTCTGGGTCCGCCGCTGGGTCGCAAATTCCTTGCTTAGGAAAACGTAGCCATAGCTGAGTTTCAGCCGTCTAAATCGGAGCGCAATCCCGGCCACGGCCTGCCCGACCAGGGGCAACTTTTCGACGCGCGGCCCATCGCCGAACGTGTTGCCCTCCAGAAAGATGTCCCGGCCCACGGCCTTGCCCTCCAAGGCCAGAAAGAAATGAAATCCGAATCGGCCTTTTCCCGAAAGCCGCAGTCCCCGCTCGTCGAAAAGAGCGGCACTGTCACTGCCCGGCTGGATGTGGGCGCTGCCGAAATCGCCGGACAGATTCCAGCCCATGCGGAACTCCAATCCGGCCATGGCCCCGGTGAAGGCATTGGACAGCGTGGCTCCGGCGTGGACAATGGCGTCCCGCCCGAAACCCTCTTCGGCGCGCGGGCGCAGGATCTTTTGCATGTGATCGTAGGTCAGGGCCAGGACGGGCTCGTTCTTGATCTGATAGGCCCAGCCACGCGGCCGATCCCATCCGAAGGTGTGATGCCACAAGCGCTGGACGTCGCCGGCCAGGGAGAGCGGTCCTACGACGCCGATGTCGATTTCGGCCGTGTCCAGGCTGTCGGCGTCCAGGCTATGGACGGCCAGCCCGGCATAGAGAAATCCGGCGTAGGGACGGTCGGTTGGATCGGGGACGGAGCGAAAAATATCTTCGGGCGTGTACATGGCCTGCGCCAGCGAGAGCGAAAAAAAACGCCGCGCGCTCTGCGTCTGGAGGAGCGGCAGCCGGCGGGTGAGGAAGTCGATCCAGCCCGGGGCTCGAAGCTGTCCTTCGCCGTCGCCCAGCTCCGGCGAGACCCAAAGGACCTTGAGGCCGTTGGTGTAGTACCGGTCCGTGCCGGCCGCCAGGTCGTTCTCGATATAAAGACCGAAAATGCCCGGCGGGGCCTGGGGCTTCTTGTCTTCGGCGGCCCGGATCGGGCCCGCGGCCGCGAGGACGGCCCACAACGCGGCCCCCACGAGAAAGCCGTTCGAATTCATCGGTTCAATTCGGCAGCCCGGTCATCGCCTTGGAGTCGAACCAGACCAGGACGGTCAGGATGTCGGCCGGCAGGCGGTCAAATTCGCCGCTTAAAATGCGCCGGTGAGGAAGCTTCGATGGGACCGGGCGCAGCTCGATATTGCTTTTCGTCTGCGGCGCATCCCAGCGCGGAAAAAAAAGAAACTTGCCCCGGTAATAGGGGATTTCTACGGTGACGGTGAAGCGGAAATTTCCGGCCGCTGCCCATGATTCGGCCGGATAGAGAAGGTAATCGAAGCCGGTGAAACCGCGGGCCGGCCAGGCCCCAAAGTAGCCGTAGCGGAATTCGGCCACGAAGGGACGCTGGCGATAGCGGATGGCCAGCGCATTCCGCCCGGGGCGGAAATTGAGATCCAGCACGGCCGTCTTGAATTCCAGCGGGGTTGGCTCGCCCAGCGGTGTATGGCCGAAGATCGACGAGAATCTCGCGGCGGGAGATGTTTCGGGCTTAAGCGCCTGGAAAAACGGCCGGTAGAGGGGTTCGAGGAAGGCTTTCCGGTGGTCGGCCAGCCGGGACAGGCACTCGGCCTCTTCCGCGTCGTTGGCGGCGGCGACGGAAGGGACGGCCGCATCGTTCAGGCGCGCTTCGAGGTTGCGGACATCGACGGCGATGAACTGCGCGGACAAGGCGACGTCCCGGTCGCTTCCATTCGCGAACACATAGACAAGCTCTATCGAAACGCCGGGGTCGCGGTAGGGCGTCCCGGAATCGAAGGCCGGGAAGACGATGCGCATGTCCTCCCGCACCAGGCTGATCGCGCCCGCGGGAAGAATGATGCGCAGGCCGCCGCTCAGATAGCCGTCGGCCCGGCGCGGGGCCCGCAGATTGGCCCGGGCCGGAAGACCGCACAGCACCAACCCGGCGAACAGTATCCAGCCGCCCGCGCGTTTGGCTTTCATGGACGGAAAGTTAACACCATCGCCGGGACCCGTCAACCGCCTCCTCCGGGCTTGCTTTTTCCCCAAGACCCGGTTTATGGTTTGCCCGTCAGCGACATCAAGGAGAGTCTCCCGATGCGATTCCGATACCGTTCGATCTTCATCATTTTGGCGGCTGCCTCCATTCCCGCCTTGTTCGCCCTTGCCGGCGGGCAGACCCCATCCGCAGGCGCGGCGAAAAAGCCGTTTCTCCGCCGCGACGCCTTCTTCGGCCTTCACTTCGACCTCCACCCGAGTGATGCCGATCCGGCCCTCGGCGCTGACGTAACCGAAACCATGGTCGGCGGACTGCTCGATCAGATCAAGCCCGATTACGTCCAATACGACTGCAAGGGCCACGTCGGCTGGGCCGGGTATCCGACCAAGGTCGGCTGGGCCGCGCCGGGAATTAAAAACGACAGCCTGGCCGTCTGGCGCAAAGCCACCCGGGCCCGGGGCGTCGGGCTCTTTATCCATTACTCGGGCGTCTGGGATGCGTTGGCCATCAGCCATCATCCCGAGTGGGCCCGTATAGACGCCCAAGGCAAGATCGACGCCCAGGCCACCAGCGTTTTCGGCGGCTACAAGGACGGCCTGCTCATTCCCCAGCTCAAGGAAGCCGCGGCCGCCTATGATCTGGACGGTTTCTGGGTGGACGGCGAGTGCTGGGGCGTCCGGCTCGATTATTCGCCGGCCGCGCTGGCCGCTTGGACCAGGGAAACTGGCTACGCCGACGCTCCTGAAAGCCGCGGCGATCCGAATTGGCTGGAATGGAAAGCCTTCAACCGCCGCGGCTTCGAAAAATATCTGTCGTCCTGGGTGGACGCCCTGCACGCCTTCAAGCCCGGCCTGCAGATCACCAGCAACTGGATGTATTCGTCCTTTGCTCCCAAGCCGATCGAGGCCAAGCTCGATTATCTTTCGGGCGACTATTCCCCGTCGTTGTCCGTCGATCGCGCGCGCGTCGAGGCCCGCTATCTGGCCTCGACCGGTATGCCCTGGGACCTGATGGCTTGGGGTTTCGACAAGAACCGCGACCTGGGCTGGTCGATCAAGCCGGCCGTACAGCTGATGCAGGAAGCCGCCGTCGTTCTCATGCAGGGGGGCGGGTTCCAGGTCTATCACACGCCGACCCGGACGGGTTATATTGCCCCGGCCATCGTCGACCAGCTGGAAAAAGTCGCCGGCTTCTGCCGCGCCCGCCAGGCGGCCAGCTTCAAAAGCAAGACCATTCCCCAGGTCGCCCTGCTTCTTTCGTCCGAATCGCACTGGGACATCTCGGACAACATCTTCGCCCCGTCGGGCGGCGAATTCGATCCCTTGGAAGGCGCGCTCCACGCCCTGCTCGAGCTGGGCTATTCGGTCGACATTCTGGCCGAACACCAGCTCCAGCCCCGGCTGGCCGAATTTCCGCTGGTCGTCGTCCCCGACTCGCCCAAGCTGACTACGGAGTTCAGAGATGCGCTTCTGCGCTACGCCGAGGGCGGCGGAAGCCTTCTTCTTCTAGGCGAGAAGTGCGCCCGACTCTTCGCCCCCGCTTTGGGTGCGACTTTCGAGGGCCGGCCGAAAACGGTCGCCGCCGAGCTGATGACGCCGTCCGGCCCGGTCTGCGTCGACGGCCGCTGGCAGGACGTCGGGATGACAAACGCTCGGGCCGCCGGTTTGCGCCACCCGACGCGCGATGCACGCAAAGACGGAGTGCCCGCGGCGTCGCTGGCCCCCTATGGCAAGGGCCGGATCGCCGCTATCTACGGCCCGCTGGCCGACATCTACTTCCACAGCCATCATCCGGCGGTCCGCGTATTCCTCGGCGGCCTCGTCCACGAATTGTTCCCCTCTCCGGCCGTGCGGACCCAAGGTCCTCCCATGCTGGACGTTTCGCTCCGCACAACCGCCCAGGGACAAATAAGCGTCCACCTGCTCAATCGCTCCAATCTGCCTCTTTCCGACCGCTACAATTTCACCGATTATATTTCGCCGGTCGGCCCGATCATGGTCGAACTGAAGGCGGCCCGGCGGCCCGGCCGGGTCGTTCTCGCTCCCGCGAATACACCATTGAAGTGGGACTGGAAGGACGGCCTGTTAAGGGCAACGGTCCCCCGTGTCGAGATCCACGAGATCGTCGTGGTGGATTGAAAGGAGGCTGATCATGAAACGACGCGAGTTTCTCAAGACCGGCGCGGCGGCGGCCATGGGGAGCGCAACCGCAGGGTCGTTTGCGGCCAATGCCCTGCCGGTATCCGGACGGCAGACGACTCCAGATATCCTCCCCTCCGTGCGCCTCGGGACCCTCGATGTTTCGCGCCTGATCCTGGGTTCCAACCCGTTCTGGGGATATTCCCATAAATCCGCCCAGCTCGACCAGGAGATGCGGACCTTCCACACCGACGAACGCATCGTCCGGATCCTGGATGAAGCGTTCGTATGCGGCGTCACGGCCGTGGCCAGCCCGCCCGATGAGCGCTGGCGCAAGCTCTGGATCCGCTACTCCGGGAACGGCGGCCGGCTCAAGATCTGGATCTCCCAGTGCCATGGGAACCCTGACCAGATGCTGTCCGAGATCGATCGCTCCGTCCAGGCCGGGGCCAAGGCGATCTTCATCCAGGGCGCCAGGGTCGAGGACCAGTTCGGGCCCGGGAATTTCGACATCCTGCGGGCTTGGGTTGACCACATCAAGGCAGCCGGACTTCCGGCGGGAGTCGCGGCCCACTGGCCCGAGGTCCATCCCGAGCTTCAGCGGCGCGGCTTTCCGGTGGATTTCTATTTCCAGTGCATGTACAACGCTTCCAAGACCAGCGACTACAGCGCCGTCGAACGGAAGCTGGCCGAGGCGACCGTCGCTCTGCTCAAGAAACCGGTCATCGCCTATAAAATCCTGGGCGCGGGACGGCTCCCGGCTTCCGAAGGTTTCGAGGCCGCCTTCAACCACATCCAGAGGAAGGACGGCGTCTGCGTCGGCATTTTCGCCCAAAATGCCATCGACCAGATCCGCCAGAACGCCACCTACACGAAGATGCTGACGACGTAGCTGGAGAACCTCCGCTCGGCCTGAAAGCCGCAACGAAGCCGCCGCGGGGGATAAATCCGCCCTTGTCATTGAGTCCTCGGGATTTCACGAAAGCGATAACCCTGCGGGATCGTCACTATGTGCTAGGATAGAAGAATTCTCTTCTGGGCTTTCTTTTCAGCAAAGGTGCGCGGGACGAAAACCGCCTCTCCGGTGATGGGATCGACGCCGGTGTGGTACATGCAGGTCGAACGGGTCATCGGAGTGGGGGTGAAGATCTGCACGCCCTCGACCGGCTTCTCACCACCCCGCTCCAGCCGTTTCACTTCGCGGGCCAACGCACGGGCTTCATCGTCCCCGCAGCCGGGATGGGCGACCATATAATAGTATTTCAGATGCTGGCGGCGGCCGCGGTTGGCGGCGTGGAAAATGCGGCGGAATTCGTCAATCTTCGCCCCATCCTTGTTCATGAGCCGTAGGACCTTGGGCGAAGCGTGTTCCGGCGCGATCTTGAGCAGGCCCGAGAGGTGATGCTCGCTCAATTCGCGGATATAGTCTTCGCTTTCCAGGGCCAGGTCGTAACGGACGCCGCTGCGGACGAAAACCTTCTTGACGCCGGGCACCGCCCGAGCCCGGCGCATCAAGTCGATGAGCCGGCGGTGAGAGCGGTCGATCGAGGCGCACGCGAGGCAATTGCCCGCGCCGCAGGGGGCCGGGCAGTCCATGCCGTACATGTTGGCCGTCGGCCCGCCCAGATCATCGATATAGCCCTTGAAATCGGGGTGACGGGTCAGCCGCTCGATCTCGGCCAGGATCGAGGCCTCGCTGCGCGAGACAACGCGGTCTCCCTGATGAAGGGACAGGGCGCAAAAGGAACAGGCCCCGAAGCATCCGCGATGGGTGACGACGGAGAATTGGGCCATGCGGAATTCCGGAAAGTGCGGCGGGATGACGCGGCTGAAGGGCAGGCCGTAGATCCGGCCCAAGTCGGCGGGCGTGTACTCCGGCATGGGAAACTGCAGGACGAACCGGCCGGCGTGGGCCTGGGCCAACGACGCCCGGTTGGAGAAAACAGCCTGGGCCCGGCCGAAGGCGCCCGGGTCGGACTTCACGGCTTCGAACGCAGGGATCTCCTCAAATCCCGCCGGTTGCTCCTTGCGCACGATGCATGTGCCGGGGATTCCGGACAGGTCGGTATTCTTCTCCATTCGACGGGCGATCTCGACGACCTGGATTTCCCCCGGACCGTAAACCAGGATGTCGGCCCGCGTATCGAGGAGCAGGGAGCGGCGGACCTCGTCGTCCCAGTAGTCGTAATGGGCGAAACGCCGGAGCGAGGCTTCGATCCCGCCGATCACAAGGGGGACGCCGGGAAAGGCCGCCCGAATCCGGTTGGAGTAAACGAGGACGGCCCGGTCGGGCATGCCGGAGGCGTAGGGCGCATGTTCGTCCTTCTCCCGCCGCCGCTTGAGCGGCGTGTAATTGACGAGCATGCTGTCGATCGAACCGGACGTGACGCCGAAGAAAAGGCGGGGGCGGCCCAGCCGACGGAAATCCGTTTCGTCCCCCCAGCCGGGGCGTTCGATGATGCCGACCGAACATCCGGCGGCCTGGAGAACGCGGGCGATGACACCCGCGGCGGACAAGGGGTGATCGACATAGGGTTCTCCGCTGACCAGAACGACGTCGAACCCCGTTCCTTCGCGCGCGATCATGAGTCCGCTCTCAATATTCCAGCCGCCTGAAAAGAAAAGCACCATAGATCGAATCGGCCACCAGGAGGCCGCCGGCGATATAGAAGGGAATCTGCAATCCGAAGCGGAAGCCCAGCGGGGCCAGGGTCATCGCCCCCAGCATCTTGGCCAGGATCTCGACGGCCAGCAGGAGCGCGGCGCCGCCGCCGATGCTGCGCCTCTCGAACAGCCGAGAGATATAGACGGCGATCAAGGCCCCGGCCGCACCATCGCCGATCTCGTGAAGAATCCGGAACCCCAGCGAGAGGAAGACGTTTCCGGTCACGGTCAGGATCATGCCCGCGCCGGACAGGGCCATGGCCGCCAGGACGAGGCGCTTGTTGGCCCGCGCATCGAACTTCCGCCGCCCGATGAGCAGGGCCGAAACCGGAAGGAAAAACAGCTCGGCCGACATGAACAGCGAGGCCTGGAGATTGTTCAGCCCGAAGCGGGTCTGCAGAAAGGGGGCGTAAACCGTCCCCTCCACGGCCCAGTGCAGGCCGAGGAAAAAGAGGAAGAGAACGAAGAACAGCGTCTTGGGGCGGAAGAAGTCCCGGCCGTAATCGCGGAAACCGACCAGATGGAAGCGCTGTCCGTCGAAACGGCGGACGACGCCGATGATCGCCAGCATGATCGCGGCGAAGGCCAGGAAAAGCGTCCGGAAATCGGCGACCTGGGTCAGGAGGCCGCCGGCGGCGATGCCCAGCACGGGGCCGAATCCCATCCAGAAGACGTAGGATCCGTATTTGCGGTTCTGATCGATATCCGTCTCGTCCTTGTAATAGAGGCTTTGGAGGGAAACGTCCAGAGCGTTGTTGGCCGTGCCGAGGAGGAAGAAGGCGGCCAGGACGACGGGAAAATTCGTCGTCCAGGCCAGGACGACGAAGATCAGGCCGACCGCGAGGAGGGCGGCCCGGACGATGCCGGCCATGGAGAACCGGTCGTTGATCCAGCCGGTGGGAAAAGCAGCCAGGAGCGGCGCCACTGAAAGGGCCGCGATGATGGCCCCGATCCGGACCCCGCCGTATCCGGCCTTGACGAAATGCATGGGCAGAAGGAAAAGGATGGAGGTGACGGTGAAATTACGGACGAAGTTGAGGACGTGGACGCGGCGGAGCAGGGTCATGCGGGGATTATAAAGGGCCGCGTCACCAAAATGCTAATTTTTCAGGTGATGCTTCGAGTGGTCGCAATCGTTCGGAAAACAAAAAAGATCAACCCGCCGACCTCAAATAGGCATGCCGGTCAAACGTTCAGTGCGATCCGTCAAAAAAGACTCCAATTTTTTATTAAAATCAGAACCTTTATTGCAGTTGGTGAAAAACACATATCCGAATTTTTGTTCTTTATTGAACATGAAAGCGGAATAATAATTTAAGTTGTAGCCATCATGCATATATTCATTTCCAAACCTCGTGGGTTTCATTTCTATGCCAAGTCCGTATGAGCGGCCATCGGTCTCGGGAGAAATCCGGACCTGGGCTTTCAACATTTCATCATAAGTCGTTTTCTTCAATCCTTTTTCCTGGATCATCGCCACAATGAATTTGGCGTAACTGATTGCTTCGGTCTGGAGGCTATAGGCGGCGCCAAAATCGGGTTTGTTTGCATTCATGCCCCATCCTTCAGAAACTTTACCATCCACATGTCCTGTTGCCTGATGTTTTGCCACATAATCATTCCATATATAAAAAGCGTAGGACATCCCCAAAGGAGTAGAAACTTCGTCCTTAAATAGATCCTGAAGGTCATTTTTTTGAATATTCTTCAGATGAGCCACAACATTGGCCAAATATTCAAAACCCTCTCCGGAATAAAGATATTGAGTTCCAGGAGTGAATTTAATATCCAATTTTTTATCCTCATTCAAAATCCTCCAGTTAGGAAAGCCCGATGTGTGACTGAGAACCATCCGGGCCGTTATTAATTTATAGCGATCGTCATAGGCGATATCGGGATATGGCAAATAAGTATAAAGAGGCCGATCCAAATTCAATATTCCCCGCTCCACCATTTTCATGACCAGATAGGCAAATGGCGTTTTAGACATGGAACCGGCATCAAAGAGCGTTTCTTGAGACACTTTTTCCTTTGTATCCACATTAGTGACACCCAATGTTCGATGGTAGATTATTTTGGCTTCATTGATTATGGCGATAGACAATCCAGGCAGCCCTATTGAATCCATTTGATTCTTTAAATACTCATCCATTTCTGCCGGAGTGATCTCATTACCGTTTAAGGTTTTAATATTGATGATCTCTTCTTTTTTAAAAGAAGATGCTGCGGTCAAAGCAATCCCAACGAAAAAAAGCAACAGAGGGCGAATCAAAAGAGAATTTCTTTTCATCGCTATGCCCCGTTTGGTTCTCTTCCGTGGAGAAGGAAAAATAAAAGGCCGCGGGGGAGCACTTTCCATGTTTCGCGCGAGATTTCAAAAACGCCGGAGAGATCGATGAAAAGTGGAAAGTGCTCCCCTGCGACCCCAGGAGATCGTTACTTTTTCTTCAGGGAGATGGAGCCGCTGAAGCTTTTCAGCCGGACCGAGGCCCCGCCGTTATTGACGACGCCCCGCAGCTCCTTGGCCGAGAGGCGGCCCGATACGGTCACGTCGAAATCGGACTGGATGCCGCCGCTGAACGTCTCCGCCTCCAGCTCGAAGCCCGAATTGGCGGGGATGATCATTTCCAGCCGGCCGCTCAACGCTTCCAGCGTGTATTTCCCATCCCTGGCCAGGTCGCCTTCGTAAGTGATGTTGCCGCTGAGGACCTTGGCCCGGATGCTCCTGGCCCCGACGATTTCGCGCATGCGGATGGCGCCGCTCGTGGTCTCGGCCTCGACCGAACCCTTGATCCGCTCGGCCGTGATGCCGCCCGAGATGGTCCGCAGGTTGACCGCGCCCGTGATATCGGAAACGATCACCGTGCCGCTGGTCACGGTCGAATCCACGTCGCCCGTGATCTTGGACAGTGTGACATTGCCGCTGACGACGTTGGATTCCAGGGCCCCGCCCAGGCCTTCGACCGACAGGCCGCCGCTCACCGACTTGGCCTTGATGGAGGCCTTCTCGGGGACCCAGATCTTGTAGTAGACGGACACGCTCAGCGATTCGCCTTGGCCCCGTTGATCGGGATATTTGGTCTCGATGCGCAGGATGCCGCCCGTCTTCTCCACGACGATTTCGACCTTGTCGGCGTTCTCTTTGGCCTTGTCCAGGGTCTTGGCCTCGGAGACCTTGTTGGCCTCGATCTTGACCCTGGCTTCGGCCCAACTGCGGATTTCGATGGAACCCGAAAGGTTGCTGATGACGACCTTGCCGTCTCTGGCCAGGTCCTCGATCTTCTCGAATTTCTGCTCGAATTTCTCCTTGGCCGACAATCCCAGCGGATACACGGCCACGGCCAGCAGCACGCCGATGACGACGGCCCGGCGGATGTTTTTCGCTTTGTTCATGGAATTCCTCCTTCAGTGCTCTCGTTTATAATCCCGGCCCGACCGGTGAGCCGGTCTGGCCATTCTTTCCCATCTCGAGGAAACCGTTCAGGACTTCGACTTTTTTCTGGTATGCGCCCAAAAGAAAAACCCGGGCGTCGAGGTTTTTGGGGTCCCGGCGCAAGGCGTTGCGGCAGGAATCGATGGCCGTGTCGACAGCCTGAAGATCCCGCCTGAAGAGGGCCGCCGTCCGGACGTCGAGACTGCCGCGGCCGGGGACCAGGGCCTCGGTCATGGCCTGGATGGCGAGCCGGTAGTGATTCTCGGCTTCCTGCAGCTTGGCCACGGTCCGGTCCTGGTCGGCGGCGAAGGCCGTCGGAAGTTCAGCCTTCCAGGGGCGGAGCCCGACGACGAGGCCGAGACCGACGCCGATCAATACGAAGCCGGCCGCCCAGGCCCATTTGAACCGGGAGTGGGCATACGCCGGAGCCGTCCGCGCCCGCCGGGCGGCGGCGATTCCGGCCCGGATGGCCGGCCAGAGGTCATCGGCCGGATCCTCCTGCGGAAGGGCTTTGGCTTCGGCCGCGATCTTCTGGAAATCGCCGGCCAGTTCGCGGCACTCGGAGCAGGACTTAAGATGGTCCTCCAGCCGGGCCCGGTCCTGGGGCCGGATCGAGCCTTCCAGCCTATCGCCGATCATCCTATGGAATTTCACGCATTTCATGGTCATTCTCCCGGCCCGATGCGGCGGGCCTTGAGGTATTCCCGGACCTTGAGCCGGGCCTTGAAGAGTTGGGACTTGGACGTTCCCACGGAAAGCCGCAGCATCGAGGCGATCTCCTCGTGCTTGAAGCCCTGCACATCGTGGAGAAGGAATATTTCCTTCAACCGGCGCGAAAGCCCGGCGATGGCATCCTGCAAGGGCTTGCGCAGATCGGATCCGGTCCGTTCCGGATCCACGAAGCCGATCATCTCCCCCATATCGGTCAGGGAAACCGTCCGGCCGCTCTTGGACTTTTTTTCGCGCAGATGACTGTAGCAGGAATTGAGGGCGATCCGGAAGGCCCAGCCGGGAAACATCTCCGGACTCCGGACGTCCTGGATATGGGTAAAGATCTTGATAAAAATGTCCTGGAGCAAATCCTCGGCGGTGGCCCGGTCCCCGCCATAGCGATAAGCCAGATTGAAGAAAGCGCCCTTGAATTTCAGGTAGATGGTTTCCATGGCCGTCGTATCGCCGTCCTGGCTGCGCTTAAGGAGAAGGGCGAGCGCGGTGTCCGGGACGGCAAGGCCGGGAGAGGAAGCATCGGAGGCCGGGGCCATGGGTTGATTATCCACCATTTGGCGGCCCATTTCCAAGATCAGCTCCGGGGACGACACTTTGGTTTTCTCTCTTCATCTTCCAAGATGCGGGAAAAGGCAAAAAGGTTGCCTCCCACGAGGGACATTTTGGATATAATGGAATCACGCGGAGGAACAAACCTATGCGCCGAATCCCAGCCTTGAGATATGCGGCCCTGCCCCTGGCTTTGACAGTCATTCTTTTATCCAATTGCCGCAAGGCAGAAACCGATCCCAACTCACTCTCCGTGACCGGCCTCATCGAGGCCGTTCAGACCGACCTCCGAGCCCAGGTCCAGGGCGAAGTCAAAGAGGTTCTGGTTCAGGAAGGCCAACCTGTGCGGAAGGGCGATCTCCTCTGCCGCCTGGACGACGAACGGATCCGCATCCAGCTCGACCAGGTCAAGGCCGGTCTGGCCGGAGCCCAATCAAAACTCGATCTGGCCAGGATGGGCAGCAAGAAGGAAATGATTGCCATGGCCAAAACCCAGGTCGAGATCGCCGCCAAGCAATTGGAGATCGCGGCCAAGGACCAGGGGCGCCTGGCCCGCCTCCTGTCCGAGGGCGGTGTATCTGAAAGCCAGAAGGAAAAAGCCGACCTGGCCCTCAAAGCCGCCCAGGAGCAGAGTAAGAGCGCCCGGGAGAACTACGACATGGCGGTCCGGGGCCGGGAAAAAGAGGAAATCGACATGGTCCGGGCCGAGATCCGGAATCTGGAGGCCCAACAGGACTTTCTCCTCCGGGCCCTTCGGGATACCGAGGTTCGCTCCCCCATCGATGCGTTAATCCAAACGCGCCAGGTTGAGAAAGGCGAGCTGGCCCTTCCCGGGGCCATCCTCTTCAGCCTTATCGACTTCAGCCGCACCTACGTCAAAGCCTATGTGCCCGAACGCTATCTGGGGCGGGTTCAGATAGGCGGGGCGGTCGGCGTCGTTTGCGACGCCCTGCCGGGCAAGACTTTCAAAGGCAAGGTCGATTTCGTCTCCCAGGAAGCCGAGTTCGCCCCCAAGAACATCCAGACCAAGGAGGAGCGCCTGAAACTCGTCTATATGGTCAAATCATACCTGGACAACGCAGCCGGCGAGCTCAAGCCCGGACTGCCCGTGGACGTGACCATCGCCCTGGCGACGGCAGGGCGCTGAACCCGGCCCGCGAAACCGGCCGATGATCATTCTCCAGGCCCGCGATTTGGCCAAATCGTTCGGCTCCACGGCCGCTGTAAACGGCCTGGACCTGGAAGTCGAGGAAGGAACGATCGTCGGCCTGATCGGGCCGGACGGCGCGGGCAAATCGACCCTGCTCCGTCTATTCATCGGCCTTCTTCAGCCCACCCGCGGATCGGTTATGATCGCCGGGCTCGACGTCGCCTCTCACGGCGAAAAGATCAAGGACTTCATCGGCTACATGCCCCAGCACTTCAGCTTGTATGGCGACCTGACGGTAGCCGAAAACCTGAAATTTTTCGCCGACCTCTACGGAGTCGGCAAGGCCGCCTTTACCCGCCGCCGGGGAGAGCTCCTTCATTTCAGCGCGCTGGGGCCTTTTGAAAACCGCCTGGCCCGCCAGCTTTCGGGCGGCATGCAGAAAAAGCTGGCCCTGGCCTGCAATCTGTTCCATACCCCAAAGATCCTTTTCCTGGACGAGCCGACCACGGGCGTGGACCCGGTCTCGCGGCGCGAGCTCTGGGAGCTTCTGGGGCAGATCAACAGCGAGGGCGTGACCATCCTCATGACGACGCCGTACATGGATGAAGCCGCCCGCTGCCGCAAGGTCGGCCTCATGTTCGAAGGCCGCATCCTGGCCTACGACACGCCGTCCGCTGTGATCGCCGGCTTGCACGGGGAGATCGCCGAGCTGGCCGCCCCGATCGCGCCCGCTCTCAAGGCCCTGCGGGACTGCCCGGGCGTCAAGAGCGCCCATCCTTTCGGCGACACCGTCCACGTCGTGCTCGAGGGAGCGGGCGGCCTGGAGCGGCTCGGACGATGCCTGGCCGAGCGGGGCGTCCCGGTCCACGGTTTGAAGCAGATCGCTCCTTCCTTCGAGGACGCTTTCCTGGCCCTATCGGAGAAACGGGAGTCGTGGCGGACATGACCCCCGCGGCGATCGAGGTCCGGGAGCTGACCAAGACGTTCGGCGCCTTCACGGCCGTCGACCATATCTCTTTCGACGTGGCCAAAGGCGAGATTTTCGGCTTCCTCGGCCCCAATGGGGCGGGCAAATCGACGACCATCCGCATGCTCTGCGGCATTCTCCGGCCGACATCGGGAACGGGGCGCGTCGGAGGCTTTGACATCGGCGGCGAGCCGGACGCGGTCAAGCGCATCA
>PMCY01000288.1 GCA_003154255.1 Candidatus Aminicenantota bacterium | reverse complement strand
CAACTTCGCCGGCCTCCTGCGGAGCGCCCATTTTGCCGGGCTCCTGCAGAACGCCAATTTTGCGGCGGCCATGGCCAACGCCAATTTTGCGGCGGCGATGGCCAATGCCCATTTTGCGGGGCTCCTGCAGAACGCCCAGTTCGCCGGGCTCCTGCATAATGCCCAGTTCGCCGCTCTGGCCCAGGACGCCAATTTCGCCAACCTGCTGGCCAACGCCAATTTCGTCCAGCTGGCCCGGGATCCGAACTTCGCGGCGGTGATGAAGAGCGCGCAGTTCGCCGCGGCCATGGCCAACGCCGGCTTCGCCAACGCGATCCGCAGCGGGAATTTCGTCGCCCTGCAGCAGAATCCCGAATATGCAGCCCTGTTGGCGAATGCCGATTTCGCCGCCCTGATGAAGAGTGCCCAATTCGCCGGGCTCTTAAAAGACGGAAGCTTCGCCAATCTCTGGATCGTCCGGCGGGCCGCCTTCGTCGACCTCCTAGCCAACGCCGACTTCGCCGCCATGATGAAAAGCGCGGCGTTCTCCGGGCTTCTGGCCGACGCGGGCTTCGCCGGCCTTCTCAAGGGCGCCGATTTCGCGCCGCTCCTGGCCAACGCCCAGTTCGCCGCCGTGATGAAAAGCGCCCAGTTTGCGGCCCTGATGAAGGACGCCGATTTCGCCGCCCTGATCAAAAGCGCCGCCTTCGCCCAGTTGCTGTCCAACCCCCAGTTTGCCCAGGCCATCCAGAACGGCAATTTCGCCGCCCTGCAGCAGAATCCCGATTATGCCGCCCTGATCAAGAGCGCCAGCTTCGCCGGCCTGATGAAAAGCGCCAATTTCGCCGCGGCCATGAAGAACACCGATTTCGCCGCCCTGCTCTCCAGTGCCAACTTCGCCGCCCTTCTGGCCGACGCCAACTTCGCCGCCCTGATGAAGAACGCCTCCTTCGCCGGACTGCTGTCGAACGCCAATTTCGCCGGAATGTTGGCCGACCCGAATTTCGCCGCCTTGATGAAGAGCGCCTCGTTCGCCGGACTGCTGGCCGACGCCAACTTCGCCGCCTTGCTGTCCAACGCGAATTTCGCNNAACTTCGCCGCCTTGATGAAGGAGGCCGATTTCGCCGCCCTGCTGCAAGGCGCGAACTTCGCCGCCCTGATGCGGGAAGCGAACGCCCAGTCCAAGTAATTTTCCGCGTCGATGAAACGCCACCCTCATCCTCTGAAAAGAGGATGAGGGTTTTTTTTCGATGCGCCCGGGTCTTGCCAAAAAGTCCTTTCTCGGATATTCCTAGAGTCATCCCCCTGAAAAGCAGGAGCATCCCATGAAGTTCCGCGCGACCGTCGCTCTCTCCGCCCTGGCCCTCGCGGCTGCCGCGGCCCCTTCCCTCCCGGCCCAATCGCTGTTCAGCTTCAAAGCGCCCGGGCTCAACCTCGTCTATTACAGCCAGGCCCACTCGTTCATCGTTTCGCACCTGGCCCGCTGCTATGAGAACACGATGGGCTTCTACCAGAAGTTTTTCGACTACCGCTCGACCGAAGGGACGTCGCTTTTTCTCCAGGACTTCAGCGACTGGGGAAACGGCGGGGCGACGGCCGTGCCCCGCAACCTGGTCTTCCTGGAATTATCCCCCTTCCAGCACGCCTACGACATGATGCCGGGCTATGAACGCATGAGCCTGATCATGAACCACGAGCTGGCCCATGTCGTGACCATGGACAAGCCCGTCGGGTCGGCGCCCTTTTTCCGCGGACTCTTCTTCGGCAAGGTCATGCCGGACCGGGAAAACCCGATGTCCGCCGTCTACGCCTACCTGACCAGCCCGCGGACCTATGCGCCGCGCTGGTACATCGAAGGCATCGCCGTCTTTATGGAGACCTGGATGGACGGCGGCCTGGGACGGGCATTGGGCTCCTATGATGAGATGCTCTTCCGGACCAAGGTCCTGGAGAACAGCCCTCTCTATGACGCCATCGGCCTGGAGAGCGAGGGCACGGCCGTGGATTTCCAGATCGGGGCCATCTCCTATCTCTACGGCACGCGCTTTTTTACCCACCTGGCCCTGCAGTACGGCCCCCAGAAGGTGGTCGACTGGACGGTCGCCTCCAAGGACAGCAAGAGCTACTTCGCCAGCGAATTCAAGAGGACCTTCGGCCGGCCCCTGGCGGACGAATGGACGGACTGGCTCCGGGCGGAGCGGGATTGGCAGGCCGGAAATCTGGCGCTCATCCGCAAAAACCCGGTCTCGCCTTTCCGGTCCCTGACCCGGGAGCAATTAGGGTCGGTGTCCCGGGCCTTCTATGATCCGGCCCGGGGAAAAGTTTATGCCGGGATCAACTATCCCGGGCAGGTGGCCCACATCGCCGCCCTGGACGTCAAAACCGGCCTCTTGGAGCGCATCTGCGACATCAAAGGGGCCATGCTGTACTCGGTCGCCTCGCTGGCTTACGACCGGGAAGGCGGACGCATCTTCTTCACCACGGACAACAGCGCCTACCGCGACCTCGCCGTGGTTGACCTGCTGACCGGCGGGGTGAAGATCCTGGCCGAGGACTGCCGCGTCGGCGATTTGGCCTTCAATCCGACGGACAAGTCGATCTGGGGCATCCGCCACAACAACGGGCTGTCCACGATCGTCCGCTTCGAGCCGCCCTACACCGACTGGACGGCCATCTACGGCTTCGATTATTTCACGGACATCTACGACATGGACATTTCTCCGGACGGGGCCTGGCTGGCGGCGGCGGTGGCCGATGTTTCCGGCGCCCAACGGCTTGTCCGCATGAAGACGGCCGACCTCTTCAAGAACACCCTGGCCCTGGAAACGCTCTATGAATTCGGCACGGATTCGCCCGCCGACTTCCGTTTTTCCGCCGACGGCAAAACCCTCTTCGGCTCCTCCTACTATACGGGCGTCTCCAACATCTATCGTTACGACTTCAAGAAAAAAGCCATGGATGTCCTTAGTAACTGCGAGACGGGATTCTTCCGCCCGGTCCCGGTGGATGATGACGGCCTGATCGTATTCAAGTTTACCAACGACGGGTTCCAACCCGGCTGGATCGCCAACAAACCGGTCCAGGACGTCAACGCCGTGCGCTTCCTGGGACAGGAGGTGGTCAAGAAATATCCGATCGTCAAGACCTGGATCCCAGGCTCGCCGGCCGCCGTGCCCATCGACAGCCTGACCACTTACAACGGTCCTTA
>PMCY01000372.1 GCA_003154255.1 Candidatus Aminicenantota bacterium | reverse complement strand
GTCTCACCGCCTCGAAAGCCGGCGTTGTAGTTTCCCGTGCCGATGAACGAATAGCGCTTGGAGGAGGGCGCATCCGCGTCGGCGCAGACGACCGGGATGCCGGCCTCGATGGCCTTGTCGATGGCCGGAGTCACGGCGTCGGCCACGGCGACCATAATGATGCCGTCCACGTGTTGGGCGATGGCCCGCTCGACGGCGTCGATCTGCTGGTTGACGTCCACGGTCGGCGGCCCGGTGAAGACGGCCTTGACGCCCAGCTCCTTGGCTTTGTCGTAAAGCCCGGCCTTGGAATCGATCCAGTAGGGCCCTCCGGTCACGGCCGAGATCATGACGTAGCGCTGGTTCGAGGCGGCCTGGGCCGCGGCTTCGGCGGCGTTGCCGACGACGACCGGCGCAGGCCCGCCGAATTTGACGATACCGACGATGACGAGCGCGATAACCAGGACGACGATGATGATCCGTTCCATGGTCTTGTTCCTTGTCGTGAACAGGAGGGACTTGAGCCGGGCCCCGAAGGACGAGCCGGTCAGGGCGATGACCGCGGCCAGGATGAGGACCAGTCCGACGGCGATCTGCTGGGCCTCGGCGGCCACGTCGATGAAGACGAGGCCCGTGGTGATGATCTGCATCAGCAGAAGGCCCAAGAAGGAGCCCAGGATGGTGCCTCGGCCGCCCGACAGGCTGGCCCCGCCGACGATGACGGCGGCGATGACGCGCAGCTCCGCGCCCATCCCGGCATTGGCGTCGATGGCGTTGGCCCGGCTGGTGACGATGACGCCGGTGACGCCGGCCAGGAAGCCGGTCAGCATGAAGGCGAACGTTTTGACCCGGGCCGTGGCGATGCCGGTCAGGCGGGCCGCTTCCTCGTTGCTGCCGACAAAATAGACCTGCCGCAGATAGGTCAGCCGCCGCAACAGGAAATCGCCCGCAATCATCGCCGCGATGAGCAGGAGCACGGGGAAGCGGACGTCGATGGCCGGGCCCCAGGGGAGTTTCAGGGTGAAGATCCGGCCCCAGGCGATCTTGAGGAAACTCTCGGGAAAGCCGGTCGGCGGGGCGGTCCGGGTGATGACCTGGACGAGGCCGCGCAGGATGCTCATCATGCCCAGCGTCGTGATGAAGGGGTTGATCTTCAGGCGGGTGACGATCGTGCCGTTGATCCAGCCGATAAAAGTGCCGGCGAGAAGCGCGGCGAGGACCGCCGGGCCGATGGGCAGCCCCGCCTTCATGACCATGGCCGCGACCAACCCGCAGAAAGCCATCGCCGAACCGACGGACATGTCGAAGGCCCCGCAGATGATGACGATGGTCATGCCGATGACCATCAGTCCGTCGCTGGAGGCGCCTTCCAGGATGGCCATGGCCGATTCCAGACCCAGGAAACGCGGGTTGAGGGAACCGAAAACGGCGATGGCCAGAATGACCGAGGCCAGGATGGTCAGCTCGCGCATCCGGAAACGGCGGCGGCGGCGGGAATTTATCGTGGTCATGGGCCGAAGGCCATTATTCTAGACCCCTCCGGGGGTGTCAAGCGCAACGGTCCCCGGCGGCCGGATCTTCCTAATAGCGCTTGACAGTGTAATGGCCGCTTGGCAGAATCGAACGACGGAGTCCACGATCATGAACCCAACTTCCTTTCTTCGTCCGTCGCCCAGGATCGGCCTCGTCGTCAATTCGATCGGGGCCTTCAATCCCCAGGCCAAGGACGATTCCGAAATGGCCGCACGGGCTTATTTCGCCCGCCTGGCGGCCAAAGGCTTGATCGACCCGGCCTCGATCGTGACCGACCGCCTCTTCGGACCTCATGAAGCGCTGGCCGCGGCCGACCGACTGGCCGAAGCCCGCGTCGATCTCGTCGTCATCGCCAATGTGGCCTTCCCCAACGGGCAGGTCTATCTGACTCTGGCCACGCATCCGCAGTTGGCCAAGACGCCGCTGGCTGTCATCGCCGAGCCCGAGCCGGCCGGACCCGAATGGGCCACCAACGCCTGGTGCGGCGTCATCATGAACAACCACGTCGCCAAACAGATCGGGCGGCCGATCGTCACTTTGCCCGGCCCGTTTGCCGGCCCGGAATTTGACCGCGAATTCGGACGGCTTCTGCGGGCGGTTGCCGCGATCAAGTTCCTGCGCCGCGACCTCCTGGTCCGCTTCGGCGATGCGCCCAGCGGATTTCACTCCGCGACCGGCGACCAATTGGCCTTCGCCAAGATCTTCGGAACCCGCGTCGAGAGCGTCGATTTGACGGCCGTCATGGACGCTTATCGGACCGGCCGGACCAAGGGCTACCTGGGCGAAAGCGGTTTTTCCGACGACGACGTCCGGGTGACGGTGGCCCGCATCGCCTCCGGGCGGAAAGTCGAAGTGGACGCGGCCATGCTGGAGCGCGGCGCCCGTCTTTATCACGCCTACCGGGCCATCATCCGGGCCAACGGCTACACCTCGGGCGCGTTCCGCTGCTGGCCGGAGAACAATGAGCCGTATATCGGCGTCAGCGCCTGCCTGGCCATGGGCGTTCTCCTGGCCGACGGCGANNACCGGCGGGTCGACGGTCGTCCAGCTCGGCCACTGCGGCATGGGCATCTGCGGCCAGATGATTGAAGGCGACTGCGGCGGCGGCCCCGGCGACGCGATCGTCGTGCATCCGGTCATCCGCCAGGAAGGCAAGACCATGGGCCCGGTCCTGGCCGGCCAGTTCGAATTCGGAACCAAGACCGGGCTGTGCCTGACCCGCGACCCTGACGGCGAATTCAAGATGCTGGTATTCACCGGCGTGAGCAGCCCGAAAAGCGCCAAAGGCATGATCTACAGCGCCGCGGACATCGTCGTCGCCGACCCGGCGAAGCTTAACCGTCTGGTCCTCGAAGGCGGCTTCCCGCACCACTTGGCCGTGGCCATGGGCGACGTCCGCGAAGAGGCCCGGATGCTCTGCGAATATTTGGGCGTCCGGTACATTTCGCCGGACGCCTGAGGATCACTTCGATGATGACTTCGCGCGAACGCGTTCTGACCGCCGTCGGGCGGCGCCTGGCCGACCGCACCCCGGCCGATTACAAAGCCGAGCCCGACGTCAACCGCATGATGATGGAGCGGCTGGGGGCGGGGACGTACGAGGAACTCCTGAGGAAGCTCCAGATCGATGTCCGGCGGCTCGATCCGAAATACGTCGGCCCGCCTTTCAAGGTCATCGAAGAAGGAGTCTACGAGGACTACTGGGGCATCCGGACCAAGCCGACCCGGACGGCCAACGGCAGCAACGACATGCACGTCTGGACGCCGGTTTGGGACGCCCAGTGCATCGAAGACCTGGAAAAGCATGCCTGGCCCACGACGGACATCTTCGACTATTCGGTCATGCGCGATCAGATGGAGCGCTACAAGGGCTACGCCGTGATGTACGAAGGCGCCGATCTCTTCACCCGGCCCTGCATCCTGCGCAACATCGAGAATCTTCTCGTGGACATGATCGAGCGGCCGGAGATGGCCCACTACATCTTCAACAAGTTCACCGAATTCTATTGTGAAGACGTCACCAGGGCCCTGGAAGCGACCCGGGGCGGTTTCGACATGTTTTGCGAATGGAGCGACTACGGGACGCAGCGGGCGCTGCTCATGTCGGTGCCCATGTTCCGGACCTTCATCACGCCCTACCTCAAGCGCCTGATCAACGTCTGCCACGCCGGCGGGCTCAAGTTCATGGCCCACAGCTGCGGGGCCATTCGGCCGGTCATCCCGGAATTGATCGCCATGGGCGTCGACATCCTGGATCCTATCCAAGTGGCCGCGGCGGGCATGGAGCCCGGGCCGCTGAAGCGCGATTTCGGCGGCAAGCTGGCTTTCCACGGCGGCGTTTGCACCCAGCGGACCCTGCCGTTCGGATCGCCGGAGGAAGTGCGCGAGGCGGTCATCGACCGCGTCGCCACGCTGGGCTCGGGCGGCGGCTACATCCTGGCCTCCAGCCACGACATCAGCGCGGATACGCCGGCGGAAAACATCCTGGCCATGTATGACGTGTCCCTGCGGGGCGGAGCCCTTTGAGCGATGAGTGAATCCGCTTCGAACTGCCTTGATTTTTTGCCGGTTCTCTGCGTCGGCCAGCTTGTCGCCGACGTCGTCGTCCGGCCGGTCACATGCTTTCCCGAGGCCGGGCGGGCCGAGATGGTCGAGGACATCCAGCTTCTCTCGGGCGGCTGCGCGGCCAATACGGCGGCGGTCCTGGCCAAGCTCGGCGTCCCGACGCGGATCGTCTCGGTCATCGGGCGGGACGCGCTGGGCGACGCCGCCCTGGCCGATCTGGCGGCCGCCGGTGTCGATGTCGAAGCCGTGCGGCGCGATCCGGATGCGCCGACTTCCGTGGCCATTGTTCTGGTGGACGGAGACGGCCAGCGTTCGTTTCTCTATCGCGGCGGCGGCAACGAGCGCCTGACCAACTCCCACGTGCACGACGATTTGTTTCGGGCGGCCGGCATCGTCCACGTCGGCGGGGCCATGAAGCTGCTGGAGCTCGATATCCCCGCGCTCATGAAGAAAGCCAAGTCGCACGGGGCGCTCACCTCGCTGGACACCGATTGGGACA
>PMCY01000074.1 GCA_003154255.1 Candidatus Aminicenantota bacterium | reverse complement strand
CCTGAAAGCGCTTGTCCAGCGGCGGGTCATCGACGTCCGCCGCCGGGGGAAGCATCTCATCCTGGACGCCGGCAGCCGCGTCCTGGTGTTTCATTTGAGGATGACCGGCGGTTTCCAGTGGACGGACCCGGCCGCTCCCGTCGACAAGCACACCCATCTCATCCTGCGGTTCAAGCCCGGCCGGCGCGAGCTCCGCTTTCATGATGTCCGCAAGTTCGGCTTCCTTCTCTGCCTGCCGGCGGCGGGACTGGAAGCCTGTCCGGAGCTTTCCGCCCTCGGGCCGGAACCTTTGGAGATCGGATTCGACGCTTTTTTTACGCGGCTCCGGACACACCGGGGGCGGTTGAAAAGCGTCCTCCTGGACCAGTCCTTCGTGGCCGGCATCGGCAACATCTACGCCGACGAGATCCTCTTCGAATCCGGAATCCATCCCCTGGCCTCGGCCGCGGGCTTGAGCCGGGCCCGCGCCTCCCGCCTCTGGGCGGCCATGCGGACCGTGCTGGCGAAGGCCGTGGCCGCCGGAGGATCGACCATCCGCAGCTACCGGAACGCGGACGGAGAAGTGGGGCACTTCCAGGACGATCACCAGGTCTACGGCCGGACGGGGGAGCCTTGCCGGCATTGCGGGAGACCGGTCCGGCGCAAGGTCATCGGAGGCCGGACCAGTCACTTTTGCTCCCGCTGCCAGAAATAGACTGCCGCGTCCATGGCAAATTGACTTCACCTTGCGTTTCACTATAATGAACTGGCAATGACGTCCTGACGGACGCGGAAAAGGGGCTCCCATCGACCCTTCGACGCGCGCCGATTGTTTCTTGTGGAGCGCCGACGCATGACCGAGATTTTTCATTCGACCGAGGATGTCCTGCGGTTCGCCATCGCCGGCGAGAAAGATGCGGCCCAGGGGTATGTCGATCTGGCCGCGCAGGCCAAATCCGAAAGCGCCCGGGCCTTCCTGCTCGAGCTGTGGGGCGAAGAGCTCGAGCATGCCCGGCTCCTGGAAGCGCTGAATCCGGCCGCCCTTCCCGCCTCCGGAGCCGGCGGCGCCGCGGACCTCCGCATCAGCGATTACGTGGTCGATGAACCGCTGGGGGACGATCCCTCCTTCCAGGACCTGCTGATCTTCGCGGCCAAAAAGGAAGCCAAGGCGGCCGCCCTCTATGCGGGCCTGGCCGCCCGGTCCGCCGCTGCCGCCCAAAAAAAATTGTTTGAGTTCCTGGTCGGCCAGGAGAGGACCCACAAGCTCCGCCTCGAACAGGAATACGAAAAATACGTCCTTCCGGAAAACTGAAGGACGAGCCCCAAAGGAGACGGATCATGACGAAATGGGCATGTACGGCTTGCGGCTATGTGTACGATCCCGCCGTCGGCGACCCCGAGGGCGGCATCGCGCCGGGCACTCCGTTCGAAAGCCTGCCGGATGACTGGGTCTGTCCCCAGTGCGGCGTGGGCAAGGATTATTTCGAAAAGGCCGAATAGGCGCCCCGGCTACTTTCTCCCCTGGATGGCTTTGCGGCCGGAGCCCGCCTTTTCGATTATAAGAGACTATGAAGAAATTAATCTCCCTCTCCGCGCTTCTGGTTCTTTTGGCCGCGGCCTTACCGGGCCAGATCCGGCTGAATGGCTATTTCTCCTCCGATTATACCCAAGCCCTCGGAAAAAGTTCGGGCCGGTGGAGCAGCTTCAACAATCCCGCCGCCGGTTTGATCGTTTCGGGCGAATGGACGCCGCAGTTTGATTATGTCCTGGAGATGCGCACCGGCGCGGATTGGAAGCCGGAGATCGAGCAGGCTTGGGCGGGCTGGAATTATTCCGAAGCCTTCCGGATCCGGCTGGGGCTTTTCCTGGTTCCCTTCGGCCGGATGAACGAGGCCAACCGGCCCTACCAGACCCTGCTTGTGGCCTATCCTTATCCCTACGGCGAGGCTTTTCCGGCCAGCTGGCGGGAGATCGGAGCGATGGTCGAGGGCCGGACCGGGATCTTCAGGTTCGCCGCCTATATCGGCAACGGATTGGCCGAGGCCGACACGCCTGCCGACGGCCAGCAATTCAGCGACAATAATAAAAACAAGGCCTTCGGACTCCGGGCTGCCTTGAGCCTCAGCCAGGAGCTCGAGATCGGCGGCTCCTATTACCGCGGCCGGCAGGACGCCGCGGACTCCCGCAGCCTGGTCCTCTACGGAGCCGACGCCGCCTGGGTGACGAAGAACGTGCGCTGCACCGCGGAATATACGCGGGCGGACATCGATAATCCGGCCTCTTTCGCCCGCGGCCGGGCCGAGGGGTGGAACGTCCAACTCGGCCTGAACTTCGGTCAATTAACGCCCCTGGTCGCTTACGCCAAGTCCAAGGCCGACGATCCGTTCCACGGTCTGGGCTGGACCGCCGCCGGAGCGGCCGGCGCCGGCATCCTCTCCAACCACAACCGTTGGGCGCTCGGGGCCTCTTACGCGCTCCATACCAACATCCTGCTCAAGCTCGAATATGACATCCAAAAGGACACCCTCCTCGGCCGGAAAGACAACGTCCTTCGCGTCCAAGCGGCTGTCCATTTTTAAGAGGCATGCCATGTCCAACGTCGTCGTTCTCGGAACCCAATGGGGCGATGAAGGCAAGGGCAAGATCGTCGATCTGCTCTCGCC
Source organism: Candidatus Aminicenantota bacterium (assembly GCA_003154255.1). Classification (GTDB taxonomy): domain Bacteria; phylum Acidobacteriota; class Aminicenantia; order Aminicenantales; family UBA4085; genus UBA4085. The sequence continues at coordinate 4,503 of PMCY01000074.1, read as the reverse complement.
GGCCTTCGACGTCGTCGCCCGCTACCAGGGCGGACACAATGCCGGCCATACCGTCTACCGCAACGGGATGAAGGTCGTCCTGCACCTGATCCCCTCGGGCATTCTCCGGCCGGGCACGCTGTGCGTCATCGGCAACGGCGTCGTGCTCGATCCCCGGGCCTTCCTGGACGAGCTGGCCGCTCTCCGCCGCGTGATCGATTTCCACGATGAACAGATCGTCATCAGCGGCCATGCCCACCTCATCCTGCCCTATCATCGCCTGGTGGAAAAGATCAGCGAGGACCGGTTGGGCGAACGGAAGATCGGGACGACTTGCCGGGGTATAGGCCCGGCCTACGAGGACAAGGCCGCCCGCCGCGGCATCCGGGCCGGCGATCTCCTCGACCTGGTCGTGTTGGAGGACAAGATCCGCCAGAACACCGTCGAAAAGAACGTTCTGATCGCCCGGGCTGGGCTGGAGCCCCTCGATCCCCGAGCCGTCTTCGAGGAGTTCGCCGGATACGCCCTGGCCCTGGGCCGGTTTATCGGCGACGCCTCGCGGCTGCTCGATGCCCAAATCAAGACGGGGCGCTCGGTCCTCTTTGAAGGAGCCCAAGGCACGCTTCTGGATATGGACCACGGCACATACCCCTTCGTCACTTCGTCCAATTCCACCGCGGGAGGGGCCTGTACGGGGCTGGGCGTAGGCCCGACCCGCATCGATGCCGTGCTGGGCGTGGCCAAAGCCTACACGACGCGGGTCGGCGCGGGTCCATTCCCGACCGAGCTTCTCGACGAACTCGGGAAATCGATTGGAAAGAAAGGCGATGAATTCGGGGCCACGACGGGCCGGCCCCGTCGCTGCGGCTGGTTCGACGCCGTGGCCGTCTCCTACGCCTGCCGCGTCAACGGCATGGACCGTCTGGTCATGACCAAGCCCGACGTTCTTGATGGCCTGCCTGAAATCCCGGTCTGCACCGAATACTATTATAAAGGAAGCCGTTTAGACGGATTTCCGACCGAACCCTGGATGCTGGAAAAGATCGAGCCGCGGCTGAAGACGATGCCGGGCTGGAAGACGCCGGTCCGCGAAATCCGGGAATGGAACGACCTGCCGCCGGCTTTCCTCGATTACGTCAAGTTCCTCGAGGACCTTGTCGAAGCCCGCTTCGCCATCGTTTCCACGGGCGTTGAGCGGCGCGATACGATCTTCCACGATGAGCGGCTGGGCGGACTTCTGGCCCTGGACAAGATCCGCGCGGCCGTCTGATCCCGCGCTGCGTCCGGGTTCGCCGTTGACAGTCTCGCGGCCGCATGGTAAGAACAAGGTGAGCGGAAAACGAATAAGGGAGAAGTGATATGGCAGTCAAAGCGAAACCCAAGGCGAAGCCCAAGAAGGCCGTGAAGAAGATCGTCAAGAAAGCGGCCCCGGCGAAAAAAGCGCCGGCCATGACCTGTGAAGTTTGCGGCTATCGCGTCATCGTCGACGAGGCCTGCGGTTGCGTCGAAGAGCACGTGCTGCTCTGCTGCAACCAGCCCATGACGAAATCCTGAGGCCCCGCGAACTGACCCTGGCGATCGCCGTCTCTTCCTGAAAAGCCTCCTCTGCGTCTAAACGAAGCAGTGGCGGTGTTTCCCCTTGATACCCAATATGTTGCGGGCCTGGGCGGCAAGGCCCCTACATCTTGCGGAAAAAAATTAAAATTATCGCCCGACCCCCTTCTCAAAAGAGATTGGATCGGGTATAATCTAGAAAAACTATACGATTGCTCGGGATGGTGATGTCCCGTCGCTGATGAGGAGATGACATGACCGACGTTCAAGGCTTCTCGGAAAACGCCCTGCGCATTCTCAAGGCCCGCTATTTCCTGAAGAACGAGAAGGGCGATTTTATCGACAAGGCGCCTTCCGACCTCTTCCACCGCGTGGCCCGCGCCATTGCCGCGGCGGAGAGGAGCCCCAAGGACCGCGAAACCTGGGCCAGGGCTTTCTACGAGGCCATGATGGCCCGCGATTTCCTGCCCAACAGTCCGACCTTGACCGGCGCCGGCCGCGACATGTGCCTGAGCGCCTGTTTCGTCCTGCCGATCGAGGACTCCATGGAGTCCATCTTCAACACGGTCAAGAACGCCGCCCTGGTCCNNACAAGGAGGGCGGCGGGACGGGCTTTGACTTCAGCCGCCTGCGGCCGTCCGGGAGCTTCGTCCACCGCACCCAGGGCGTCGCCTCCGGTCCGGTGTCCTTCCTCAAGGTTATCGACGCGGCCACCGAAGCGGTCAAGCAGGGCGGGACCCGGCGGGGAGCCAACATGGGCATCCTGCGGGCCGACCACCCCGATATCGAGAACTTCATCCTCATGAAGCGGGACGGCAAGAGCGTCGGCAATTTCAACATCTCCGTGGCCGCCACGGACTCTTTCATGGAGGCGGTCAAGAAGGGGACCTCCTTCGAGGTCTACGATCCCTACCGCAAGAAGATCGTCGACCGCAAGGACGCCCGCAAGGTCTTCCGTATGATCGTCGAGTCGGCCTGGGCCATCGGCGATCCCGGCCTCATCTTCATCGACCGCATCAACCAGTCCAACCCCACCCGGGGGATGGGGCTGATCGACGCCACCAATCCCTGCGGCGAACAGCCCCTGCACGCCTATGAGTCCTGCAACCTGGGCTCGATCAACGTGGCCAATTACTTCGCCCCGGGCACTTCCGACCTCTTCGATTGGGAACGCTTCGGCAAGACGATCGAGATGGCCGTGCGCTTCCTCGACGACGTCATCGACGTCAACAAATATCCCCTGCCGGAGATCGATGCCGTGACCAAGGGCAACCGCCGCATCGGCCTGGGCGTCATGGGCTGGGCCGACCTGCTCATCCTGATGAAGATCCGCTATGACTCGCCCGAAGCCCTGGCCGTGGCCGACAAGCTGGGGGCCTTCCTGCGGGCCAAGGCCGTCGCGGCCTCGGAAAAGCTGGCTCGGACGCGGGGCAGCTTCCCCAACATCGCCAAGTCCGTCTTCAAGGGCCGCAAGATGCGCAACGCCACGGTCTTCACCATAGCCCCGACGGGGACCATCTCCCGCATCGCCGGGTGCTCCTCCAGCATCGAGCCCGTCTTCGCCTTCGAGTTCACGAGCCATATCATCGACTCCAAGCTCCAGGACGTCCATCCGCTCTTCCTGGAGTGGAAGCAGGAGAACCCCGGCAAGATGCCGCCCCCGTATTTCGTCACCGCCCACGACATCGCCCCCGAGGGACACATCAAGATGCAGGCGGCCTTCCAGAAGCATGTCGATAATTCCGTCTCCAAGACGATCAACCTGCCCCATGAGGCTGCCCTGCTGGACGTCGAAAAGGCCTATCTTCAGGCCTATGCGCTGGGGACCAAAGGCATCACCATATACCGCGACGGATGCCGCGAGGAACAGGTTTTGAACAAGGCCGACGCGCCGGACCGGCGTTTGCCGGAGGAGCGGCCCGACACCTTGAACTCGATCACCGACAAGATCAAGACTGGCTTTGGCAACCTCTATGTCACCATCACCTTCTTCAACCAGAAGCCTTTCGAAGTCTTCGCCTCGATCGGCAAGAGCGGCTATTCGACCATGGCCGACGCCGAGGCCATCGGCCGTCTGATCAGCCTGGCCCTGCGCACGGGCGTCGATCCCAAGGAAGTCGTCAGCCAGATCGCCGGGATCGGCGGATCCGACCCCGTCTTCACCGAGGGCGGTCTGGTGACGTCCATCCCCGATGCCATCGCCAAGGTCCTGGAGCGCCATTTCGGGACGCTCAAAAACGGCGGGTCCAAGGACATGTGGCAATCCGTCTGCAAGCAGTGCGGGGCGACGCTACCCGACGAGAAGTGCCCGACCTGTCCCAACTGCGGGTGGAACAAGTGTTCCTGAGCTAGGGATAAAAGGTCGGCGGGCGAGCGGCATCCGGGTGAAAACACGCTCGTTTCCCCCAGCGAGGGAAACTTCGCTCCGATGCTCAGCCCTCGCTCCCCTCGCTCATCTCCTATTTCGATGAGCGAGGGACCATGCCCGCTCGGGCTTCGCACGGGTTTTCCCCCGAATACCGCTCGCCCGCCTTTATTTTTATAGCGCGCTCCGCTTGACAGTTTCCGTTCTAATCACATATAATCGATAGGATTAAGGTATATGGTTGCCGCCCGGGTCAGGGCTCTGGCAAAATGGCGGCGGAAGGACTATATTAAATGAACCCTCTCAAGGAGTATCCGATGAAGGAAAAAATCGAGGCGGCTTTGAATAAGGTCCGTCCCCAGCTGCGGCTGGACGGCGGCGACGTCCAGCTCGTCGAAGCGGGCGCGGACGGTGTCGTCAAGGTCAAGCTGACCGGCGCCTGCGGCAGCTGCCCCATGTCCCAGCTGACTCTCAAGATGGGCATCGAGCGGATTCTCAAGAAGGAAGTCCCCGAGGTCAAGGAAGTCATCGCCGTCTAAGCCCGGAGCGTTTCCGGGTCCCCGGAGACCCGACCATGCGCAGAATCTATCTCGATCATATCGCCG
>PMCY01000263.1:2017-2770 GCA_003154255.1 Candidatus Aminicenantota bacterium | reverse complement strand
GGTTGCTTTCGGCTGTCGTCCATGAAGTCTCTGCTTTCTAGCCGGGGCGTCGGTCCTTCGGCGTTCCCTTCGTCATTTTTTGGCCGGGACCCTCGTCGTGTAGATCTGATCGACCAGGCCGTAATCCTTGGCCTGGGCGGCGGTCATGATGAAATCGCGCTCGATATCGGCCTGGATCTTGGTCTTCGGCTGACGGGTATGTTTGACCAGGATGTGGTAGATCGTCTCCCTCAGGCGGAGAATCTCTTTGGCCTGAATGGCGATGTCGGTGGCCTGTCCTTGCGCGCCGCCGAACGGCTGGTGCAGCAGAATACGGGAGTTGGGCAGACTGATGCGCTTGCCCGGCGTCCCCGCCGCCAACAAGACGGCGGCCATGCTGGCCGCCTGCCCGACGCAGATCGTGGAAATGTCGTTGGTCACGTACTGCATCGTGTCATAAATGGCCAGGCCGGCCGTGATGCTGCCGCCGGGAGAATGGATGTAGAGGCTGATTTCCTTCTCGGGGTTTTCGGCCTCCAGAAAGAGCATCTGGGCGACGACCGCGTTGGCCATGCCCTCGTCGATTTCCGAACCGATGAAGATGATATTGTCGCGGAGCAGGCGCGAATAGATGTCATAGGCGCGCTCGGAACGGCCGTCCTGTTCGACGACGAAGGGAATGAGCGTCATGGGGGATCGATCAGGGATCGCTTACTCCATTATAGATTGTCCGACCACGAAGTCAATGGACTTGCGCAGCAGGAGTGTCGTCTT
>PMCY01000263.1:0-1999 GCA_003154255.1 Candidatus Aminicenantota bacterium | reverse complement strand
CGCAGCTGCTCGACAAGCTGGGGGGAAACGGCCTGGGGCGGAATCTGTTCGGCCATTTTGCGCAGAATCGAATCGGCCTCCTCGTCGATCACCGTGGGCGGCAGGTCGATGTCGGTCTGGGCCACGAGCTGGCGCAGAACATCTTCGGAAGTCTCCCGCCGGGCCGCGGTTTCCCTGGCCTTGAGCAGCTCCTGGCGGATCTTCTCGCGGAGGTCGGACAGGCTTTCGTATTCCCCCAGGCTCTTGGCGAAATCGTCATTGATCTCGGGGAGCTTCTGGGCTTTGATCGAGATGACTTTGAGGTGGTAATCGATCTCCCGGCCGGCCAAGGCCTTGTTGGCGGCATCGGCCGGATAGTCCACCCGAAAATCGGCGGCCTGGCCGGGCTGAAGCCCAAGAACGTGATCGTTGAGCTCTTTGTCGTTGCCTTCGTGGCCGGCCAGCAGAACGGTCTTCTCCAGGGGACGCATACGCTTTCTCTTGAGATCCCGGCCCTGCAGTTCGACGGCCACGTAATCGCCGGCGACGACGGCCCGGCCTTCGACGGGCACATATTCGGCGGCTTTTTGGCGCAGCTCCTCGACGGTCTTGTCCATGTCCGCTTCGGTGACGACGGCCTCCTTCCTGGCGGACTTGATCTTTTTGTAGGCCGGCAGGACGAATAAAGGCCAGATCTCCACCAAGGCCTTGAATTTCAGCGGCTGGCCGCAGTCGAAGGACAGGTCCTCGACGACCGGAGTGCTGACCGGATGGATCTGGTGGGCCGCCAGGACCTCTTCCAACACCTTGGGCACAAGAGTGTCGATCAGAGTGTGATGGATATCCTGGTGATAAACCTGCAGGACCATGTCCTTGGGCGCCTTGCCCGGACGGAAGCCCTTGAGCCGGGCCCGCTGGGCAAACCGTTCCAGGACGATTTCATGTTCCTTTTCGGCCTCGTCGGCCCGCAATTCGATCTCGATTTCCTTGCGGCTGGGACTGAGGTCCTTTACGCCGCTTTTCAGCCGTTCCGTCGTTTCGGTCATGGGAGCATCATCCTTCATCGCCGGGGCCCAGCCGGGGCCTCCCGCGCCCGATATTTTTCGGATCGGGAAGAGTCGTTATGGGCAGAGCGGGAGTCGAACCCGCACTCCCTCACAGGAACTAGGTCCTAAGCCTAGCGCGTCTGCCGTTCCGCCACCTGCCCATGCATATGAATATCCGCCGGTCACTCTGCGGGAATCCATGGAGACGCGTTCGAAGGGAACAAGAGACTGAAAAGATTTTATAGCACAGAAGGAGCCTCCTGTCAATGAAAAAAGGGCCCGATCCCTACAGGGACCAGGCCCTTGGAACTCCCTTGCGGCCGGCGAAAACTACTTGATGTAACTGCGCAATTTAGCGGCCAGATTGGCGTCGATCGCCTGCAGCTTATTGGCTACTTCCTTGGCGCTGAACTTGTCTTTCAGGTTGAGGTAGACGATACCCAGGTTGAACAAAGCGGTCCCGTCTTCGGGCTTCAGCTCGGAGGCCTTCTTCATCGGGTCCATGGCTTTGGCGTATTGCTTGAGCTGCATATAGCACATTCCGATGTACAAGAAACCATAGGAGTTGTCCGGCATGACTTCAACGTCTTTCAGGAAGAACGGCAGGGCTTCGGTGTAATTTTTAATCATATAGTAGCAGTAACCGGCCTGGAAAAGAGCCAGATCATACTGCGGCTTGATAGTCAGCACTTTCTTGTAGCTCTCGATGGCTTCGGGATACTTCTGCAGCTTCTGGTACATCAGGCCGACATTGTAGATGTACTGCTCGTTCTGAGGGTCGAGCTCGACGACCTTTTTGGCCGCCTCGATGGCCTTGGTCGGGTTGTTGGCCTTATCGTACATGGCCATGATGTTGCGGTGATAGGTGACGGCGTCCTTGGGGCTCATCTCGGCCAGTTTCTTGTAGGCCGCTTCAGCCTCGTTGAGTTTTCCGCCTAAATCGTATGACTGGGCCAGCTTATATTGGAGCGACT
>PMCY01000208.1 GCA_003154255.1 Candidatus Aminicenantota bacterium | reverse complement strand
AGCAGGAGGAGCGGCAGAAAGACGGCAAACTCCCTCAAGCTGAGGTCCTTGAGGGATTCGTTGGCCGGATTCTGGAGCTTGCCGAACATGACCCGCTGGTAAAGCCACAGCATGTAGCCCGCCCCCAGGACGATTCCGGTCGCGGCGATGGCCATCCAAACCGGGTTCACGGGGAAAACGCCCATCAGGATCATGAACTCGCCGATGAACCCGTTCAGTCCGGGCAGGCCGATCGAGGACATGGTGATGATCAGGAAGACGGCCGCGTAAACGGGCATCCGCGAAGACAGACCCCCGAACTCGGAGATCAGGCGGGTGTGGCGCCGTTCGTAGAGGACGCCGACGATGAGAAACAAGGCGCCGGTGGAAACGCCGTGGTTGATCATCTGCAGGACGGCCCCTTTGACGGCCATGGGGGTCAGGGCGAACAAGCCGAGCATGACGAAGCCCATGTGCGAGACCGAGGAATAGGCGATCAGCCTCTTCATGTCCTTCTGCATCAGCGATACAAGGGCGCCGTAGACGATGGAGATGAGCGCTAGGACAGCCACCAGCGGCACGAAGCGGCGCGCCGCTTCCGGAAAGAGCGGCAGGGAGAAGCGGACAAATCCATAGGTCCCCATCTTCAAAAGGACGCCGGCCAGGATGACCGAGCCGGCCGTGGGGGCTTCGACATGAGCGTCGGGGAGCCAGGTATGGAAGGGGAACATGGGAACCTTGATGGCGAAGCCGATGAAGAAAGCCAGGAAGACCCAGGTCTGCAGGGCGGCCGGCAGNNAAAAACTTGATGGCCGCGTAGAGCCTGCGCTCGCCGCCGTAGATGCCGATCAGGAAATACATGGGAACAAGCACGATTTCCCAAAAAACGTAGAAAAGGACGAGGTCCAGCGAGAGGAAGACCCCGATCAGCCCCACTTCGAGCAGGAAAAGGAAGACGTAATATTCCTTCAGCCGCGTCTGGACCGCGTTCCACGAGCTGAGGATGGCGATGAAGGACAGGAGCGAGGTGAGCAGGACGAGAAGGAGCGAGATGCCGTCGAGCCCCAGCAGATACTGGACGCGCAGGGATTTGATCCAGGGGGCCCGCTCGACGAACTGCATTTCGCCCGAGCCGGCCCGGAAACCCGTCAGCAGATAGAGCGTGGCCAGGAACTCCAACCCCGCGGCGATATTGGCCGCGAGCTTGACCGCCTTCGCCTTCCGCCCGGGCATGAGGAGGACCAGGAAAAGCCCGGCCAGGGGGAAGAACGTGATGAAGCTGAGAATCGGAATGCCGAAGAGTGTCATGTGCATAATCCTAGAAAATAGCCACGACCAGGGCCAGGATGACGGCGATGCCGAACACCAGGGCCATGGCATAGTTGTAAACATACCCGGTCTGGAGCCTTTTCAGGACGAGCGAGAGCATCCGGCTGGCCACTCCGANNTCGATCCAGCCGGCGGCCCGGCCCAGGGCCACGGCCCCTCCGACGAAGACCCCATTGGTGATCTCGTCGACGTAATATTTTCGGATCAGAATCCGGTAGACCCAATTCAGCCGCGCGGCCAAGCGGCGGGCCGGTTCGCCTTCATGCTTGACGTAGATCCACCAGGCCAGGACGATCCCTCCGGCCGCCACCGCGGCGGAGGCGGCCATAAGCAGATATTCCGTCCCGGCGGCCAGGTGGAATTCGCGCGTCCCGGTGCTGGCTTCGAGGAATCGGCCGAACCAGTTCCCTCCGCCCAGGACCGTGGGCAAGCCGACGTAGCCTCCGACGATGGACAGCCCGGCCAGGACGACGAGCGGCCGGATCATGACCGGCGGCGACTCATGGAGATGGTGCGCCGCTTCGGGCTCCATCCGTTCCCGGCCATGGAAGGTCAGGAAAATGAGGCGAAACATGTAGAACGCGGTCATCGCCGCGCCCAGCAGGCCGAGGGCGTAGACGAGGCGGTTTCCGGAGGCCCAGGCCGCGGCCAGGATCTCGTCCTTGGAAAAGAATCCGGCCAGCCCGGGTATTCCGGCGATGGCCAGCGCCCCGGCCAGGAAGACCCTGTAGGTCGTGGGAATTCGCGCCCGCAGGCCGCCCATCTTGCGCATGTCCTGCTCGCCGGACAGGGCATGGATGACGCTGCCCGCGGCGAGGAAAAGGAGGCTCTTGAAGAAGGCATGGGTCATGAGGTGGAAGACGCCCGCCGAGTAGGCGCCGACGCCCAGACCGACGAACATATATCCGATCTGGCTGATGGTCGAGTANNCGCTTGATGTCGTTCTGGACGAGGGCCATGCTGGCCGCATAGACCGCGGTGAAGGCGCCGACCAGGGCCACAACCGTCAGGGCCGTGCCGGAGAACGAAAAGAGCCTATGCATACGGGCGACCAAGTAGACGCCGGCCGTGACCATNNATCTGGGCCGACTTGCCCGTGGCGCCCAGGAACAAAAAAAGTGCGGCGGCCGTGGCCAGCCCCTGGCTCAGCGCACCGCCTTCGACAAGGGACGTGATCCGGGCCGTGTCGACCGTTCCGAGAGCGAAGATGAGCAGGCCGGCGCCCAATAAAAACCCGAAATCACCGACCCGGTTGGTGATGAAGGCCTTTTTCCCGGCGTTGGCCGCCGCGTCTTTGGTGAACCAGAAGCCGATCAGGAGGTAGGAGCACAGCCCCACGCCCTCCCAGCCGATGAAGATCACGGCCAGGTTGGCGCCCAGGACCAGGATAAGCATGGCGAACGTGAACAGGTTGAGGTAAGCGAAGTAACGGGCGTAGCTTTTTTCCCGGGCCATATACCCGATGGAATAGATGTGGATGAGCAGGCCGACGCCCGTGACGACCAGGGTCATCACCGCGGTCAGGGAATCGTAGCGGAAAGCCAAGTCGATGGAGAATGCCGCGGCTTTCCCTCCCAGAAGGGGCACCAAGCTGGACGGGATCCAGGTGAAGAGTTTTTTGACCAGGACGGCCCGGGGATCGCGCAGAAGTCCGATGAACGCGGCGGCCGAGGCGGCGAAGCTCAGNNCCTTTCAAGTCGTTGAGCTCGTCGATGTCGTAGGAGCGTTTGTTGCGGAAATAGGCCAGGACCAGGGCGAAGCCGACGGCGGCTTCGGCCACGGCCATAATGATGACGAAGAGGACGAAAATCTGCCCCTTGGGCGAATGGTGGTGGCGGCCCAGGCCGGCCAGGATGACGTTAACGCCGTTGAGCAGAAGCTCCAGCGACATCAGCATAATGACCAGGTTCTTGCGGAAGAGGACGCCGAACAGGCCGAGGAAGAAGAGGACGAGGCCCAGACCGATGACGGCGTTAATCGGGATCATGGAGGAGCTTCCTTCGGGCGATGATGACGGCCCCGATGAGCACGGCCAGGAGGAGGATCGAGGCCAGCTCGAAGGGGACGAGATAAGTCGAGAAGAGCATCTCGGACAGCGTTTTCAGGTCGCCCGCCTGTTCGTGGCCGGCGGCCGGGACGTACTTGTATTTCAGAAGGACGGCCGCGATCTCGCCCAGGAGGAGAGCAGGAACGGCGAAGATGAAGATCTTGGGGAAGAGCTTGCGTCGTTCCTGGACCACCTCGTCGAGGTTGACGATGATGATGACGAAGATATAAAGGACGACGATGCCGCCGCCGTAGACCAGGATCTGGATGGCCCCGACGTACTCGGCCTCCAGGGTGAAGAAGACCCCGGCCACGGAGAGAACGGTAAAGGCCAGGTAGAGAACGCTGTACATGGCGCTTTTCTGAAGGATGACCAGGACGGCCGAGACGACGGCCAGGGCGGCGAAGAAGGCGAAGACGGCCAGGGTGATCATGGGCGGCAGCCTCGGCACTGGCGGTCCTGGAGTTCCTCGCCTTGAATATACATGGCGGGCAGGTCGAAATGGAGGGCGGCCTTGTCGATCGAAGTCATGCGGAACTCCTTGGAGAAGCGGATGGCCGCGGTCGGGCAGATTTCGACGCACAATCCGCAGAAGGTGCAGCGTTCCAGGGTCCAGCCGAATTTCGTCGGGCGCATGGTTCTGGCCCCCTCCGCCTTCAGGCCCTCGATGTCAAAACAGCCCGTCGGGCAGATCCTCTGGCAGGCTTTGCAGGCGATGCACAGCGGCTGGCCCTGCTCGTCGCGGTAGAGGCGGAGCAGGCCGCGGAAACGGGCCCCCGGCTCCTTGACCTTCTCCGGGTATTGGATGGTGACCTTGGGGCTGAAATAATGGCGCAGGGTGACGGACAGGCCGAGAAGCATATCGACCAGAAAAAACTTCTTGAGGAATCGGCCGACGACATTCATAGCAAGGACCCCAGCAGGGCGACCACGAGGAGGTTGAGGAGCGACAGGGGGATGAGCCACTTCCAGACCAGCTGGATGAGCGAATCGAAACGGTAGCGCGGGAACGTGCCCCGGATCCAAACGTAGCAATAGAGAAAGAACATGATCTTGATCAGGTACCAGACAAAACCGGGAAGGACATGGAGAAAGTGCAGGGCCTTGACGTTGGGGAACGGCGGCAGCCAGCCGCCGAAGAAGAGGACGACCACGAGCGAGGAAACCAGGACCATGTGGGCGTACTCGGCCACGTAGAAAAAAGCGAACTTGAAGCCCGAATACTCGGTGTGATAACCGGCTACGAGCTCGGATTCGGCCTCCGGCAGGTCGAAGGGNNGCGCGGTTGGTCTCGGCGATGCCCGAGATCCAGAAGACGAAGAAGGAGACGGGCAGGATAAAGCCGTACCAGACGTGCGACGATTCCTGGCGGCGGACGATCTCAACCAGGTCCATGGAGCGGGAGACGAAAGCGACGGAAAGGACGGTCAAGCCGACGGGGATCTCGTAGCTCAGGATCTGGATGACCGAGCGCAGGGCGCCCATCAGGGGGTATTTGGAGTTGGAGGCCCAGCCGCCGAAGATGACGCCGAAAACCGAGATGGAGGACAGGCCCAGGATGAGGAGCACGCCGACCGGGCTCTCGGCCACCCAGAGCTTGAGCTCGTAGGTCCCGATGCGGATGGGTTCGCCCAGGGGCAGAAAGCAGAAGGATAGAAGCGTCGAGAACATCACCAGGACGGGGGCGATATTGAAGAGGAACTTGTCGGCCCGGCTCTGGATGATGTCTTCCTTGAAGAACAGCTTGACCGCATCGGCGAAGGGTTGGAGGATGCCCTGCCAGCCGACCCGGTTGGGGCCGATGCGGCCCTGGATCCAGGCCACGACCCGGCGCTCCAGCCAGATCATGACAATGACCATGACCATGGGGTAGATAATGATAGCCGCGATCTTGGCCACCGGAATGAGGAAATCGGCGACGAAAGGCGTCACTTGTCGATCTCCCCCAGAACGATGTCGAGCGAGCCGAGGATGGCCACGACGTCGGCGAAGAGGCTGCCCTTGCACATCAGCTCCAGCGACTGGAGGTTGATGAACGAGGGCGACTTCATCTTGACCCGCTCGGGCTTGTCCGTCCCGTTGGAGCGGATATAGAAGCCCAATTCGCCCTTGGGCGCCTCGATCGAGTGAAAGACCTCGCCGGGCTGGACCTTGAAGATGCGGGGAACCTTGGCCCGGAACTCCCCTTCCGGAAGCCGGTCCAGGGCTTGGCGGACGATGGAGATGCTCTGGTTGATCTCTTCCAGGCGGACCAGGTAACGGTCATAGAGATCACCGTTCCGGCCGAGCGGCACGGTAAAATCGAAATCCTCGTAGGAGCAGTAAGGGCGGCGCTTGCGGATGTCCCAATCGACGCCCGAGGCGCGCAGCACGGGTCCGCTCAGCCCGTATTCCACGGCGTCGGCCGCGGAGATCGTCCCGATGCCGACCGTGCGCTGTTTCCAGATGCGGTTCCCGGTGAGGAGCCGTCCGATGTCTTTAAGCACCGCCGGCAGGCCGGCCAGCACCGCGCGGATATGGGTGATATTTTCGGGAGTCAGGTCATAGGGCACGCCGCCGAGGCGCAGGGCGTGGACGGTCAAGCGCCCCCCCGCATAGTCTTCGAAAAAATCCAGGATGGTTTCCCGGGCCTCGAAGCCATACAGCAGGACGGTCCCGGCTCCGATGTCGTTGGCCATGAAACCGACCCAGGCCAGGTGCGAAGCCAGGCGCTGAAGCTCGGTCAGCACGACGCGGATATACTGGCCGCGCTTGGGAATCTCGACACCGGCCAGCTTCTCCGCGGCCAGGACGAAGGCCAAGTTGTTGGAGACGGAAGCGATATAGTCGAGACGGTCGGTGAGCGGCACGATCTGGTGGTAGGTCTGGCTTTCCCAGAGCTTCTCCATGCCCCGGTGGAGGTAGCCGACGATGGGCTCGATGCCCAGGACGACTTCGTTGTCGATCCTCAGCTTGAGGCGGAGCACCCCGTGGGTGGAGGGGTNNGGCCCCATGTTGAGTTCGATCTCTTCAAAGGCCACGTTTCGTCCCTTCCAGCGGGAAATCTTTGCGCAGGGGAAAGCCCTCAAAATCGTCGGGCAGATAGATCCGCCTCAGTTCGGGATGGCCGGCGAAGCGGATCCCGAACATGTCAAAGGCCTCGCGTTCGGCCCAGTCGGCCGATTTGAAGACCGGCTGGGCGGAGTCGATGTCCCGGCCCTCGGCCGCTTCGACGGAAAGCCGGAGGCGCCGTCCGCCGGGGATTTGACCGAGCTGATAAAGAATCTCGAAGCGCGGTCCCGCCGGCTCCGGCCCGGCGGGGCCCGTCTTCAGGCGGTCCACGGCGATAATGTCCTGGAGAGCGTTGAAGCCCTGCTCCTCCTTGAGGAAGACGAGCGCTTGGCGCAGGCGGGCCGGGCTCAGCTTGACGACCAGCCCGTCCTTTTCCAGGGACGTGGCCAGAACGGCCTCGCCGAAACGCTCCCGCAGGGCCTCGACGACGTCCCCAAGACGGCGATCGTCAGCTGCTGCGGCGGGCATGGGGTTTCAGGATCTCCCGGGTGGGATGCATATGGGCGATCTTTTCCTGCAGGGTCATGAGGCCATGGAGCAGACCCTGCGGCGTGGGGGGGCAGCCGGCGACGAAGACGTCCACGGGAATGATCTTGTCGACGCCCTGCAGCACGGAATACGTCGGGAAAGGGCCGCCTCCGATGGCGCAGTTGCCCATGGCCAGGACCCACTTGGGGTCGGGCATCTGCTCCCACAGGCGGCGGACGACGGGGGCCATTTTGTTGGTCACGGTGCCGGCGACGATGAACAGATCGGCCTGCCGCGGGGAAGCCCGGAAGAGCTCCATGCCGAAGCGGCTGATGTCGTAACGGGCGGCCGCCGTGGCGATCATNNTCGATGGCGCAGCAGGCCAGTCCGGAGCCGAAAGGCCAGAGCGAATTCTTCATGGCCCAGGTGATGAACAGGTCGGCCTTGGCCAGGAGGAAAGGATGCTCTTCCGGGTCAGTCATCTTTCCTCCGGAATTCCAATGCGCCCGCTTTCCAGGCATAGACGTATCCGAGCAGCAGGATGGCGACGAAGATCGCCGCTTCGATCAGGCCGAAAAGCTTCAGCCTGTCGTGGACGATGGCCCAGGGGAAGAGGAAGAACGTCTCAACTTCGAAGACGATGAAAACCAGAGTGAGGAGATAAAAGCGGATGGAATAGGATTCGCGGGCGGTCGGCGTGGCCGGGTCTACGCCGCACTCATAGGGAGCGCACTTGTCGCCGATGTTGCTCCGGCGATAGCGGATGAGGGAAATGGCGGCTAAAAGGCCGACGGAAAAAATCACCGAAATGATAAAAAAAAGAAAAAAATACCAATAGTTCTGCATGTTCGTGCGCGCAATTATACACAAATGATCCCATAAAATAAATAGACTTCGGCCCGCCTTTGGAGCCGTTCCGGAGGGCTTGAACGAGCCGGCCGCACGTTTATTTTTTCATCCGGACGGGACACCGCCCGCCTCTTTCGGAGACCGGCGGCGCCTCCGCGGCGACCGATCGAAAGTCAGGTTGGATGGCCGGCGCCGGGCCTCCTAGAAAAGCTCCGGACAATGCTTCCGGATCAGCCTTCGTTCTTCCGCCGTGAGGGCCGACAGGGGTACCGGCGCATCTTCAGGACGGCGGTGCTTTTGGTTGATGCGGTTGATCAGGCTCCAGTTCCGCGACGATCTTCCGGCCACGGGATCCGGGGGCTCATGGGCGGTCAGATCATATCGCGTGAAGTCGATGACCCGGCCGGGCTCGTTTTTCTGCCAGTCGCGCAGAATCGCCAGACGAAAGTCGGTGTTCATGAACCAGCGGATCTCCAGATTGGCCTCGGAGCCTCCCAGGCCGGTGCCGCGNNTGCAGCCAGGCCGTGAGACAATCGAGCACTTCGGGCCTGAGGCTTTTGACCAGACTGATCTCCCAGCAGACCGTGACCCAAGCGAAGCCGTTGCGCTGAAAGCCGTCGTCGAAGTGGTTCGCGGTGACCGCCATCGCCTCGGCCATGCCCTTCTCGACGCCGAGATTGCGGTACGCCTCGATCGGTCCCACGCCGAGCCGGCTGTTGAAGCCGCCCTCGAATCCGAAGCGCCGGGCGCACAGGAAATCGCACGTCCAGCCGTCCAAATTGACGCAGTCGATGAAGTCGGCCTTTCCCTGGGCGGGCTTGCAGGCGTGCTCGCGGCTGGGGTAATACGGATAACTGATGGAACCGTCGCCGTCGCCGTTGTCGATGCCGTACTGACTCCAGATCGTGCCCTGACAGACGTGGATCCCCTCCTCCTCGGCCAGGTAGCGCAGGTTTTCGGCGGAGAGGAATCCGGCCACCAGGCTCTTGGGCTTGTATCCGCTCCCGACCATGCCGCGCACGCGCTGAAGCGCCTCTTTGATATCCTGATTGACTTGCGCGCGGGGGCTGTACATCGGCGCAAAATATCCGCCCGGAATGAAGGTGATCTCATCGCCGAATGTCGCCTGATAGCCTGCGACCTGTTTGCGGATGGCGACGTAGTTCGGCCGCTCGTCCTGCAAGGCGAGCCAGGAGAAGGCCCACGTCACTTTGGCGCCGGGGAAGCCTTTGACCACAGCCTGGCGAAAAGCGGCCACGGCTTCCGGCGTGTGGATCGCGGCCTCGTCGGCGCCCACATTGAGATTGCGCGCCGATTCGATCTGGTTCACGCGGATGACCGTATTCAGCGTGAGATAGCGCTGATTCTTCAGCGTCAGCTGTTCCTCCGCGGCAGCCGGGGCCGCGCTCAACGCACTGCCGAGAAAAGCGGCGATCAACATCAGACTCAGACTGTTTTTCAACGTTCCCTTCCTTCCCTTCGGAATGAAGCCATATCGGGACAAGGAACCCTGCCCCGTCGCCTGAAAGGCGCTAGTCGGGATGAACACGTCGGGGACGGCCGAGAAAGCGGGTTTCTTTCAGGTCAAGAGCCGTTTCACCTCGGCCAAGAGCTCTTCGGGATCGTACGGCTTGGCGAAGAAGATTTGTCCGCCGGCGGCATGTCCCTGGGCCGCTTCATCCCGCTTGGTAAACAGGGCGGTCAGGAACAAGATCGGGATCGACCGGGTCTCGCGTCCGATCTTGAGCTCCTGAGCGACTTCCTCGCCGCTCATTTCGGGCATCATCATGTCCAGAATGATCAGGTCGGGACGCTCGGTTTTGGCCTTGCTCAGGCCGGCCTGCCCGCTGCCCGCCTTGACGACGTCATAGCCGGCGCTTGTCAATCGCTTGCCCAGGACCAGCAGGACATCGGGCTCATCGTCGACGATCAGGATTTTTTTCGCGGCCATCAGATCTCCTTTTGCGATGGTTGAGGAATGAGAATATGGAACCGGCTCCCGCGTCCCAAACGCGATTCGACCCAAATCCGCCCGTGGTGGGCGGTGATGATTTCCTTGGAGATGGCCAGGCCCAGGCCGGTGCTGCCGCTTTTGCTCCGGGCCACGGATGAGACCTGGCTGAACGCTTTAAAAAGATTTTTTATTTCCTCCTCCGGAATTCCCATNNCGGGGACCGCCGGGTCCAAATCGAGGACAAGGGCGACGCCTTTGTCCCGGGCCATCGGGAGCATCAGGGCCTGGACGTCCCGAAGAACCTCGTTGATATCGCCCGGCGCCATATGAAAATCGATCCTTCCGGCCTGGAGCTTCTGGAGGTTGAGGACATCATTGATGAGCCGGGCCAGCCGGTCGACGTTGCGCTTGGCCGCGGCGAGCAATTCGAGCTGTTCGTCATTGATCGGCCCGGCCGCGCCCTCGGTCACCAAGGCGATGGCCTCCTTGATCGAGGTCAGAGGGGTCCGCAATTCATGCGAGACCATATTGACGAAATCATCCTTGGCGATTTCGAGTCTTTTGCGTTCGGTGATATTCCGGCTGACCCCCAGGAGGCCGATGGTCTTTCCATCCTTGTCCCGGAGGGGGGCCTTGAACGTGTCCACCATGACCCGGGTCCCGTCCGGATAGATCAAGGATTCTTCGTTGCGCCGGGGAATGCCTTCAGCCAAGACAAGCATATCGTTCGCCTTGAACTCGTCGGCCGCATCTTTCGGAAACAGGGCATCGTCCCTACGGCCGAGGATTTCATCCCTGGGCCGTCCGACAAGACGGGCCATTTCAGGGTTGCATCCGAGGTAAGTCCCCTGGATATCCTTGAAAAAGACGATGTCCGGGATGGAATCGAGGAGCGCGGTCAGGAGGGCGTGGGTCTCGACCAGGGCGGAATCGATCCGCCGCCTCTCCAGCGCCCCGCCGATCGAGCTGGCCCCGGTCTGGAGGAGCGAGATTTCGGTCTCCGGCCAGGCTTGCCGCGTCCGGCAGTTATCAAAGCCCATGAAGCCCCAGAATTCGCGGCCGGAGAAAATCGGAACGAGTACGATCGATTGGATGGCCAGGGCCTCCAGGAAGCTGCGCAACGGGGGGGCCAGATGCTCGACGATTCCCGAAAACGGCCGGCCCTGGCTCAGCAGCTCGAAGATGCCGGGGACGTCGTCGTAGAAACGATTTTGGAGATCGGGATTGCCGATCTGTTTGGACACGTTGGGACCGGTCCACTCCAAGAGATGATTCATGAGCAGTCGGCCGGTCTTCACGTCGCAGGAATTCCGGAAGATATAGACCCGGTCCGCGTCCATCATCTCTCCGAAGATCCCGAGGACGCCGACCAAGGCCCGGTCGAGTTCGGTCTGGGCGACCAGCTCGTTGGCAATCCGGGCGATGCCGCCCAGGAGCCGATCGCGCTGACGAAGGTCTTCTTCGGTCCTCTTCAAACGGGTGATGTCGTGGAGGATGGCCAACCAGCTGGTCAGCCGCCCGCGCCGGTCGTGGATGGGCGAGAGGCGAAAGTCGAAGACGCGCCGGCCCGCTCCCTCGCCGAGAGTGATTTCGATCTCGGTGGGGGCGGGCGCGATGAAGCGGGCGGCCAATTCGGGCCAGCCGGCGAAAATGTCCTCTCCCCTGAGCCCGACATCTTCGCCCGCGGCCAACGACGCAGCCGGGGATGCGACGGTCCTCAGCAGCTCGTTCGCGGCGGGATTGAGGTTGATGACCCGGCGGCCGGTGTCCAGGACGATCAGGCCGTCCTCCATGCTCGAGATGACGGCCTCATGGACCACCGGAATGAGATGGAAGAGGCCGCGGCGATAGATGCCCCAGAGAAGGAACAAACCGGTGGCGGCGAAGCCGGAGGCCGTGTAGTCCTGGCCGGGAGGAGTTAAGCCGAAAAAGTACAATCCATTGGCGACCCACGGCCAGGGCACGGCGAGCAGGAAGGCCAGGGCCTGGATTCTGGCCAGGTGCTTGTCAAAGAGCGCCGCCTTGACGAGAAGCAGGGAAGCCGCGAAAACGTAAAGGTAGCCGATGACGACCCAGACCATGATGGCCGGGCCATGATGATAAACGGCCAGCCCGCTTTGCGGATCGAGCGTGACGTCGGTCCAGATGAGCCGGTGGAGGTCATTCGTCAGGGCCAGCAAAAAGATGAGGGCGGGGACGGGAAACAGCCAAACGGCCCTGCGGAAGCGGAGCCAGGGCTTCATCCGGGCCAGGAAGAAAACGATCAGAAGAAATAGGGGGGGCGTCCCGGCAATGCCTAAATACTGCAGCTTGGACCAGAAGATCTTGGCCGCCAGGCCGTGCGAAGAAATTTCCAGGGCCGCCGCCGAGGACCAGAACAGGAGAAAGGACATGAGCAGGCAGAGCACCCCGCCCCCGGCCGCGGCCCGGTGCCGCCAAGCCACGCTGGTCAGAACAGCCGTGATGATGGCGCCGCCGATGGTGATCGAGAGGTAGGGAGTCATCGTCGGTCCGGAGGCGACGGCCGGCCCTCAGGCCGCAGAGGCGGCCATTCCATCGAGCGCGGAGGGAACACGGCCCGATCGCTGCCGTACGGCTTGGCGCAATGCAAAGTGACATCCCCTGGATCGCGGAATAGATCTGCTGTTCAATGAGAAGGATATGCGCGGCGGATATCGATGTCAAGAATGGATAGAGGGTTGTCGAGGC
>PMCY01000226.1 GCA_003154255.1 Candidatus Aminicenantota bacterium | reverse complement strand
GACATCCAACAGAACATCCGGCGCTTCACTCCTAGCGTCATTCAAGTGATCAATCTGATCCCGACCGACCTTGGGCGGCCGTTGGGCCACATCGTCTCCAACTTGAAGGGCTATGACCAACTGGTGGCCGATGTGCAGGCGGTGCTGGACAGCTTGACGACTAGGGAGGTCGAGGTCCAGACCGTTAAGGGCGTTTGGTACCTGCTGCGTATCCGACCTTATCGCTCTTTGGAAAACGTGATCGATGGCGCGGTGATCACCTTCACGGAGATTACCGAGACGAAAAAGGCGCAAGCGGTTCTGCAGGAATACGAGGTCCATCGCCGACTGGCCGTAGTGATACGCGACGCGCACGCGGCCATCACGGTGCAGGATCTGGCGGGCCGCATCCTAGCCTGGAATCCGGGCGCGGTGAGGATTTACGGCTGGAGCGAAGCTGAAGCGCTGACAATGAACATTCGCGACATGCAACCGGAGTACCGGCGGGAGGAAGAGCGGTCCAAGGCCCGGCGTCTCTCCCAAGCCAAGATCCCGGAGACCTACCGCTCGCTGCGGATCACTAAAGATAGCGGCATCCTCGAGGTGCTGTTGATCTCCACCGCCCTCGTGGATCAGGCCGGCGAAGTCTATGCCATCGCCACAACGGCATGGGAGATCGGCTCGAGAAACGGGCAGCTCCCTGAGCCTGAGCAAAAAGGAGAGCCATGAACAGGAACAAGTCTCATCCAATGGATCCCGCCAATCTGCGCCGGCAGGCGGAGCAAAAGCTCCCGGCGAATGAGGCCAATCCCCGGAAATCGCTGTCTTCCGAGGAAACCCAGAATCTCCTTCACGAGCTGAGGGTGCATCAAATCGAGCTGGAGATGCAGAACGAAGAACTGCGCCGGGCGCAAGAGGAATTGGAGGCCGTGCGGGCGCGGTATTTTGACCTGTACGACCTGGCGCCGGTCGGCTATATCGTGCTCAGTGAAAAGGGATTGATCCTGGAAGCCAATCTCCGCGCCGCGACCCTGTTCGGGATGCCGCGGGCCGGTCTGCTCAAGTCGGCGTTGACCCGCTGGATCGTTTCCGAGGACCAGGATGACTACTACCGGCACCGTAACCAGCTTTTTAAGACCCGAGAGCCGCAGATATTCGAACTGCGCCTGGTGAAGAAGGACGGTGCCCCCCTCTGGGCCCGGATAGAGGCGACCGCGGCTCAGGCCGCTGACGGCGCTCCCCTATGCCATGCCGTGTTGATCGACATCTCTGAGCGCAAGCAGGCCGAACGGGCAATCAAGAATTCTTGGGAATATTCCGACAGCATCGTCAACACCATCCGAGAATCCCTGCTCGTGCTTGGCGCCGACTTCAGCGTGCGCTCCGCAAATCGCTCCTACTACAAGACCTTCAAAGTCAAACCCGAAGAGACCGATCGGCGGTCCATCTTCGATCTGGGCAATCGGGAATGGGACATCCCCCTGCTGCGCCAGCAACTCGAGGAGTTGCTGAGCAATAACATCGCCTTTGACGACTTCGAAGTCGAGCGCGAATTTCCTGGCATCGGACTGCGGACGATGCTCCTGAACGCGCGAAAGATGCCGGGGGAATCGAGCTTGACGAATATGATTCTCATCACCATCGAGGACATCACCGAACGCCGAAAACTGGAAAAGGCGCTGCAGGAGAGCAGGACGCGCTTCGAATACAAGAGCTTTCATGACGGCCTCACGGGCCTCTACAACAGGGATTATTTTTCGGAGCAGATGACCCACCTGGGCAAGGATCTCGGTCGATCGCCGCTCGTCAGCATCATTATCATAGATATCGATGGGCTGAAAATCGTCAATGATACACTCGGGCACAAGGCGGGCGACGACCTACTGATATCCGCGGCGAAAATCATCTCCGAGAGCTTCAGGCAGGTTGACATCATTGCCAGAATCGGAGGAGACGAATTCTGCATCATACTCCAAGGCGTTGATTACAAGGCGGCCCTGGCGAAGAAAAACAAATTATCCAAATCAATCAGCCTGTACAACAACGATAAGTTAGCGGTCCCGTTGAACATGTCGGTCGGGGTGGCGACATCTCAGAACGTAAACGGGGAAACCATTTATGACATTTACCAAAGAGCGGACGAGAACATGTATGAGTACAAGCTCATACAAGCCGGAAGCCAGAAAAGTAAGGTCATCGATATGCTGCTGTCCGCGCTGTCAGAGCGGGACTTCGTGGCCCAGGGACATGCGGAGCGGCTCTCGACTATGGCGCAGCTGATTGCCGATAAGATCCATCTCTCCGACGACCAGACAAAGAATTTGATTCTTCTGGCCAAGGTGCATGATATGGGGAAGGTTGGCATTCCCGACAAGATCCTGTTCAAACCCAGAAAGCTTTCGGAAGAAGAATTCGAAAAAATGAAGAAGCACTCGCAAATCGGATATAACCTGGCTAGTCGTTCCAAGCAGCTCTTTCATATCTCCGATCTCGTTCGGCACCACCATGAATTCTGGGACGGCAACGGCTATACCGAAGGCCTGAAAGGCGATCAGATACCCCTGGAATGCAGAATATTCTCGATCATGGACGCCTTTGATGCCATGACGAACACGCGGCCGTACCGCAAGGGCATCAGTAAAAAGCGAGCCATAAAAGAGCTGCAAAGATGCTCGGGAACCCAGTTCGAGCCGCGGCTCGTGGAAGAGTTCGTCGAATTCGTCGAGTTCGCGCACTAGCGGCGGCAGCTCTTCCCATGTACGATTTCAGCGACCGCATTCCGGATATCCATCCCGACACTTTCATCGCCGAGGGCGTGCGGATCATCGGCCGGGTCAGGCTTAAAGCGGGGGCCAGCGTCTGGTATAACAGCGTCCTGCGCGCGGACTTAGCCGACATCGTCATCGGGGAGAATTCCAACATCCAGGACAATTGCACGGTCCACGTCGATAGGGGCTTGAATACCGTCCTCGGCCGGAACGTCACCGTCGGCCATGGGGCTATTCTCCACGCCTGCACCATCGAGGACGACTGCCTTATCGGCATGGGTTCCATCATCCTCGACGGGGCCATCATCCGGCGGGGGACGATCGTCGGGGCTGGATCCACCGTCCCGCCCCGCAAAACCTACCCGGGCGGCACTCTCGTACTGGGTACGCCGGCCCGCGTCGTTCGTACGCTCGGCCCCGAGGAAGCGGGACACTTCGCCGCCCACGCCGACGTTTACGTCGGGTTTTGGCGGGCCTACAAAGCCACGGGCATCGGCTCCCGCTGACCCCTTGTCAGACCGGGCGGCCCGCCTTGACTTCCCCCTGACCGCGTGTTAATCTGCGGCCATCGGTCGAGCGGAGGGCCTCATGATCCAATTCCTCGGGTCCAAGCTGCGCAAATCCAGGGAAAAGATGGGCTTGAGCCAGGCCGCTTTCGCCCGGGCCCTGGGATTTTCTTCGGAATTCATCTCCTACCTCGAATCGGGCAAGCGCACGCCGAGCTTCGCTACTCTCAATCGGATCGCCGCCTTCCTCAACAAGGATGTGGCTTTTTTTTTCTATGACCGGGAAACGGCGCCTGACGCCTTCACCGTCCTCTTTCGGGCCGAGGCCGTCGACGAACGGACGCGGGACGAGCTGCAAAAGTTTCGCCGCTATTGCGACGATTATGTCCGCCTGGAGACCCTCACCGGCCGCAAGCTCGATCTGGCCCCGCTCTACGGTGGCATTCCGGCCGAGCGCATGGCCGAAGAGGAGCGCCGCCGGCTCGGGCTGGGCGATGAACCCGTCAAGAACGTCTTCGAGCTCTTCGAATCGAACGGCTGCCGCGTCCTGCGCATGCCCATGCCCGAGGAATCCAGGGTCAGCGGCGTCTTCATCTACCTCGAAGCCAAGCAGGCCGCCTTCGCCCTGGTCAACTCGGCCCAGTCCGCCGGCCGCCAGGCTTTCAGCGCCGCCCACGAGTATTGCCATTATCTCAAGGATCGCCTGGAAGGACCGGTCATCGACAACCCCGACGTATTCATCGATGATTACGTCGCCCTTTATCATCCCCGGGAGCAGTTCGCCCAGGCCTTCGCCGCGCGCTTCCTCATGCCCCCGGCCAAGATCCGGGAGCTGGTGGACAAGGAATTCCGTTCCCGGCGAGTCCTCTATGACCAGGCCCTCTACCTGAAGCGCTATTTCGGGGTCAGCATGCTGGCCATGCTCCGGGCCCTGCGCGACATGGGATTCCTGGAGAAGGCCCGCTTTGAGGAATACGCCCAGACCGATCCGGCGCCCCGCGAAAAGGACGTCTTTGGAGAAGGCGGGGAGGGAGACGCGGGAGCGGGGGCGGGCGGCAGAGATCTTCCGGCCGGAGTGAGCCGCACGGTCAGCGGCTTTCTGTCCAAGTTCCGCAAACGGCCGGTCACTTCCGATCGCTATAAGCTGCTGCAGCGCGAAGCGGCCCGCAAGGTGGCCGGCGAAAAGGCCCTGAAACCGGGCCTGCAGAAATCCCTGCCCGCGCCCGAGGAATGAAAAGGAGGATGCCGTGACCCGTTTTGTCAAATACCTGCTCCTGTTCCTGCTTTTCGATGCCCTCGTCATCGGCGGCTATCTCCTGCTGAAGGGGAAGGGGAGCGGCGCCGCGGACACCTACCAGTGGACGACCATCGACGAAGCTTATACGCCCCGGAACGCCGTCGAGGAATTCATCAAGACGGATTCGGCCAATCGGGCGGCCCTGCCCGTCCTTATCAAAAACTACGGCCGGGATGCCCGGATGCTCAAGCGCTTCAAGGGCCGCCAGTTCGCCCAGCCGACCGAAGACATCCTGAACATGTTTTTCAAAGGCTTGGATGACTGGATGCTTGTGGACATCAAGATCAAAGGGAAAAACGAGCGCGAGGCGGTCCGCACGGTTCTCTACATCTTGGCCAACGCCCAGTGGAAGGTCGGCGATTCCGGAACGCTTCTGAAATAATCCGATGCCGGATCGCTGGCTGGAGTGGAGCCGGACTCTCCTGACGATCGCCCAGGAAGGGCTGGCCTACAGCCGGGACCCGTTCGATCGGGCCCGCTGCGAAAAGCTTCGGGCCCTGGCGGCGGACATGGCCGGCCACGGAGCGGAGGAAGACGCCGGCCGCATCCTCGGGCTCTTCGCCGGGGACGAGGGCTATGCGACGCCCAAGGTGGACGTCCGAGGCGTCGCGTTCCGTGAAGACCGCATCCTCCTCGTCTCCGAACGGATGGACGGCGGCCGCTGGACCCTACCCGGCGGCTGGGCCGATCTCGGTG
>PMCY01000309.1 GCA_003154255.1 Candidatus Aminicenantota bacterium | reverse complement strand
TGTTGTCGAATCCGCGGAAGTACGGATCCGTAAACGGGGCCAATGAAGCGCTCGAGGGGTAGGCCACGACCGTGGGCGGGCTGGTCCTGGCCGGGTCGCGCTCCAACGGAAGGCTGTAGGGCGCGCCGGGGAGGAAGGTATACCGGGTTGTGTCAATGAAAAAACCGTAGTTGCGAACCGTGAGGTTCGCCCTCAACGCGGCGTCCCACAGATACCCGGTGTTGATTTCCTGGTTCGGTCCGTCCGGCGCCGCCGTGTTCGTCCGGCCCGGCAGGAGATCCGGATCGGCCGGCGTCAGGGGATCGGCGGCCTGGCGCTCGGCGAGGATCGGATAGGCGACATTCACGTTGCGGTTCACCCCCTCGCTGTCCAAACTGAGGCCGCGGCCCGCATAGGCCACCGGGAATTGGCGTTCGATCACGTCGGGCGCCCGCCCCGAGGTGGTCCAGGGCCAGCCGTCATTGCTGACTTCGGCGGTGTCATAGAAGTTGTCCAGGGTGACGAAGTTCCGCGCCAGGTTATGCTGATTCGGCGTCAGCGCCTCTCCAAACTCGGCCAGATCCGGATCGCCATTGCCGATCTCCAGGTCGCCCAATATCTGATCGTACGTTCGGTTTTCCTTGATGATGAAAATCACGTGCCGGACACCCCGGCGCACGGCGGCCATGACCGCGCGGTCGTGATCGCTCGCGGTATACGAAAACCGGTTATTCGCGGCCACCTGCGCCGTCAGCGTCCTGAGCTGCAAGGCGCCGGGGCGCGGGAAGCACTGCAGGCCGGCTTTGGTCAACTGCGGATTATACTGATTCGAACCCATGCCGGATCGGTGCGTCGGAGGGCCATAGCTGTAGAAGAAGCCCGGATTCGGGCCCGTCGGCGACTTCCCGTTGACCACGTAAACCCATTCGCCGTCGCCGCTGAAGCTCACGGAGTTCGGGTACCAACCGGTCGGGACGAGACCGACGACGCGGCCACCGCCGTTCGTTCCTTCCAGCGCAACCACGGCGACGCAATTCAAATTGCCGTTCGTCACGTAAAGCTGCTTTTCGTCCGGCGAAAGCGTCACGCTGTCGGGGTTCGCGCCCGTATAAGATCTCAGCGAATAAGGGAGCATGGCCGTGCGGGAGATAATGGGGATGGTGTTGACGACCGCATTCTTGGCCGTGTCGATGACGTCGACGGTGTCCGACTGGTCTTCGGCGACATAGAGCCACGACTGGGCCGCGTTCAGGGTCATCTTGTTCGGTTGGCCTTTGACCCGGATCCGGGCCGTCACGGTCGGCGTCCCGCCCACATTCACGACGACGATCTCGCGGTCGCGAATGCTGGAGACGTACGCCGTTGCGGCCGGTCCGTTGCCCTTGACGACCGCCCAGAACGGATATTCGCCGCCCGGAACACCCGCCTGGGAGGCGTCGTTTTTGCCGGGGCGAAGGTCGCGCTCCGTTCCCGCCGACCAGCGGCCCAGGCCGCCTTGGAAAACGGTGATCGAGTCGTTGTAATAATTCACCGCCACCAGCGTCTGGCCGTCGTTCGAGAGGGCCACGCCGGCGGCGCACGGTTTTACGCCGACCCGGAGATTGATCGAGCCGGTTCCGGCATCCGACTGTCCGGCCAAGCCGTTGCCTAATTTGTTATGACCCAAGGGAAGAGGGGCGGTCGACTCCCCCCAAGTTCCATCGGCTTTCAAAGACAGGATGTGGACGACGTCATCGCAGCCCCCGGCCGCGTAAAAAGCCCGACCGGATGGATCGAAGACGATTCCATTATAGGTGTTGGGAATCTTCACGACCTGTCTCTTGACGGCGATGGACGACGAAATATCAAAGATGAACACATACTCGGTCGAATCCAGCCAGTTGAAAAGCGTGCCGTAGGCATCCGGAACTCCGTCGTTCCGAAAAACACGGTTGTAGCCGCTCGTCAGAACAAGGAGGGTCTTCCGATCCGGGCTCACCACGGTGGTGACCGCTTGCCCGGCCAGCCAGTCAGGATGGTCGGGCAGATCGGGATTCAGCGGGACGAACCGGGAATTCCATGGCGCCAGGGGGGTGATTTGTTGGCCCATATTGGGCAGATCCTGGGACCCCGAGTTGGCCAGGCTCCGGTTGTCGGACCGGGTACGGCCCGGGGCGCCCGTCAGGATCAACGCCAGAATAAGACCGGCCCCAAAAAGCAGGAAACGCTGGGGAGCTATTCGGTTCATTCGTTCAGCCTCCTTGGACTGATCGGCCGAGGGAATTCAGCTTCCGGGCGGCCAGGGCAGCGCAGGGCAGCGAAGATCGGCGGGAAATCCCTTTCCGTGATGCCGTTCCTCTCTCGGGGAATCGACCTCACCCTTAAAATCTGCTTTAGATAATATTACTATCCTGAAGGGAAGACTGTCAATTCAATAAGCCCGAAATCAATCTAAATAATAGCCGACGGAGAAGAAGCTCACCCAGTGGCGCAGAGAGAACGGCGCCGTCAGGCCCATTCCCATCTTCTTGATCGGCAGAACGCCTTCGCTGTAGGTGTCCGAGTACCGGATGAGCGAGCCGCGGATTTTTTTGTGGAGGACGCGGTCGATGATTTTCTCGGCCGTCAATAAGCCGAAGGGGACGGAATACTTGCCGCACCAATAAGTGCTGCGGTAATCGAGATAGGTCTTCCCCCACAGCTCCTTGGTCAGCTCTTCGATCCCGGCCGGCCCCTGGGGGCCTTCGAGATACGTCTTGATCAGGCGGCGATCGAAGGCCAGGGCCTTTTCCCAGGCCTGCTCCCCTTCCCCATACGGCGAATTCTTGAAATCCTGGCCATAGTGGTTGCCGTCCGAGGAAACGAGAAAGAAGATGTCCTTGCCGGCGGCCAAGTCCTTCTCTTTCATATAGGCGGCGACGGCCTCGGCCAGCTTTCCCGAGATCTCCTCCATCCGGGCGAAAGGCATGGGGGCCACCATGATGGGCGTGATCTTGATCTCCGGATTGAAGTACTGGAGGAACGGCAGGAGCGCNNTGGTTGCTGGTTATGAAGACGGACTTGTCCAGTCGGCCCTTGAGATAATCCCGCAGGCCGGATGGCTCGATGGGTTTGTTCAATCCCGGCCAAAGCTTGAATTCGTCGAAGATGAGGACGCCGTCCAGATTGGGAATCGCCGATCGGACCGTACCGTGGGTCACGCCGAAGATGACGACTTCCTTGGCCCGCAGCATCTTGAAAAGCGGATAGTAAAGGCGGCCGGCGTAGAGATAATCGTCGTGCGGGGAGATGGCCGCGACCAGGCCTTCGGCCGGGAACGACTCCTTCTCGATCGACTGCAAATAATCGACGAGCGTTTTCATGCTCGCGGGGTTCCAGCAAAACCCGACGTCGTCCTTGATCGGCCGGACGTTCTGCGCGGCGGCGGGGGCGCCGGCCAGCGCGATGAGCGCCAGAATCACCAAACTTTTTATCATAGTCGTTCCTCCCGCTTCAATAAATCCAGTTTTTGGGAGCATCCGGGGCGCTTTTAAATATATGATCGGCCATGGCCCGGGCCAATTCCTCGCCTTTGAACGGGCTCCAGCCGTGGCCTCCCCGATCGCCGTATTTGAATTCGCCTCCGTAGGGCGGATTGGCTTCCTTCTCCAGTGTTTCCTGGAGAAGATAGCAGGCCTCATTGAGATAGAAATTGTCCATGCGGCCGCAATAAACGTGGATCTTTCCGGCCAGTTTCGGCCCAAGAGCCGCCCAGTTTTTCTCCAGATACCGGCAGAGGTCGTACCGTTCGCCGGCCAAGGTTGCGACCGCCTTGTCGATCATCCCGCTCACCGGATCCCAGAGCGGCTGGGGATATCCGTCCTCGGCCACGGGCGCGAACACGGCGTTCCAGACGGCCCACTGCCCGCCCGATCGATAGCGGTCACCGACGGCCTCTTCATAAAGGCANNTACTTGCGGAAATCAACCGGATCGGGAAAGAGCGACCAGGTCCCGCCGAACACGTCCGGGTAGAAGACCTGGTCGGCCAGCGAAATCCAGCCGCCGGTCGAGCCGCCCGTGAGGAGACGGGCCCACGGCTGGGGGATCGCCCGGAACTTTTTCTCGAGGCTCGGAATCAGCTCGGTGACGATGGCGTCGCCATAGGGCCCGACATTGGCCGAATTGACCCCGTAAGCGTCGTCATAATAGGGGCAGGCTTGTTCGATCGTCACCTGGATGAAGCGCGGCCGATCGTCCGCGTTCCAGATTTTGAAGGCGTCATTGCCCGGGTCTTCGCTGAATCGCCCGACGTTGCCGCGCGGGAAATGGCCTTGATCGTAAATGACGGGGTAACGGACGTCCGGATGTTCGTCGTATCCCTTCGGCAACAGGACGTTGGCCCCGATCTCCATGGTCCGGCCCCAGAATGCGCTCAGCAAGCGGCTTGGGATCCGGACGTGCTTGAGATGAGCCGTGTCCTTATAGGGCGGGAGGGGCGGCAGGACATGGTTCAAAACGAGCGCCGGGGACGGCGGCGCGCCCGCCCCGATATGGACCTTGACCGGATCGCTGTAAAGGTTTCCCGGTGAGCGGCGCCAGTTCTGGCCCTCGCCCTGATCCATGTGCAGCTTCACCGTCTTGCCGTCCGACCGTTTGAATGTCGTATAGACATTGAGCCAGGCCTGGACGAAATAGTCGCCCGCGGGAATATCACTCAACCGCCGGATCGGAAAGCCGAAAGCTGCATCGTCGATCGCGGCGACGGCGCCCGGCCGGAGGCCATCCACATTGAGGCCGAAGACGGGCGTTCCGTTCAGCCCCGGATTGAACCGCTCCGTTCGCGATAGAAGGATCAGCAAACGGCCCGAAACGGGTTCCGTGCGGACAACCGGGTCCAGCGATACCGCAATCCGCGTTGTTTCGGCTGAGGCCGCGGATGAGATTGACGGGACGACTGAAAACAGGAAAACGAATACGGCAAGGAGGCGGGTTCCGGGCAAGCGGCGGGAGTTTCTCATGCCCAGAGAATACCCCCGTTGAGCGATCGACGTCAAAAGCCTACAATGGACCGAAAGGGAAAATGCCATGGATCGACGAAAATTCGTAAAAACCCTGTCCGGCGTCCCGCCGGCCTCCGACGGGGAAACCGACGCTCCGGCCCTCCTGCAACCCATCGCGCTCCTTCCGCCGGAAAAGGACGGCGGCCGGTCCGTGCTGGCCTCGCTTTGGGAAAGGCGGACTCAACGGGAGATCGGCCCGGAACCGCTCCCGCCGCAAATGTTTTCCAATCTGCTGTGGGCGGCGTTCGGCGTCAATCGCCTGGAAGGCGGGCTGAGGGGCAAGCCCGGACGGACGGCCGCCTCGGCCAGCAATTCGCAGGAAATCGACCTCTATGTGGCCTTGCCGGAAGGCGTCTATTTGTACGAAGCC
>PMCY01000151.1 GCA_003154255.1 Candidatus Aminicenantota bacterium | reverse complement strand
CCTTGCGGGCCCGCTCGGTGAAATCACCGGCCTGGGCGATGGCCTGGGTCACCGTCGGGATGCGCGACTGCAGGACCTTCAGGGCCCCGGGCGCCTTGACCTGCCCCATGACATAAATTTGGACCTCGCGGTCGACCTGGACGTTGACGATGTCCGAGGGCTCCAGCGGCACGTCATATTTCGTTTCGCCCCTCATAAAAAGTTCCTCGGTCGGGATATGGAGGGAATTGCTCGTGCCGTCCGGCTGGCGGCGGATGATGATGATTTCCCGGCCCGCGTCGCGGGTGATGCCGCCGGCCTTGGAGATGACCTGCATCAGGGTCTGGCGGCCCATGAGCTGGACCATGCCGGGATCCTTGACCGCTCCCAGGACGGAGACCATGCTGCTCTGAAAATCTTTGACCGAGACCTGCACCTGGGGATCGAGCATCAAGCGTTTTTCGATGAGGATCTGGACCAGCTTTCTTTCCAGCTCGGTCGTGGTGAGGTTCTCGACGACCACTTCGCCGACATAATTGATGGTGATCTTGCCGTCTTCCGTGACCCGGGCCAGAGTGTTGAACATATCCCCTTTGGCCACCTTGATCTCCAGCTGATCCTTGGGCCCGATCTTGTATTCGGATACGAAGCGGGCCTGCGGCTGTTCCTGAGCGGGTCCCGCGGTGGCGATGGCGGCCAGGGCCAGGACGGCCAGGACGGCATATGTTCGATGGCGATGGTCCATGTTCATCTCCTTCGTCGGTCAGAACCTCTGGGTGAGCGTGGCGCCGATAAAGCGGCGCTGCCTGTCCCAGCCCGGCAGCGTCGAGGTCCAGCGGATCTCGTTCCAGGTCAGGCCGACCCCCGTATCGGTGAATATCCGGAAAACCAACCCCACGGAATTGGACTGGTGCCGATCACGGCGGCGGATCGCCGTATCCTCGCCCGTCAGCGGGTCGGTGATGAAGAATCGAGGGTAGTCGCCGAGGCTGTAATCATAATTATAGTCGAGACGGAGGAAGGCGGTCAAATAAAGCGACACCCCCCCGCCATAATCGTTCTCGATGAAATAGACCACATTCTGATAAAAGGAAAACGGGTTGTCCCGGCGGTAGCGGAGGCGGACGCCGAAACGCCCGAACCGGCCGTCGAGCTCGGTGTTTGCGGTCAGGCCGGAGAAGTCCGGAAAAGGGCCGGCGTTGAGCGTGAATTTCTTGTAGCCCAAGGCCAGGGTGCCCGTGAGGTTGCCGCTCAGCGGGAAACGCAAGCCTCCGCTTACGGCGACCGCCGACGAATCCCGCCAGGTCGAGCCGGAAAAAGCAAAGGCATACTTGGTGAAGTCGGCGCTCAGGAAAAAAAAGCTTTCGCTGAAGAGCGGATAGTGGAATTCCAGTGTCATCCCCTTCTCGCGGCGGTTAAAAGCCGAAGAAAACGAGGACCCGGCCGCCAGGCCGATATCCTCGACGGCGACATCCCGTCGGAAAAACCCGACGGCCAAGGACGTTTTGCGGGCCGTCTCGAAAGCCAGGCCACCCGAGACGGCCCGGGTCTCATCCCTGACGAAGCTTCCGATCTCCGAGGAAAGCTGCCGCTGATGTTTGTCATATTGGTAGCCGCCCATGGCCACAAAACGGCCGAAAAGCAGGGCCTTGGCCCCCAAGCCGTAGCTGTTCGAAAACTCCCGGCGATTCTTTTCGTGCAGGTAAAAGTCATACTCCGGGATATCGCGGGCCGAGAGAAGGATCCAGCTCCCCAGCGGCCAGTAGATCCGGGCCTCGGGCGCGATGGTGGCCGTGTAATCCCCTCGGGGGACGGACTCGAAATAGACGTTGTCGTCATAGCCGACGTTCTGCAGGGAGATGGAGGGGATGATGGAGAAGGGCCCGAAATGGATCCTGGCCTTGCGGACCTGGTCCCATTCGTCGCGGAAGGAGACATAGGTCTGGGCGGCGCCGGTCGCGGCCATGGCGGCCAGGGACAGCGCTCCCAGGAGGATCAAACCCGTGCGTTTCATACCCGTGGGATCTCGCGGTCAGGACCAGAATTTTTTCAGGAACGCGGGCGGACGCCCGATTTCGCGGAAGAGCCGAAAAATCGGGGCCTGGCGCAAAAGCTCCACGAGCAGCCCGCTCTGCCAGTCGAAATGGCCCCGGGCCCGGACGAGAGGGATGACGCCGTCCTGGCGGGCCACGTCCATCAGCTTCTCGATCTGCCGGTCATCCAGGGCGGCAAAGGCCTTGCGGACGTAATGGCCGATGAGGATCTCGCGCTTAAGCACGGCCCGCCACAACCGGTCGTATTCGGAAAGGAAGGAGGCCCGGAAATCCCGGGCCTGGACCGCTTTCATGACGATGTCCGAGGCGACCCGGGCGCCGAGGAGCCCGTAATAGATCCCCCCGCCCGTAGTCGTTTTAACCTGCCCGGCGGCTTCCCCCACCACCAGGACTCGTTCGCCGGAAGTTCGGGCCACCAATCCCTGGGCAATGGGCTTGATCCGCGCGGCCGCTTCGGCCTCCCCGCGGCGGCCGTCCAGCCGGAGGACGTCAAGCAAGCGGGCAAAACAACGGGCCGGATCCTTATCCGTAATGAGCCCGATCTTCATCCGGCCCGGCGTTGTCGGCACGGCCCAGCCGAATGCGCCCGGAGCGATCCCCGTCCCCAGGTAAATGGCGGGCTCGGCATCCAGGGTCGTCTCGGCTTCGGATTGGACGCCGCGCAGGAAGGCCCGCGGCGAACCCAACCCCAATCCGGTTTGAAGATCGTGATGAATGCCCGTGGCCAGGACCAGGATGGACGCCGAGCAGGAACCGGACTCGCCCCGGTCCGAACGGGTCCGGAGCCGGATGCCCTTGGACGATAGGGAAACCGAAACGACGCGGCGGCCCGTTCGAATCTCGGCCCCGGCCTGCCGGGCGATCGAGGCCAGACTCCCGTCGAAACGGCCGCGGTCGACGATCGCGGCGAAGGTGGAAGGGTGCTCGTAATGGAGGGAGCCGCCCGAGGGCCCGACCACCGTCATGGTCCTAAGATCGCCGAGGAGGGAATCCTCGGGAAGGCCAAACTCGTGGAAGATCTCCCGACCGACGATGCCCGTACACACCACGTCCGCTCCGATTTCGTCCTTTTTTTCGAAAAGGACCACGTGCAGGCCCCGCTCCGCCAGCAGGCGGGCGGTCTGCAGTCCGCTGGGGCCGCCTCCGACGACGGCCACATCATATTCGGGCATGGATGAATGGCTCTCCCGGCAAAAATAGATCACTCCATTATAGAAATAATCCGCCCGGCTTGACAACTGTTCCGAGCGGCCGGCTTTCAGAGCTTCGAAGCCCGCGATTCCCAGCGGCCGCGGAAGGTGATCCAAAAGGACAAGAGGATGAGCTTGAGATCGAAGCCGAAGCCGCGCTTGCGGATATAGAGGAGGTCGTATTTGAACTTCTTGCGCCGCGGCGTGTCGCCCGGCAGGAAGATCTGGGTCAGGCCGGTCAATCCCGGCCGGACGACGTGGCGCTCGGCATAGCCGGGGATGTCTTCTATGGCCCGCTGGTCGGAGTGGCCATGAACTTCTTTCTCCTGGGGCCGCAGGGCGCGCGGACCGACGAAGCTCATGTCGCCCTTGAAGATGTTGATGAGCTGGGGCAGCTCGTCCATGGCCGTGGCCCGCAGGACGCGCCCGACCCGGGTGACCCGCGGATCTTTTTCCACGGCCTGGACGGCGACGCCCGACTTTTCCGCATCGGTGATCATGGACCGGAACTTCAACACCCGAAAGAGGCGCCCGTTCCGCCCGACCCGGGCCTGGCCATAGAACACGGGGCCGCCGTCTTCGATCTTGACGGCCGCGGCGATGACCAGCCAGAGCGGCGAAGAGAGCAGAAGTCCCATTCCCGAGAGGGCCGTATCAAAAGGGCGCTTCAGGAACAGGCCGCGCCGGACATAGCGCGACAAGGGTATCGTCTTCATCACGGCCTCCGGGCCGGCCGCCGGGGTTCCGACAGGAGACGGTCGAAGGCATCGAGCACGGCCTCCCGGGAAAAATGCGCTTCGGCGTAGGACCGGCCGTTCCGCCCCATCCTCTCCCGTCCGACGGCGTCGGCTTTCAGGTCCCGGATGGCGGCGGCGATCCTCTGGGGATCGTCGGGCGGTGCGCATACGCCGCATTGCGTCTCCCCAATGAGGGAGAAGACTTCCGAAGCCGGATGGGCCAGGCCCAGAATGGGCCGGCCGGCGGACATGAAATTGTAGAGCTTGGAGGGGACCGACAACAGGGACTTTTCCTTGTCCAGAGGAACGAGGAGGACATCCGCCGCGCCGAGCAGGTCCGGCAGATCCTCATAAGGCTGGAAGGGGATGAAGTCGACGTTGGGCAGATGCAGGGCCGCGGCCTTGGCCGTCAGATCCGGTTTTTTCAGCCCTTCGCCGACCAGGACGACGCGGATCTCCGGATCGCTCCGCAGCAGGCCGGCCGCCTCCAGGATACGCTCGAGAGTCGCCGAGCTGCTAAGGGAGATCGTCCCTGAGTACATCAGCACGAACCGGCCGTTCAGGCCGAACCGACGGGCCACGGGATTGTCGCGGGGGCGCGGGCTGAGGACGCCGGTGTCGACCCAATTGGGCATGATGACGATCTTCCCGGCCGGGACCCCCTTGGCCAACAGGTTTTTCTTGAACCCTTCGCTGATGACCAGAATTTCGTCCGTGTGTTTATAAATCCACTTTTCGAAGATCTGGGCCAGGCGGATGAGAAAAGGATTCCGCAGCAGGCCCGATTCGATGGACAGGTCGGGATGAATGTCCTGCACGTTGAGAATGACGCGCGCTCCGCGCAGGCGGCGGGCCAGAACGCCGGTGACGCCCAGCTGCAGCGGCGGGAGGCGCAGGAAAACCACGTCGCCGCGCCGGACCGTGGCCAGGTTGAACCAGGTCCAAACCGTATAGATCGTCCAGGCGATGAGCCGGCCGATGGGATGTACGGTGAAGTTCGTCAGAATACGCTTGACGCGGAATCCCCGGACGTCTTCACGGACGTAGAACCGGCCCTGATACCCGGCGTTATGCGGCGGCCGGGGCAGGGTCGTGATGACCTCGACGGAGCGCCCCCGGGCGGCCAAGTCCGAGGCCAGCTCGTTCATCAAAATAGGGGCGCTGCCGAACTCCGGCAGGAAATACATGGTATGGACGA
>PMCY01000158.1 GCA_003154255.1 Candidatus Aminicenantota bacterium | reverse complement strand
ACCGGCTGACCAAAAGCGGCTGGAACACGCTCGATCTCGTCCGCCTTCTGGCCCGGACCTGCGGAGTGTCGCCGGCGGCCATCGCCTACGGCGGCAAGAAGGACCGCCATGGCCTGACTGCGCAATTCATCACCATCCGCGACGACCGCGATTTCAGCCGCGAGGAGAGGAATTTCCGGCTCGAATTCCAGGGTTATATGGACCGGCCCATGGGTCCGGACCTCATCCAGGCCAACCAATTCCGCATCATCCTGCGCGACCTCGCCGGGAGCGGACCGATCGGGCAGACCCTGGAGGACGTGCGCCGGTACGGAGTCCCCAACTTCTTCGACGACCAGAGGTTCCGCAGCTATGATCCGGAAAGAGGGTTCTTTGCCGAGAAGGTCCTGCGGCGGCATTACAACGGCGCGCTCCAGGTCTACCTGACTTCGACGACGCCGGAGATGGACTCCACCGAGCGGGAGCGGAGGCGGGACCTATTTGGGAAGTGGCGCGATTGGCCGGCCTGCCTGGCCATCGCCTCGGGCCGCGAAGAGAAGGCTATCCTCGGCTACCTCGCCGCCCATCCCAAAGATTTCGCCCGGGCCTTGCACAAGCTGCCCCAGGAAGAAGTCTCCATGCGCTACTCGTCCTTCCAGTCCCACCTCTGGAACGAGCTGCTCCGCCGCCGGATCCGGGATCTCGTTCCGGAGACCGCGGCGGTCGCAGGCGCGGAAGGGTCTTATCTTTTCTGGCGGACGCCGGACGAGCCGGCCGAATCCGCTTTGAAGGACCTGTCCCTGCCGACGGCGGCGGCGCAGATGGTCTTTCCCGACGAACGGACGCAGGCGCTCTTCGAGGCCATCCTGACGGACGGCGGCCTGCGCCGACCGGATTTCCGGACCCACGCCCTGCGCAAAGTCTACTTCAAATCGTTCCTCCGTCGGGCGGTCGTCCATCCTGAGAACATTGCGATGGGGGAGGAGGGGCCGGACGAGCTTTATCCCGGCCGGCGGCGGATCACGCTGTCATTCGCCCTGCCCCGCGGCGCGTATGCGACCATGGTGGTCAAGCGGTTGATGTTGCCAAATCCGGCGGAATCCGCCTAAAATAGCCTGACCTATCCGACGCTGGAGATCCTGCCATGAAAAAATGTCTTCTGCTGGCCGCGGGCCTCCTCGGCCTCTGGGCCGGGCTCTTCGCCCAGGCCGTGTCCGCCTATGACGACTACTTCACCGACAAAGCCCTGCGGGTCGACCTTTACCAGATCGGCGACGCCAAGGATGAGATCGTCACCGTCGACCGGATCCTGGAGGAACCGCTCTGGCCGGAGACCCGGACGCGGCTGGTGGACGATTTCGGGTACGGCCGGTACGTCCTGAAGATCTACGACATAGCCTCGAACCGCCTGGTCTATTCGCGCGGTTTCGACAGCATGCTGGCCGAATACAAGACGACGACGCCG
This sequence comes from Candidatus Aminicenantota bacterium, assembly GCA_003154255.1. Lineage (GTDB taxonomy): Bacteria > Acidobacteriota > Aminicenantia > Aminicenantales > UBA4085 > UBA4085. The sequence goes on along the minus strand of PMCY01000158.1, from coordinate 1,670 downwards.
GCGATCGAAGGGACCAAGCGGGTTTTCCAGAGAAGCGTTCGTTTCCCCGCGCCGAAGCGTCCCGTGATGTTTGTCGTCGAGGTCCGGGACAAAAAAAATCTGCTCCGGCCGCTCTTCAGCCGGACCATCGATCCGGCCGATTATCACATTCTCCACGAGACGGTCCAGGCCGGCGACTGGATCTACGAAGCGGCCGTGGCCGGCGACCCGCGCCGGACCCTGGATCTGGCCTTCATCGCCGAAGGCTATACCGCCGATGAGCGGGACAAGTTCAAGGCCGACGTGGACCGTATGGCGGCGACCCTTTTCGCCACCGAGCCCTACAAGAGCGCCAAACCCCGCATCAGCGTCCGCGGTGTCTTCCGGCCCTCGGCCGAGCGGGCCATGGACGAGCCCCGCCAGAAAGCTTATAAAAAGACGATCCTGGACGCCTCCTTCAACGCCTTCGACCTGGACCGCTACATGCTCATTGAGGCCGATCACCGCCTGCACGAGATCGCCGCCCAAGTCCCGTACGACGCCATCCTCGTGCTCGTCGACAGCAAGCGCTACGGCGGCGGCAGCATCGCCTTTGACTATTGTGTTTCGACGGTCGACAATCCGATCAGCCCGACGGTCCTTGTCCACGAGCTGGGCCATTCCTTCGGCGGCCTGGCCGACGAGTACTACGCCAGCGAAGTGTCCTACAACGACTTCTATCCCAAGGGCGTCGAGCCCTATGAGCCCAACATCACCGCACTCCTTGATCCGACCAATGTGAAATGGAAGGCCCTGCTATCGCCCGGGATCGCCGTTCCGACGGAATACGGCAAGGATAAAATCGAAGCCCTCCAAGCCGAACAGCGCAAGACCCGTGAGGCCCTGCGGGACGAGGTCGCCCGGGCCAAGGACAAGGGACTCCCGCCCGAGGACATCAAGGCCCTTCAGGACAAAGCCGCCGCGGCCGGCAAGGATATCGCGGCCAAGATCGAGGCCGTCCGCAAACAGTACAAGGACCTGGAGAACAAAGTCGGCGTCTTTGAAGGAGCGGGATATGCGGCCAGGGGCCTCTACCGTCCGCAGATCGATTGCCTCATGATCACCAATACGAAAATCGAGTTCTGCGCGGTGTGCCGCAAGGCCATCGGCGATATGATCGAGTATTTCGCCCCGGCGGGCCGGTGAGGAACCCATGAAAACCATCGATTGGATCAAGGAATTGCCGGTCGCCGCGACCGTCTGCGATGCCCAGGGCGTCATCCTGGAGATGAACGATGAGTCCGTGCGGACCTTCGCCGCGGACGGCGGCGCCGCCCTCATCGGGACGAACGCCCTGGATTGCCATCCCGAGCCGGCGCGGACCAAAATGAAAGCGATGCTGGTCGCGGGGCGGAAAAACATCTACACCATCGAAAAACACTGCATCAAGAAGCTCATCTACCAGTGCCCCTGGACCGAGGGGGGAGTCTACCGGGGATTCGTCGAGCTGTCGATGGAGATCCCCTTCGAGATGCCCCATTTTGTCCGGGGCTGAGAGACCGGCGCGCCGCGCTTGATTTGCCCGGCGGCGACCGCTATGATGAAGCCCGCCCGAGGGCGCGCCCGTAGCTCAGCTGGATAGAGCATTTGGCTTCGAACCAAAGGGTCGGGAGTTCGAATCTCTCCGGGCGCGCCACCTCTGACCTAAAGTA
>PMCY01000317.1:2492-6283 GCA_003154255.1 Candidatus Aminicenantota bacterium | reverse complement strand
ATGGGCGGATCGAGCCTGGGTCCGGACGTCTTTCAAAGGACGTTCGGCAGCGCGCCCGGCTTTCCGGAGATGATCGTCCTCGACAACACCCATCCCGCGGCCGTGACCGCCATCGAGAAAAGGATCGACCTGCGCCATACGCTGTTCGTCGTCTCCAGCAAGTCGGGCACGACCATCGAACCGCTGTCGTTCTTCCGCTATTTCTGGGCCGCCGCCGCGCGGGTCCTGCCCGAGCCTGGCCGCCATTTCATCGCCATTACCGACCCGGGCTCCTTTTTATCGGCGCAGGCCGGCGAGCGAAAATTCCGCCGCGTCTTCCTGGCCGATCCCGATGTGGGCGGGCGCTTCTCCGCCTTCACCGAATTCGGACTGGTCCCCGCCGCCCTTATCGGCGTAGACATCGGGCGCCTGCTCAAACGCGCCAAGACCGAAGCAGACCTTCACAGCCCCGCCGCCCGCGAGGACACCGCGCCGGGCCTGCGCCTGGGCGCCGCCATAGGCGAAATCGGCCTCAAACGCGACAAGTTGATGATCCTGACCTCGCCGCGCCTGCAAAGCTTCCCGGACTGGCTGGAACAATTGATCGCCGAGAGCCTGGGCAAGGACGGCCGCGGCGTCCTGCCGATCGCCGGCGAGCCTGCGGTCCCGGCCGCCGACTACGGCGGCGACCGGTTTTTCGCGGCGCTTCTTCTCGCCGGCGACGACAACGAAGAGATCGAGCGCCGAATGGGTACGCTGGAGAAAAGCGGCTTCCCGGTCATCCGCATCCGATTGACGGACGTCTACGACCTGGGCCGCGAAATTTTCCGCTGGGAGATTGCCACCGTCGCCGCGGCGGCGGTCCTCGGGGTCCAGCCCTTCAACCAGCCCGATGTCGAACTGGCCAAGAACCTGGCCCGCAAGGCCATGGCCGGCGCCCCGGGGGCGCGGGAAGTCGTTCCGCCAAACGAAATCATCGCCGCCGCCGACGTCCTTGGCGCCGGTGCCGCACTCGAAGCCTTTTCCGACTTCCTGACTAAGGCCAAACCCGGCGATTACGTCGCCATCCAGGCCTTTCTCTATCCGAACGTTGAAACGGAAAATGCCCTTGGCGAATTGCGCCAGACGATTTTGGAAAAAACGCATCTGGCGACGACGCTGGGATTCGGACCGCGATTCCTTCACTCGACGGGCCAATATCACAAAGGCGGCCCCAACGAAGGGCTGTTCATCCAATTCGTCGATGAGCCCGCCGCGGACCTTGCCATACCGGAGACGGATTTCACCTTCGGTACGCTCATCCGGGCCCAGGCCTCCGGCGATGCCCAAGCCCTTCTTAAAACCGCGCGCCGCATGCTCCGCATCGATCTCGGCAACAACGCCGGCGAAGCCGTGGGCATTTTGAACCGCGCGATCCGCGGTTGAAAAGCGGCCGCAGACGGGCTACAATAAGCGGCCGTTCGCGTTTTTTGCCCGATCGACAACATCCGAGAAAAGCCTCTATGAGAAAAATAATCCCGCCAGTTCCAAAGCCCGCCGTCTTCGGCTTCATTCTCGCCGCCTTCCTGATTTCGCCGCTCGCCGCGGCCGAAATCAAGGCCGTGCGTGTGGGGCAAGGCCCCAAGATCGACGGGTCCCTCGCCGATCCGATCTGGAATTCGGCCGCGCCCATCACCGAATTCCGCATGTTCGAACCGACTCCGGGCGGCGCGCCCACCGAGAAAACCGAGCTGCGGATCCTCTACGACGAATCCAATCTTTACATCGGCGTCATGTGCTACGAGAGCGAGCCGGGCAAGATCGCGGCCAACACCCTGGCCCATGACGCGGCCGGAGCAGTTTCCATGAGCTACGGCTATTACGGAATGGGCGGGTCGACCACGGTCAGCGATGACCTCATCCGCGTCCTGATCGATCCCTTCCAGGACAAGCGCACCGCTTACGTGTTCTACGTCAATCCGCTCGGCGCCCGCAGTGAAGGGCTGGTCTACGCCGGCAGCCCCAGCCTCAACTGGGACGGCATCTGGGAAGCCAAAAGCAGCGTTCTTAAGGACGGCTGGAGCGCAGAGATGCGCATCCCTTTCAAGTCCATCTCCTTCAAGCCCGGCCTGGCCGCCTGGGGCCTCAACGTCGAGCGGGTCATTGCCCGCAAGCAGGAAACCATCCGCCTGTCCGGCACGAACCGCGACAGCAACTTCAGCAATCCCATGGAAGCGGCCAGCTTGGAAGGCATCGAGGGCATCAAGCAGGGCCTCGGCCTGACCTTCAAACCCTATGGGCTGGTCAGCTTCGACACGACCCACGGGACTGGCGGCGGGACGACCTGGAAAACGGACGGCGGCTTCGACCTGTATAAAAGCATCACTCCCAACCTGGTCGCCGCGGCCAGCTACAACATGGACTTCGCCGAAACCGAGGTCGACGACCGCCGCATCAACCTGACCCGCTTCCCCATCAACTTCCCCGAAAAACGCATGTTCTTCCTGGAAGGATCCGAGGTCTTCAGCTTCAGCTCCAGCATGAGCTTCACTCCCTTCATCAGCCGCAGCATCGGCCTCTACAACGGCAGCCAGATTCCGGTCACCTTCGGAACCAAGATCTACGGCCGGGTCGGCGACACAAACCTGGCCGTCCTGGACGTGCAGACCGGTAAATTCAACACGATGGCCGGCCAGAACCTGCTGGCCGCCCGCATCGTCCAGAACATCTTCGCCCAGAGCAAGATCGGCCTCATCTTCACCAATGGCAGCCCCACGGGCGCCCGGAATTCGCTGGCCGGCATCGACTTCAACTATTCCTCCTCCAAATTTTTGGGCAACAAGAACATCATGCTGGCCGCCTGGGCCGCCTACGACTGGAATGATAGGTCGGACGGCGGCCACCACGGCTTCGGTTTCCGCTTCGACCTGCCCAACGACCTCTGGAACTTCCAGTCGGTTTACGCCTACTATGGAGCGGCCCTGGACCCCGGGCTGGGATACATGATGCGCCCGGCCATCCAGACGGGCTTTTTCAATCTTTCCTACCAGCCCCGGCCGAAGGCGGATTCATTTTTCGGTTCATTCGTCCGCCAATTCTATTACTCGGTCAGCAGCGACAATTACTGGGACCTGGGCGGACGCCTGGAAACGAGCCGCAACTCCCTCTCCCCGTTCGGTTTCAAGACCGAAAGCGGCGAACGGCTCAACTTCAATATCACCGCCAATCGCGACGTCCTGCCCTACAATTTCGAAATCGCCGAGGGCGTCGTCCTGCCGGCCCGCGCCTACGACTTCACCAACTACATGGTCTCGCTCAACACGGCCACCCACCGCTTCGCCGCCCTCAACGCCAGCTACAGCTTCGGCCCCTATTACTCCGGCTGGCTGGGCGAATGGCGGGTCGGCCTGGCCGTCAAGCTCAACGGCACGGCCAACCTNNTCGTTCAACGCCGACATCATCCGCGGCCGGCTGGCCGAGGGGAATTTCAACGAGAACCTCTACCAGCTCAAGGCCGACTTCTTTCTCTCGCCCGACTTCGGGCTGATGAACTACATCCAGTTCGACGACATCTCCAACCAGCTCGGCTGGAGCGCCCGGCTGCGCTGGCAGATCTCGCCCGGCAACGAGATCTACTTCGTCTACAATCGGAACTGGGAGCGGCGTTGGGACCCCCTGAGCCGCTTCGCCCCCCTGGAGGAGCGCGGCGTCTTCAAGATCTCGCTTTCCGTCCGACCCTAGCGGCGCGGAGCGTCATTTCGGGCGGACAAATCCGTTTGCTATAATGGAATCCCATGGTCCTTTCCCGCATTCATTTTAAAACCTGGATCGAG
>PMCY01000317.1:0-2486 GCA_003154255.1 Candidatus Aminicenantota bacterium | reverse complement strand
GTCGAAGGCGGGCGGCTGCGCGAGGCGGGGATCGTCAGGCCCATCCTGGCTCTGGGGCCGACCCTGCCGCATCTCTTCGCGCCGGCCGCGGAGCGCGGGATTCTCCTCACCATCGCCGGCCGCGAATACCTGGACGCGCTGGGCAAGTCGCCGGCCCAGCCCGAATTTCATTTGAAGATCGATTCGGGCATGCATCGCCAGGGCTTCGCTCCGCAAGAGATTCCGGACATTGCGGGACGGATCCGCCGATACGGCCTGGCCCCGCGGCTGAAAGGCGCCTACACACACTTCGCGGCGGCCAAGGACCCGACCTATCAGGCTTATACCAAGTTCCAGTTCGACAATTTCCGCGCGGCCGTTTCGTCCCTCAAGAAATCGGGCCTCCCGGGAAATGGAGCACTCCTGCACTGCGCCGCCAGCGGAGCGGTTTATCTCGATCGGCGCACTTATCTCGACCTCGTCCGCGTGGGCATCGGCCTTTACGGGCTCTGGCCATCCAGGGAGATCGAGCTCCGGATGGACGGGACGCTGGCGTTCAGACCCGTCCTGTCCTGGCGGAGCATCATCTCGGAGATCAAGGCCGCGGAGAAGGGCGCCTATGTCGGCTACGACATGAGCGAGAGGCTGGCCAAAAAATCCAAGCTGGCCATCGTGCCCATCGGCTACTGGCACGGCTTCGACCGCGGTCTGTCCGGCAAGGGCGAGGTCCTCCTCAACGGGCGGCGGGCCCGCGTCCGCGGCCGGGTCTCGATGGATATGATCATCATCGACGTCACCGGGATTCCCTGCCGCGTCGGCGACACGGTCACCCTGATCGGCCGCGACGGCGGGGAAGAAATCAAGGCCGGCGAGCTGGCCGCCCGCATCGACACGACCGCCTATGAAGTCCTGACCCGGATCAATCCGCTGATCAAGAAAATCGTCGTCTGACGCGGTTAGACGAACCGCGACAGGACGGCGTTCGAAACAAGCAATCGCTCCTCGGCGATGCGCAGCCGGTCCTTCTTGCGGATCAAAAGGCCTTCCTCGACGAGGCCCTCGATCTCGGGGGCGAACCGGGACAAGAGATCCAATCCGAAGCGCTCCCCCAAGAGCCGCAGATCGACGCCTTTCACCAGGCGAAGGCCGGAGATCAGGGCTTCTTTGGCCTCATCTTCCGGAGCCAGGGTCACGGCTTCCGCCCGCGGATCCCGGCCTTCGTCGAGCGCGGCGGCCCATTCGTCGAGATCGGACGCGTTCGTCCAGCGCGCGTTCCCGACATGCGAAGCGGCCGAAGGTCCCAATCCCAAAAACGGCTCATAGCGCCAATATTTGAGATTGTGTCGGCTCTCGCGCCCCGGCCGGGCGAAGTTGGAGATTTCATAGCGCCGCAGTCCATCGGCTTCCAGCCCGGCGGCCATGAACTCGAAGGCGTCGGCCGCGGCGTCGTCCGTCACGGGATTTTGCCGCAGGACGGCTTCGAAAGGCAGGCCCTCGACGTTCTCCAAAAGATAGAGAGAGACATGGTCGGGCGACGCCCGCCGAACGCCGGCCAGCGTTTTGACCAGGCCGCAGCGCGTCTCGCCCGGGACGCCGATCATCAAGTCCAATCCTATCGAAGCAAATCCCGCCTGGCGGGCCAGGCGGAGGAATTCCGCGGCCTGGGCTTCCGAAGATTCCCGGCCGAGGACGTCCAGGACGTCATCGTCGAAGGACTGCACCCCGACGCTCAGCCGCGTTACGCCGGCTTGAACCCAAGCGGCCAGCATCTCCTCTGTAGCCGCGGTGGAAGGGCAAGCCCTTGGCTCGCCCTTCATCCGGAAAATATCCTCTTCAACATTATTTAAGGATGAAGGGTTGGCTTCCAGGGTGAACTCCGCGAGCTTCATCGGGAAGCGCGCCTTCAGCAAACCGACGAGATCGAGCAAGCCGTCCGGTCCGAGAAGCGAGGGCGTTCCGCCCCCGATATACAAGGTGTCGAAGTCCAGGTCCGCGCCGGTGAAGCGCTCCGCTTCGAGAACCAATCCCCGGCGCCANNGCCTTTGTTCAATGATAAGCCTGAACCCCGGCCGATGGAAGAGGACCCCCCGCCCCAAGGCCGACATGGCCTCCCTCTCTCCGGTAAATATTATGGAAGAACGCGCCCGGTTTGGAGTCTAATAAACGAAGGAATCGTTTTGCCGAAAGGAGCGCGATGGGACACCCGAGTTCATTTTCCGTTCATCCGGATGTCCCTAGAATCGCCCAGGGTGATTGCGTGAAAAAATACCATCTCCTTCCGATCCTTCTTACGGCCCTGCTGCTGGCCGGCATGGCGGCCTGCGTCCGCTACACCCCCAAGCCGGTGACGGCGGCCAAGACTTTGGATGATTTCGAAGCCCGGTGGCTGGATTCGCCCGAGCTTCGCCTCTTTCTGGAGAAAAACGGCGGCCCCCCGGCAAGGGAGCCGGCCGTCTGGGACCTCAAGACGCTGACCCTGGTCGCCCTCTATTATCATCCCGACCTGG
>PMCY01000023.1:2530-6182 GCA_003154255.1 Candidatus Aminicenantota bacterium | reverse complement strand
AGCACGGTGCGCAGGAAGACCGGCCGGTTGTTGAGGACGAAACGGTTGCCCTCGATCTCAAATTTGCGCAGGCCGAAATAGCCGGAGGTGCGATCCTCGATCCGGCCGTCCTTTTCGTAGACGATCTCGATGTCGTAGAGCAGAGGTTTGCGCAAGTCCCAGAGCTTGGGGTCCTTGAGGGGGACGGCGAAACGGACGATGCGTTCGGCTTTCCGCGAAGGGGAGGCGACGAGCCGGCCCCCGAAGCTGATCCTGGCCGTGACCATCCCCCCGGCGGGCGGGCGATTGAAGGTAACGTGGACATCGGCCTGGCCGTTGTCGACGTCGGAGACGATCTTGTAGCGCTCGATGCGGGTGGCCGGCGCGGGCTCCAGCCAAACCGTCTGCCAGATGCCCGTCGTCCGCCGGTAGACGCAGCCGTAGGAGGCGAAGCGGGTCGATTGCTTGCCCGTCGGCTGTTTGCCGGACCGGACGTCGTCCTGGGCCCGAACGATAACGGTATTGTCTCCGGCGTTGAGCGTGTCGGTAATGTCGAATGAGAATGGCGTATACCCGCCTTCGTGTTCGCCGGCTTTTTTGCCATTAATCCAGACTGTCGATTTGTAATCGACAGCCTCGAAATTCAGNNGGCTCTCGGGCGCGAAGGGGACGGTGATCGTGCGGTCAAAACCGGTTCCGCCGGCCAGTCCCCGCTCCTCCCCCGTGTCGGAGAGATCGATGGCGAAATCCCACGGACCGTTGAGGTTCATCCACTCGGTCCGGACGAATTCCGGACGGGGATATTCGGGGCGGGGAACAGTCGTTTGAGCCGGAGCGGTCGGCGTGATCTGGGCCGATGCCGCGGCGGCGAAGAGAAGCAGCAGGAAGAAGAATAGAATATGGCGGGCTCGGATCATGGCGGCCTCCAGGAAAAAGTCTCTTCCCTTCTTAACAATTCGGGGCCGGGAAATCAAGCTCCGGCGGCCGCATTCCGGCCGGGACTGACGTTTTTGCCCCTGAGCAAAAAAGATCCTGATATTTTTTGCTTACAGGCAAATATTATTGACGTATGAAGCCCATGGATTTAAGGCCAATCTCCACTTTTTAAGAATGGCCGACCTGCTCGAAGACATGAGACGGCGGGGGCTTCGCCGCCGCAAACGTCAGCTTCAGGTGATCGATGATGCGATCCATGTAGGAGATCTTTGGGGGGACACAATACGTAGGTACTTGTAAACATCTACCGACATATTGTATAGTCGAATGGCCATGCCGACCGAGATTGAAAAGACAATTCAGATGATCCGCCGTCTTGGGGTCGTCCGCCCGGCCGACCTCGAGTCGCGGGGCCTCTCCCGTCATCATCTCTACAGGCTCGTCCGCAAAGGCGAAGTGGAACGTCGGGCGAGGGGAATCTATGTTGCACGCGGTCATTCTTATTCCATCAATCATTCCCTGGTTCAGGTTGCCAAAAAGGTCCCCCAGGGTGTCGTCTGTCTGCTCTCAGCTCTGCGTTTTCATGAGCTGACAACACAACTTCCGGCCGAAGTATGGATTGCCCTGTCGGGAAAAGCCCGTCAACCGCGACTCGATCATCCCCGTCTTCAAATCCTGCGCTTCTCGGGGGAAGCCCTGACGAAAGGCATCGAAGTCCATCGCATCGAGAGGGTTGATGTTTGTATCTATTCCGCGGCCAAGACGGTCGCCGACTGTTTCAAATTTCGCAATAAAATCGGCATCGACGTCGCGGTTGAAGCCCTTCGTGACTTCACCCGTCGGCACCGCGGCGGCGCGGCGGATCTGTCGCGTTTCGCGCGGATATGCCGCGTGACCCGCGTTATGCAGCCTTACCTGGATTCGATCACCTGAAAAAATGAAAGAGAAGAAGGTGGATTTGGCCGCTTCCGTGTTGTCTCTTCTTCTCAACCGATCTCGACAGACCGGCGAAGAGTTTCAAAGGCTTCTCACGGTTTTTTGTTATGAACGGTTTCTCTACCGCCTCGGAAAGTCCAAGGGGCGACAGCGATTGATTCTCAAGGGCGCTATGTTGCTCCGTCTGTGGTCGGATCGGCCCTGCCGGACGACGCGCGATTTGGATCTTCTGCGGCGAGGCGGCGGATCTCAAGATGACATCCGAGCCGATATTGAGATGATCTGCGCCACCGAAGTCGAACCGGATGGTATCATCTTCGATCCCGCCTCTCTCCGGATCGATGAAATTCGAGCCGAAGATGAATATGGAGGACTTCGCGTGATTCTGCCCGCTCGCTGCGGAAGCGCGCGATTGAGGCTCCAGATCGATATCGGCGCCGGTGATTTCGTTTGGCCGTCTCCCCAATCGAACGATTATCCCGTCCTTCTGGATTTTCCTCATCCGTCGATTCTCACCTATCCGCCGGAGGCCGTCGTTGCGGAAAAATTCGAAGCCCTGATCGTCCTTGGGGAGCGAAACAGCCGGATTAAGGATTTCTTCGATCTTCATTATCTGGCCGGCCGATTCGAGTTCGATCGCGTCATCCTTGCTGAAGCCATCGGCGGAGTCCTGGCGCGACGAAAAACGCCCATTCCACACGAAGAACCCATCGGACTGACCCCCGCCTATTGGGAAAGCCCAATCCGGACTTCCCAAATCCGGGCATTCACTACACGGACCGGATTGGCTTCCCCATTCATATCCGGAGACGAAATTCTAAGCGTAATTCGACCGTTTCTTCTCCCTATCCTCCAGGACATACGACTGGGCCGGTCTCCCATCGGGAGTTGGCCTCCGGGAGGGCCATGGCGGTGACCGTGGATGTGTTGACGGATTACTGGTTCCGCTTTTATGATGTGCGCCGATTACAAAATAATAGCGGCAAGGACATTTGAGCATGGGAAAAACATTCGACCAGGGAAAAAACGATGTCGCCAAGCTGTGCCGCTATTTCGAGACGAATCGTTCGATGTTCCTCGCTCCGGGCGTCAAGGAAGCGCATATCCGGCAAACCCTGATCGATCCGTTCTTCATGGCTTTGGGCTGGGACGTCCATAATGAGTCCCAAACGGCGCCCCAATACCGCGAAGTCATTCCCGAAGACAGCCTCGATGTCGAAGGCCATCAAAAAGCGCCCGATTATACCTTCCGCGTCGGCTCCCAAGCGAAATACTACACGGAAGCCAAAAAATGCGGTATCAACATCAACGCCGATCCCGGACCCGCTTACCAGCTTCGCCGTTACGGCTGGAGCGCCAAGGTCGCGCTCTCTCTCCTGACGGATTTCGAGGAGTTGGGTGTTTACGACTGCACCCTGCGGCCGCATCCTTCGGATAAAGCGAGCCATGCCCGCATCCAATATTACCGTTTCGAGGAATATCCCGACCGATGGCGGGAATTGTGGGATTATTTTTCCCGCGAAGCCGTTTGGTCCGGAGCCTTCGACCAATACGCAGCTTCCAAACGGAAACGCGGAACTTCCGAAGTGGATGATGAATTTCTGAAGGAAATCGAAGGCTGGCGCGACGAGTTGGCCCGCAACGTCGCTCTTCGAAACCCCGCTATTTCCCTGGAGGATCTGAACGCCGCGGTTCTGCTGACGATCGATCGGATCGTTTTTCTGCGAATGGCCGAGGACCGCGGGATCGAGCCCTATGAACAATTGTTGACGTTGAGCGAACGGCCCGACATCTATGCCCG
>PMCY01000023.1:0-2521 GCA_003154255.1 Candidatus Aminicenantota bacterium | reverse complement strand
GCCTTAAAACCCATCCTGCAGAGCCTGTATTTCGCTTATGGATCGCCCTATCACTTCGGCGTGATGCCCGTCGAGATCCTGGGCACGGTTTATGAGCGCTTCCTGGGAAAGGTCATCCGGTTGACGGCCGGCCACCAGGCCAAGATCGAGGAAAAACCCGAGGTCCGGAAAGCCGGCGGAGTCTACTATACGCCGTCCTATATTGTGGATTACATCGTCAATAATACGGTCGGCAAAAAGATCGAGGAACGAAGCCCGCAACAACTGGCCGGCGGAAAAGATACGCCGCCGTTCCGCGTTCTGGATATGGCTTGCGGCAGCGGATCTTTTCTCTTGGGCGCGTATCGGTGTCTATTGGATCATTGTCTGAAGTGGTATACGGAGAACAAGCCCGATTCCCACAAAAAAGCCGTCTGGAAAGACCTTCGCCGCGGGGGATGGCGGCTGACGATCGAAGAAAAAAAGAGAATTCTTACCACCCACATTTTCGGCGTGGATATCGACCCCCAGGCCGTGGAAGTCTCGAAATTGTCCCTTCTCCTCAGAGTTTTAGAGGGCGAAACCGACCAGTCCTTCGGCCGTCAGATGCAGCTTTTTGAAGATCGAGCGCTCCCGAATCTCTCCGATAACCTAAAATGCGGAAATTCATTGATCGGTCCGGATTATTTCGCCGCACGTTTGGACATCGATCCGGAGGAATTGAAGCACATCAATCCGTTCGATTGGAAACAGGCTTTCCCCGAGGCGATGCAATCCGGCGGGTTTGATTGCGTCATCGGAAATCCGCCGTATGTCCGGCAGGAATCTCTTGGGCTCCCATTCAAGGAATATGCGCAAAAAACTTTTGCCAGTTATGCTGGAACTGCGGATCTATATGCTTACTTTATCGAGAAGGCCCATTTGCTCTTATTGGAAAGCGGCGCCTTCGGAATGATCTGTTCCAACAAATTCATGCGTGCCAACTACGGCAAGCCTCTTCGCTCCTTCCTTGCATCACGTACGACTCTCGATCAAATCGTCGATTTTGGGGAGCTTCCGGTCTTTGAGAAGGCGGCTACTTTTCCGGCCATTATTATCACCCGCAACAATAAACCGAAAAAACAGAGGTTTGTTTATGCGCCGATAAAGAGACTCGATTTTCAATCACTGGAGAAGGAAGTCAAAAATGTTGGAATGGCTCTCGATGAGAGATCCCTCTCTGGCGACAATTGGACGCTAGCTAATGTGCAAGAAATCGCCGTATTCGAGAAAATGAAGAAACGCGGGACGCCCCTTGGCCAATATGTAGGTGGAAATATTTACCGCGGCGTGCTTACTGGATTAAATGAGGCTTTTGTCATCGATCGCGTAACTCGTGATCGGCTCATCCGCGAGGATAAAAAGAGCGCGGAAATTATTAGGCCGTTTGTTATAGGCGATGATATCAGGAAATATCGAGTCAATTTTAATAAACGTTATCTCATTTTCGCTCGTCATGGGATTTCGATTCAAAACTATCCGGCCATCGAGCGTTATTTATCTGCTTTTAGGGATAGGTTGTTGCCGAAACCAAAGGATTGGAGCGGGACGAAGTGGATCGGCCGCAAGCCCGGACCTTATAAGTGGTATGAGATTCAAGATACGATCGATTATTATCGAGAATTTGAAAAACCGAAAATAATATATCCGGAAATAGCGAAGGAGTCTCGGTTCGCGTTTGATGAAGAAGGTCGGTATTCTAATAATAAAGCCTTCTTTATCCCTGTGGATGACAAATACCTTCTGGGGATCCTTAATTCGAGGCTGACATGGGCATTCCTAAAGAGGCTGTGCTCCGTTCTGGGAGATCCCGATAGAAAGGGACGTTTGGAGTTGCGGACAATTTATCTTGAGAAATTGCCAATCCGAGTCGCTGATTTTAATACGCCGATTGACAAAGCCCGCCATGATCGAATGGTCAAACTCGTCGAGTCAATGCTGACTATACGCAAGCAGCTTGCAGACGCTGATTCCGTCGCCCAAACGGGGCTTATCCAACGCCGGGTAGATTCGACCGACGCGGAGATCGACAATCTGGTATACGAGTTGTACGGCTTGACAAAGGAAGAGATCAAAATCGTGGAAGAGGGGACGAAAAGATGAAAAAGCGCCGCTCCGAACCCAGCCTTGTCCTCGAATATCGTGAAAACATCTCTCGGACCGCGATTAAGCGGTATCCAGAAATCATCACGGAATATGCCCGCAGACGGAGCGGGGTTTACGCTCTCTATTAAGGCGAAGAACTGTATTATGTTGGCCTAGCTAGAAATCTCAGGTCTCGGCTTCATGGTCATCTTAAAGATCGGCACTCCGAATCTTGGGACCGCTTCAATATTTATCTGACTCGGGGAGATGAACATCTCTAGGAACATCAAAAAATCATTACCATTGTTCCAGGCGTAGGAGATTTAGAATGAAACTTCGACGAATTTGGCCGGTTAATTCACCGTCCCCTGTTTACCAGACCTTCACAGGTAGCGAATGGCAGGATTTCAATGATTTT
>PMCY01000303.1 GCA_003154255.1 Candidatus Aminicenantota bacterium | reverse complement strand
AATCAGGCCATCACGGCCGGCGATGAACGCTATTTGATCGACGCCGACAAATGCACCGAGTGCGTGGGCAGCTTCGACGCTTCGCAATGCGCGGCCGTCTGCCCCGTGGATTCCTGTGTTCCGGATCCGGACCACAAAGAAACGCGGGAAGCGCTTGAGCTCAAACATAAGAAGCTGCACGGCTGATTGACGGCCGACCGATCGACCCGTTAATAGGAGTGAGGTTCTCACTCCTATTTTTTTTATGAGGCCCATGGACGAAACGCCCCTTTCCGCCGCTTCGCTGCGTATCCGCCGTCCGGGTTTTTTCGCCAAGGACCGGACCTGGCTGAACGCCCTCCTTTTCGTCCTGACGATCGGCTCGACCTTCCTGGTCGGGGTGGAATGGAGCGCCGGCTTCCTCTACGCCCCGAACCCCGGCCTAACCGGGGCGGCCGCGCCGCGTCCCTTCCAGGATCCGCGAGTCCTTCTCCTCAGCGCCGTCTATGCGCTCGTTCTGCTTCTTATCTTGAGCGCCCACGAGATGGGACATTTTTGGACTTGTCGAAGAAACGGACTTTCGGCCACGCTGCCGTTCTTCATCCCGGCGCCGACTCTGATCGGCACGATGGGCGCGTTCATCCGCATCCGCACCCCCATCGCCCGCAAACGGATCCTGTTCGACGTCGGAGCGGCCGGCCCCCTGGCCGGGTTTGCGGTTGCCGTTCCCGTATTGGGGATCGGGTTGGCCTTGTCCAAGGTCGTACCCGCCTTGCCGCGCGGCGAATCGCTTCTTTTCGGCGAGCCGCTGCTGGTAAAGCTTTTCAGCGCGCTTCTGTTCGGCCGGGCGGGTCCCGGATATGACGTATTGCTTCATCCTATAGCTTTCGCCGGATGGGTGGGCTTGCTGGTCACGGCGATCAATCTGTTTCCGATAGGCCAGCTCGACGGAGGGCATATCCTCTACGCCGTGTTCGGCGCCCGGATCAAGGCCGTTGGGCGCATCTTCCTGGCGCTCTTCGTGGTATTGGGCGTATTCTTCTGGGCGGGTTGGCTGCTGTGGGCCGTAATGATTTTGATACTTGGTATCAGACACCCGCCGATCTGGGACGAAGACGCGCCTTTGGGAACAGCGCGGATTCTCGGGGCGGCCCTGGTCCTGATCATTTTCGTTATCTCCTTTACTCCGGCCCCCATTCGGGGATACGATTTGATCACTTTGATCAGGCATTTCTGAGGCTCGGATGAACGCCGGAGTTTTGCACAGAAATTGTGGAAAAGTTGTGGGAAAATCAGGCTTCGGCTTCTCCGAACATACGCCAATCTTTGAAGTTATGACCGTTTGCACAATTTCCCGTCAAAGATTGTATTTGTATTGCAATCAGCGTGTTATGAACTTTCTGAAAATCAACCATTTGCGTTGATTGGGGTATCCCAGGAAGGTGGAGAATATGGCCAATCCATTCCAGGAAGTCGTCGAGACATTTTCGGGCCTCAAGACCAAGTTTCAGGCCGGTGAAATTTCGCGCCAGCAATTCATCGATGAAATGAAAAAGCTCCGTTTGAAGGACGATCAGGGACGCTATTGGATGATCGGAGCCCAGACGGGAAAATGGTATTTCTTCGACGGGCGCGACTGGATTCAGGCCGAGCCGCCCTCCCAGAAAGAGAAAAAAGCCATCTGCGTCTATTGCGGTTTCGAGAACAAGATCGAAGACGAGGCTTGCGGCCGGTGCGGGGGAAACCTGGTGGAAGGAGCAGAGCCGGAAGACCGCTGCCCGGCATGCGGCACGGCCCTGGAAAAGCCTCTGATGACGTGTCCGCATTGCGCCTCGAAGAACGAAGGCCTCCGGTCGGTCGAGTTCGTCCAACTGGGAGCGTCGGTCGATGTCAAAGGGGAAGTCTACACCCTGAAATCCATAGATCTCCTGTCCGGGCTTCTGGTTCCCGGAATCCTGGGGCTCATAGGCGGGGCGGTCTATGGGGCCTTGGCCGGGGCTACCGGATCCCTGGCGTCCTTGATGGCTCACTGGCCATCGATCATCCGCGACCCGCAGGGCCGGCTGGTCGGGGCCCTCGTCGACGGTCTGTTGGGAGGCGCCGCGGGATTTATCTTTTTGGGCCTCTTGGGGGCGGCCTCGACGCTTCTGTTCAATGCGGCCCTGAACGCCGTCGGCGGTTGGAAGGTTCACTTGGCCCGGTCATTCGCCGGCCATGCGGTTAAAAATGAAGAAGAGGACGAAAAGCCGCCCCGGGACGCCACGGGATTCGGCTTCAACCTGAACGATTGACGCCTTCGAAGCGCCGGCGGGCCAGGGCGAAGGCCGTTTGGCCGAGCGAAATCGCTTCATCGTTGGGAGAATAAGCGATCGGCCTCAGGACGCGGAATCCCTTTTCTTCAAGCTTCCGGACCGCCGATTCGAGAAGGATCCGGTTCAGGAAAACCCCGCCGCAGAGCACCGCCGTATCCACGCCCGCTTCCCGTCGCGCCCGAACGGCGACGTCCGCGGCAAGTCCGGCCAGCGAGAGATGGAACTTGGCCGCGATCACCGCGGCGGGAGCTCCCCGCTTCCTGTCGGCGAGGATACTGGCCGTCATCCTCCGAAACGAAACGGTCCGAAGCGGCCCATCCGGTGAGACGTCGATCGGATAGACGGCGCGGGCCCGTCCCCCGCACGCCGCCGCTTCGAGGCGCATGGCCGCCTCGGCTTCGAATTCGTTCTCCAAAGGCGCTGTTCCGGCCAGGGCGGACACCGCGTCGAAGAGCCGTCCGGCGCTGGAAGCGGGCGGCGCGTGCGTGCCGCGGGCGATCATGGCCCGAACCGCCCTGATGGAATCGGTCGGGACGCCCCTCAGGATTGATCGTTCCGCCCCCGGGGCGGGCTTCAGCCCGGCCAGATACGCCAGGGCCATCCGCCAGGGTTCCCGCGCCGCCCGATCCCCGCCGGGAAGGGGAACCGGTTCAAAGCGGGCGAACCGTTCGAATCCGTCGTAATCGGCCAGGAGAAATTCGCCGCCCCAGGGAGATCCGTCCGTTCCGTAACCGAAACCGTCCCAGGCGATTCCCAGGACGCGCCGGCCCGGCTCGATCCCGTGTTCGAGTAGGACGGCCAGGACGTGGGCGTGATGGTGCTGGACGCGGTCATGGGGAATGCGCAGGCGGCGAGCCAGGCGTTCCGCCCAGCGCGTGGTGTGGAAGTCCGGGTGAAGGTCGCTGACGACGCGCGTGGGTCGGACGCCGAATAGCTTTTGGAGATGGGCGGCGGTCTCCTCGAAATAGCGGTGATTGCGGTATTCGTCCAGATCGCCCAGAAACTGGCTGGTGACGACATAACCGTTCCGATAAACAGAGACCGTGTCCTTGAGCTCGCCTCCCAAGGCCAAAATGGGCCCTTCCGAGCGGAGCGCCTCCGGAACGGGCTGGGGCGCGGGAACGAATCCGCGGGCCCGGCGCATGAAAAGCGGGCCGCCCCGGGCCGCCTTGAGGACGGAATCATCGGCCCGCATATGGATCGGGCGGTCGTGGTCCAGGACAAAGTCGCAGAGGGGATCCAACCCCTCGTTATCGTCCTTCATGATGGGGGAGTCCTTGATGTTCGAGCTGGTGGCGATGACCAGCTTCAGGTCCCGGAGGAGCAGGACATGGAGCGGCGTGTAAGCCAGCATCACACCGACTTCCTTCAGGTTCGGGGCGATACCCGGAAGCTCCTCTTTTTTCCTCAGGAGGACGATCGGCCGCCGGGAAGAAAGGAGAAGCTCCGCTTCGGCCGCGGAAACC
>PMCY01000255.1 GCA_003154255.1 Candidatus Aminicenantota bacterium | reverse complement strand
CCGCGGCAAAATTGGCGTTGGCCATGGCCGCGGCGAATCGCTCACTTTTAAGCAGCCCGGCGAAGGCGGCGTTCTTCATCAGGGCGGCGAAATCCGAGCTTTTCAGCAGCCCGGCGAAGTTGGCGTTGGCCATCGCCGCCGCAAAATTCGCGTTCTGCAGAAGGCCGGCGAAATTGGGGTCTTTCAACAAGCCGGCAAATTGGGCGCTCTTCATCACCCCGGCGAACTGGGCGTTCGACAGCAGGGCGGCGAAGCCGGGCTCCTTCATCAGGGCCGCGAAATTGGGGTCTTTCAACAAGCCGGCAAATTGGGCGCTCTTCATCACCCCGGCGAAGTTGGCGTCCTGGAGAAGGGCGGCGAAGTCGGCATCCTTCATCAGGGCGGCGAAGTTGGCATCCTGGAGCAGATTGGCATAGCTGGCCCCGTTGAGCAGTCCGGCGAAATTGGGGTCTTTCAGCAAGCCGGCGAAGTTCGCGCTCTTCAGCAGGGCCGAGAAATCGGAGTTTTTCATAAGGCCGGCGAAGTTGGGGTCCTTCATCAGGCCGGAGAAATTGGCCCCGGCCAGCATCCCGGCGAAATTGGGGTCCTTCAGCAGGGCCGCGAAGTTGGGGTCCTTCATCAGGGCGGCAAAGCCCGGATCGGCCATCAGCTTCTGGAAGCGGACATTGCGGAGAACGTTCTGGATATAGGGGCTCTGCAGGAACTTGACGACGCTTTCCTTAGTCAGCACCACGTCCTTGGCCGTCATCTGACCGGCCCGGTAGCGCTCGGCCTGGGTGATCGTCCCGGCCATCCGGTCCTGGTCCGTCTTCTTCCCCAGGTTGGGGCCGACAATAAGGATGAGCGCGGCGGCGATGACGATGACGCCCCCGGCCGCCAGCGAAAAAACTCTCTGCTTCTTGGTCATGATGTCCTCCTTGACTTCCCTCGATTTATCGAACGATCTTTCAGCGGGCTCGATGGAACCGCGGGCGTTCCGCCGCACGGCGGCTAGAATCCCGTCCTTGAATTCCGGGCCCGGAGCGGGACCCTCGACGCCGCGCAGGAGCCCGTCCGCGGCCTGCAGATCCTTAAAACACTCCCGGGCCCCGGGGTCGGCTTCCAGGGCCCGCCGGAGCGCTTCGCGCTCCTCGGGAGAATTGGCCCCGTCCATCTCCTGGTTCATCAGCCGGTCGAGCTTCCGACCGATCATGGCCGAACTCCGCCGCCGGCGGCCAGGATTCCGCGCAACTTGTGCCGCGCGGCGAAAAGCTTCGATTTGACCTTGACCTCGGAACAGCCGAGCGTCCGGCCGATCTCCTTGTACGACAGGCCGTCCAGGCTCAAGGCCAGGAGGGCCCTCTGCCGGGGAGCCAGCTGCTTCAGGGCGGTTTCGATCCTCCGGCGCAGCTCGGCGTGGACCGTCTCCTCGGCGGGATCCGGAGGCGCCGACCCCCAGACGTCCGCGGGATTGGTCCGGCGGCTCCGCTTGTCGGCATAATTGAGCGATTCGTTGATCGCGATGCGATACAGCCAGCTGAAGAATTTGTAGCGCGAATCATACGAAGGCAGAGCGGCAAAAGCCTTGACGAAAACGGATTGGGCGACGTCCCGAGCGTCTTCCAGATCATGAACGATTCGATAGGCCAAGTTCATCACCGGTTTCTGATATCGCAGGATAATCTCTTCAAAGGCATCCGTTTCACCCCGCAGGCATCGGCCCACGGCCTCGGAATCTTTCTGTTCATTCATAATTACAAGCCAGCGCCCTTGAAGTTCGAGGCGGCCGGAAAAAAGCCGACGCTCCGCGCCGTTCGGAAGTCAGCCGACCCCGGCGCCCCAAAAGAATGATGGTCCTTTCAACAATGCCGAACCCCGTTCTGAAAGATGAAATCCCCTGTTGGGATGGCAAAAATATACGTTGCCCCGATGGTCGTGTCAAGGACTCTTCGGCTTGACTGAAATGCGGATTGTCATACAATGACAGGCGCAAAGAAGCCATGGGCGAGTCTTTCCGGCCGGATGTTCTGAAAATTTTGATCGCCCTCCTGCCNNATCGGCTATTACGCCAATTCGGCCTTGATCGGCCGTTTTCAAAACGATTTCACTTTCTATTCCCGATACGTCTCCCCTTTCATCGAGGAGACGCTCAAGGCGCTCGTCCTGGTGGCTTTTTTCCGGGCCCAGCGGATCGGCTTTCTGGTCGACGGGGCCATCCTGGGATTCGCCGCCGGGGCGGGTTTTTCGCTGTTCGAAAATGTTTATTACCTGAATGCCTCCGCGAATGCCGGCCTGGTGATCTGGGTCATCCGCGGCTTCGGGACGGCCATGATGCACGGCGGGACGACGGCGATTTTCGCCGCTTTGACCAAAGCCCTGGCCGACCGGCGGTCGACGGGCCTTTGGCTGGCCGGCCTGCCCGGGTTGGGCATCGCTTTCGTCGTTCATTCCGCCTTCAACCATTTCCTCCTGCCGCCGCTTGTGGCCACGGCGGCCGTGCTCGTCGTCCTGCCGCTCGTAGCCGTCAACATCTTCCTCATCAGCGAGAAAAGCACGCGTCAATGGCTGGATGTGGGCTTCGATACCGACGTTGAAATGCTCGGCCTGGTCAACTCCGGCCGCCTGACGACGACCAGGGCCGGAAAATATCTGCTTTCCCTCAAGGACCGTTTTCCCGGCGAGGTCGTCGCCGACATGCTCTGCCTGCTGCGCCTCCATGTCGAACTGTCCATCGGCGCCAAAGGAANNTACTTGGAGAAAAACGTCGGCAAGACCGGGATGCTGGCCATCGGCCCGGTCCTTCAACGCAGCCGTCGGGACCTTTGGGAACTGCACATGCTGGGGATGAAATAAGCGGATCAGCCGTCGGCCCGGCCGCGGCCGGCCGGTCCGTGAAAGATTAGCGCCGCCATGGTGATATCGTCCGAAGGAGGCGTCTCCCGGACGAAATCCCGCACCGCGGACCGCATGTGCCGGATCAGGCTTTCCGGATCCCGGCCCTCCCCCTGATCCAGCCCGGCTTTCAAGCGTTTTTCGGAAAACAGGCGCTGCTCCGCGTCCATGGCTTCGGTCATGCCATCGGTGTAAAGGAAGACGGTGTCGCCGGGCGCGAGCCGGCGCGTCCGGGTCTCGAACGCGCAGGTCTCGACCGCCCCCAGGACGGTGCCGGTCGGCCCCGGCAGAAAATCGAAACGCCCCGGACCGGCGCTGACCAGGGCCGGCGGATGGCCTCCGTTGGCCCATTGCAGATCGCCTGTTTCCAAGTCCAGCACAAGCAGGAAGACAGTCACGAACATCATCGAATCGTTGTCGGGGATGAGCGTCCGATTGACCCGGTCCAGGACCTCCGAGGGGGGCAGGCCACGCAGGGCCTCGGTCTTGAGGAGCGTCTTGCAAATGGCCATGAAAAGGGCGGCCGGAACGCCTTTGCCGGAGACGTCGCCGATTACGACGCCGAGCCGCCGCTCGTCGATGAGGAAGAAATCGTAGAAATCGCCCCCCACTTCCTTGGCCGGCTCCATGACGGCGAAGATGTCGAATTCCCGGCGCCCCGGGAAAGGCGGAAAGACGCGGGGCAGCATGGCGGTCTGGATGTCGCGGGCGATGCGCAGCTCGCTCTGGATGCGCTCCTTGGCCTCGGTTTCGGCCCGCAGATTTTCGATCAGGCGCCTGATGCAAAGGTGGACGAGCCGGAAAGCCAGGGAAGGATCGGTATTGAACAGCCGGATGACGTCCTCCTTGTCGATGGTGAACGCCTCGAGGTCCTCCTCGCACACCGCGGAAGCGGTGCGGGTCAGGAAAGGCGAGAGAATGCCCATTTCCCCGATGACCCCTCCTTCCTTGACCACCTTGCCGAGCTCCGGGAGCAGCAGCGATCCGCGGGCCACGTAATACATCTTGTCGGCCCGGTCACCCGTTCTAAATAAAATGTCCCCCTTGCGGAATGTCTCCCTTTTCATGGATTGGAGGGGAAAGTGCAGGGCGTCATCGTCCTTCGCGGCGGCGCCCCGGGCCCGATCGAGAGGAGGCTTCTGGGCTGCCAAGGTTAAGGTCAGGATGTTCCGCTCGCCGTCCCTGCGGTAATCCACTTCATCGACAAGGTTCATGATGAAAAATACGCCGAGCCCGCCGACCTTGCGGTCGTCCAGGCCGGCCGTGAGGTCGGGGGCCGACAGGGTGCGGGCGTCGAACGGCACTCCGGTGTCCTCGATATCCAGGGCGGCCCGGCCGGGAGAGGCGTCGCTGCGCCAGCGAAGCTCGATATCGCCCGGCTGATGGGGATAGGCATGACGGACGATGTTGACGACCGCCTCCTCGACGACCAGCTGGATCTCTTTGGTCCTCGGGAGAGGAAATCCCGACTCGGCGCAGCGAACGGCGATGAAATCGAAGAAGGCGGCCAGAGATTCGAGCCGGGCGGGCAGGCGCAGACGCATCACGGCGGATTCTCCCGGCGCCTCAAAGGCGCCGCAGCGCGGCCTCGACCGATTCGGCGATGAGGAAGATCGAACCGAACCCCGAGATCGTAAAGACTTCGCGGACCACGTCTTTGAGGGCGGCGATCACCACCTGGCCCTTGCGCGCCGTCAGCTTTTTGGCCAGGACGAGGAGGCTGCGCAGGCCGGCGCTGCTGATGTATTCCAGACCGGAGAAATCGAGCACGAAGAGGGTCTGGCCGTCAACCAGCCAATCTTCGCAGCGGCGGTCGAAATCCGGCGCCGAGACGGCGTCCATGCGGCCCGCGACGGAGACGATGATGCGGTCCTTGTCTTTTTTCCCTTCGATGATCACGTCTCCTCCTCTGCGTCCCGATTCCGCCCGCATTTTATCGCCGGCGCGGAACTCCTGTCAACGAACCGGACCGCCGGCGGAGGGGCCCCGGCATCAGCGCTTCCCGGGCGCCCGGGCCGCTCCCGCGCTTCCCCAATCGGGAATACCCGGCGTCTGGAACCAGGATTCCAGGAAGGCGGCCAGGCGGCCGGGGTAAATCGCCCGCTTGATGTTCATCCAGGTCCGCTGGTCGCCTACGGCGAAATAGAGGAAGGTTCGGCCGTTCTCCTCGGCCAGCTCGGGATCGGAGGCATTGATGCCCTCGTCGAGCCCTTCCGGCGTCAACACGGGATTCGCGGAGCTCAGCTCCCAATGAACCAGGTCCCTGGACCGGGTGATATACGTCTCGAAGAACCAGCGCGGCGTCCGCTGCTCGAGATAGAGGACATAGTAGAAGCCGTTCGCCTGGCGAAGGCAGGGACAAGCCGTATAACGATTGGTGCCGAAGGTTGCTTCGGGCATCCAGGTCCATAGGCGAAGATCCTTGGATCGGGCGAATTTGATAGTAAAGGCGGGATATCGGGAATCGTCGGATTCATAGGCCAGGACGAAGCCGTCCGGCCCGCGGCAGACGGAGGAATTGAAAATCCCCTCGTTTTCGCCCCGGATGACCGGCGACGAGGCCCAGGTCTGAAGGTCCCGCGAACGGAAAAGCGTCACGTCGCGCCAGCCTCCGGATTCCCAACGCGAAGCGAAAACAAGGGCCTCGCCCTCATGCACCAGCATGGAAGCCAAGCCATAGCCTTCGGCGAAGCGGGTCAATATCCGGTCGGAGGCGGCGTCGCGGATCTCCAGACGGTAATCCGCGGCCGCTCCGCCCGAAGCCGGGCGGATGCATTCCAGGAAAGCCGGGATCCCCTTCCAGGTCACGGGCGCCAGTTCGCAGAGATCGGTTCTGATGATCTCGCGCGAGATATACGGCGTCTTGCGGCGAGGCAGGGGCGGCATGATGGACTGAAAAACGTCCAGGGGCCAGCCGGACAGCCGTTCGATGCCTTGGGGAACGCTCTGCTGGAATTGCACGTAGGCCTTGACATCGCCTTTGATCGAATAGCCGATCTCCCCGGCCGTGTCCTTCTTGACGATCACGCC
>PMCY01000210.1:3904-10438 GCA_003154255.1 Candidatus Aminicenantota bacterium | reverse complement strand
CCGATGCTCTAACCAACTGAGCTACGCCCACCACGAGTGGCGTGCCTGAGAGGATTCGAACCTCCGACACCCAGCTCCGGAGGCTGGTGCTCTATCCAGCTGAGCTACAGGCACGCCGGAAGAATCGCAGTTTACCCCAACTCCCCCGCTATTGCAACCGGGAGAAGGATCGTTTTACTGGTTTTCCTTGCCGGATTTGATGATATTGGCCCAGGAATCGCGCAGCGTCACCGTCCGGTTGAAGACGGGCGCGCCGGGACGGCTGCAAGGGGCGTCGACGCAGAAATAACCCAGCCGCTCGAATTGAAAGCGGTCGCCCGGACGGGCGGCGGCCAGGGACGGCTCGGCCATGGCCCCGGGGACGATCTCGAGCGACCGGGGATTGAGATTCGCCTTCCAGTCCTCCCCTTCCTCGAGCTCGCTCGGATCGCGCTTGGTGAAGAGCGTCTCGTAGAGATGGACCTCCACGGGCGCGGCGTGCTCGGCGGAAACCCAATGCAAGGTGGACTTCGGGCTGCGCTTGTCGGGCGAGTCCCCTCCCCGCGTGGCCGGGTCGTAAGTGCAGTGGACTTCCATAATCTCCCCGTTCCCCGGGTCCTTGACCACGCCGGTGCAGGTGATGAAATAAGCATAGCGAAGGCGGACTTCATGGCCCGGCGAAAGACGGAAGTACTTTTTCGGCGGATTCTCCAGAAAGTCGTCGCGCTCGATGTAGAGAACCCGGGAGAACGGGACCCGGCGGATGCCGGCGGAGGGATCCTCGGGATTGTTGACGCAATCAAGCTCTTCGGTCCGGCCTTCGGGGTAGTTGGTCAGAACGACCTTGAGGGGCCGCAGCACGGCCATGGCCCGGGGGGCCGTCTTGTTCAATTCCTCGCGGACGCAGCTTTCGAGAAAAGCCAGGTCGACGATGCTGTTCACCTTGGCCACCCCGACCAGACCGGCGAAACGCCGCAGCGAGGACGGCGTGTATCCGCGGCGCCGCAGGGCCGATACGGTCGGCATGCGGGGATCGTCCCAACCGTCGACGATCTTCTCCTTGACCAGGGCCAGGAGTTTGCGCTTGCTCAACAGGGTATGGCTGAGATAGAGGCGGGCGAATTCGATCTGCTGCGGATGGTGGATGCCCAGCTGGTCGAGGAACCAGTCATAAAGCGGGCGGTGGACTTCGAACTCCAGGGAGCAGATCGAATGGGTGATCCCCTCGATGGAATCGCACTGCCCGTGGGCCCAGTCGTACGTGGGATAGAGGCACCAGGTGTCGCCGCGGCGGTAGTGGTGGGCCCGGCGGAGCCGGTACATGACCGGGTCGCGCAGGAGAAGGTTGGGATCGGTCATGTCGATCTTGGCCCGCAAGGATTTCGATCCGTCGCTGAACTCCCCGGCCTTCATCCGGCGGAAGAGATCGAGGTTTTCCTCGATCGAACGATTGCGATAGGGGCTGGGCTGGCCGGGCTTGGTCAGCGTCCCCCGCGTCGCCGTGACTTCGTCGGCGCTCAGGTCGCAGACGAAAGCCGCGCCCTTTCCGATCAGGATCTCGGCGAAGGCATATAGCTGTTCATAATAATCGGAGGCGTAATATTCGCGGTCCTGCCAATCGTAGCCGAGCCAGCGGATGTCCTCCTTGATCGAGCCGACATATTCGATCTCCTCCTTCTCCGGATTGGTGTCGTCGAAGCGAAGGTTGCAGAGGCCCTGGTAGTCGGCGGCCAGCCCGAAGTTGATGTTCAGGGACTTGACGTGCCCGATGTGGAGGTAACCGTTGGGCTCCGGCGGGAAACGGGTATGCACCCGGCCGCCGTTTTTACCGGCCGCAAGGTCGGCGTTGATGATGTCGCGGATGAAATTGTCCTTGGGTTTTTCGTCGCTCATCGGGTGGCCTCCTTGAGGCGCCGGACGACGGTTTCGCGTCCGAGCAGTTCCATGATTTCAAAAAGGCCGGCCCCGCGCGTTTTGCCGCTGACGGCCAGGCGGGCCGGGTGGATGATCGCCGCCGGCTTGATCCCCCGCTCCTGGGCCAGATCGCGGACGGCCGCTTCGAGGGAGTCGTGGCTGAAGGGTTCGAGCGGCTCTAACCGCCCGGCCAGAAGGCCGAGCAGAATCTTGGCCTCGGCCGGATCAAGATGCTTTTTCCGCCCCTCCTCGTCCACCATATAATCATCGCGGTAGAAAAAATCGGCCAGCGGACTGAACTCCTGCAGGGTCTTGATGCGGATCCGGTAGGCCTCGGCGATGCCCAGGCGCTTTTCCGGCGGCACGCGTCGAATGTCGAAGCCCTCGGCCGTGAGCCGGGCGTCGAGAAGGACGGACAGCTCGGACGCGGATTTCCGCATGATATATTCGCCGTTCATCCAGGTCAGCTTGGCCAGGTCGAACTTGGCCTGGACGCTGCCCATGCGGTCGATTTCAAACAAGCGGGCCGCTTCCCCCAGGGTCAGGATCTCCTTTTCGTCCGGCGGCGTCCAGCCCAGCAGGATGAGATAGTTGGCCAGGGCTTCGGGCAGGAAGCCATCGGCCCTGTACTCGGCCACCGACACGCCTCCGTGGCGTTTGCTGAGCTTGGCCCCGTCGCCCCCCAGAATCAAGGGCATATGGCCAAAGCGGGGCGGAATCAGGCCGAAAGCCTCATAGAAAAGGATTTGTTTGGGGGTATTGGAGATGTGGTCGTCGCCGCGCATGATGTGGGTGATGCCTTGTTCGGAGTCGTCCACGACGCAGCTGAAATTGTAGGCCGGCGAGCCGTCGGACTTGATCAGGACCTGGTCCTTGAGCGTTTCCGTATTCACGGCGATGCGGCCGTGGATAAGGTCCTCGAAGGCGATAGTCCGGCCGGGCTCGACTTTGAAAAGCACGGCCGGGCCCTCCCGGTAGGCCGTTCCGGCCGCGATCAGCTCCTCGGCCTTGGCCCGGTAGAGCTCGAAACGATGACTTTGATGGATTGGTTCACCGTCCCAGTCCAGGCCCAGCCAATGAAGATCCTCGAGGATCTCGTCCAGAAAGCGCTGCTCCGAACGGACTTTATCCGTGTCTTCGACGCGCAGGAGGAAGTGGCCGCCATAGCGGCGGGCGACCAGCCAATTGAATAGAGCGGTGCGTCCGCTGCCCAGATGGAGGAAGCCCGTCGGGCTCGGCGCGAAGCGTACGATGACCTTTTGATCCAAGTCCGAATCCTTTTTAGCGTTCGAAACGGGCGCGAAAAGCCCGTTGATCGCGATAGATATAGCATAGCCCCCCCGGCGGGTCAATTTTTGCTATAATGGGCGGCTATGATGATCCGCCGCGCCGCGCCAGAGGACCGTTCCCGGCTCAGGATTCTGGCTGAACGCCTGAGCCTCGAGTATCCGGGGATGGAAAATGATCTCTTCTGGGTGGCCGAGGAGGACGGGATGATCATGGGGATGGTCGGCCTCAAGCGGCATGCCGATTCCGACGAACTGGTCAGCCTGGGGGTCGATTCCAGCCGTCGCTCGGCCGGAATGGGACGACGTCTTGTTGAAGCCCTGGCCGCCGAAGTCACCGGCGCCGTCTACCTGGCCACGATCATTCCCGATTTTTTCTCCGGCTGCGGATTCATCGTCATTCCCGCCGGACCGGTCGGAATGAAGAAGGATCCGTCCTGGTGCGAAGGTTGTCCCCGTGAACGCTGCACGATCATGGTCCGGGAAAAAAAATGACCTTGCCTGTATATCCGCAATTCAAGCCGCTCGAGTTGACCGACCGGCCCGCCCTAATTCCCTTTTTCGCACGCTGGCCGCTGGAGATCTCGGAATCCACGTTCGGCAACCATTTCATATGGCGGTTCTACGATCATCCCCGCTTCACTCTCATCCGGGGCAACCTCTGCTTCTGCTTCGCCCCGCCCGGCGAGCCGGCCTATTTCCTCCAGCCGCTGGGCGACCGGGAAATCCCGGAAACTCTTCAGACCTGCCTGGCCGTGGCGCCCCGCCTGTCTCGCATCCCCCAATCTTTCGCCGAACGCCACTGCGAGGGATTCCGCTGCGCGCCGGATGAGGACGATTTCGATTACGTCTATCAGGCCTCCGATCTGATCGAGCTCAAAGGCAAAAAATACGACGGCAAGCGCAACCGCATCCGAAAATTCGAAAAATCNNCGCCATCCAGGAGGCCTTGCTCCATTTCAAGGAACTGGACATGACCGGTGGGGCCATCATCACCGAGGGCCGCATCGCCGCGTTTTCCGTCGGCGAACGCCTCAACGCGGACACCGCCGTCGTCCATATCGAGATCGTCAGCCCCCGCTACGAGGGCCTGGCCCAGTTGATGAACCGTGAGTTCGTCCGGCATGAATGGGCGGATTGCTTGTTTATCAACCGCGAACAGGACCTCGGCGTACCCGGGCTGCGCAAAGCCAAGCTCTCCTATCATCCCCACCACATGGTGGAGAAGTATCACATCTGGGGCTGATCCCGAGGCGGGCAGACCGCTTCCGCCGCCAGCTCCGCCGTGCGCAGCGCCGCCGGGACTCCGCCCAGGAAAAGCTCCGTCGCCGAATAAATGCCCACGGCCAGCAGGCCCCGGATGGGCGTCCGGATGAGCAGCCGGCTTCGCAGCTTTCCGGCCGCTTCCGCCGTCCATGCCCATCCGGCGATCGAGCCGCGTGTTCGGCCGCCCCAATCCCGGTAAGTCAGCGGCGTCGCCGCCTCCATGGATTCGATCGCGCCGGACAGGCCGGGCAGAACCGCTTCGGCCGCGGCGATCATGCGCCGGGCCAATCTCTCTTTGAATTCGAGGTAACCCACGGCCCGGGCCTTTTCCCCGGTCCGCCACGATGCGGCTTTCTCATAAGGATAGGGAGCGCGGAGAATCACGACGCATTTTCCGGGCGGCGCTGCGGCGGGAAAATTGTCGGACCAACGGCAGGCTTCGATCTCCCCGTCTTCAAAATCGTCTCCCGTCCATCCACCCGGCGTCCGGAAGTATAAATGGTCGGCCCGCCAGCGGCTCCAATCGACAGCGGAACGGTCGAGGCCCAGATAGACGCAGAATTCGGACCCCGTATAGGGTGCCAGGAGAACGCGCTCACGGTGTTCGGGTGGGACGGATTCCGGCGGTAGGAGCTCCAGGATAGTCTTTTTATAATCGGCCGAGGAAATGATCCATTCCGCCGCCAGGACATCGCCGGTGGCCGTCCGCACCCCGACGGCCGCTCCCTTGTCGATTATGATCCCGGATACGCTCGTGCTCAGACGCACATCTCCTCCGGCCGACCGGATGGCGTCCAGAAGCCTGCCCGCCAGCCCATGAACGCCGCAGGAGGGAAACCAGATGCCGACCTCCGACATGACCCGCCACATGAGGGCCAGGTTGAGCATGGACATCTCGGGGCGGCTCGTGCCTTGCGAACCGAGGAAGTTCTTGAGCGGGTCCATTCGAAAGAGCGCGTCCAGACGTTCCGCACAGGGCGACTCGGCCAGACGTTCGATGGAGGCCGCTTTTTCCGGCGAAAGGCCGGCCAAGCCGGGATTTCCCGGAGGCAGAAAATCCGGATGCCGAAGGTCGAGATTCTCGATCAGGGCCGAGGCTTCGCCAAGCTCCCGGAAAAAGCTTTCCAGNNGAGCTGAAAATGGTTGCGCTTCCAAGTCCAGTCCGCGGCGATGCCGGCCTTGGCCAGCATTGCCGTCACCCGGTCGGGAAACCCGAAGGCCAGCGCTCCCATGGGAAAGAGATACCGTCCGCGCCGAAAAACATGGCTGGTTCCGCCGACGTGTCCGCTTTTTTCCAGGACGGTCACCGCGGCTCCCCGGCGGGCCAGGAGGGCCGCCGAAAACAGCCCGCTCAAACCCGCGCCGACGACGACAACGTCCTTTTTTGAGGCCATCAGGAGCGGCCCGTGGCCAGCGCTTCGACGTTTCGGACATATCCGTCGGCGTCGAATTTTCGGCGCAATCCGCCATCGGTCATGGACCGGACCAGGCCAAAGACGGGCCGTTGCCCCCAGGGGCGGTCATGTTTGCCGAAGCACCAGGCCACGCCGGCGAACCCGTTCGGGTCGCGCCCGTCGAGCTCGTATTTATTGTTGAATCCGAGCGCCGTGGCGAAGGCCTCCTGCGGGGTATGGCTCCATTCGAGGATCTTTTTCCCCCAATACATGCGCATATAGCCATGCATCTTGCCGGTGATCCGCATCTCGTTCTGGGCGGCGTTCCAATAGGGATCGTGAGTGCGGGCCCCCTCAAGCTCGGTGCGGGAGTAAAGTGCCGGCCGGGGATCGGCGGCATGGGCGGCCAGCGTCTTGAGGGCCCAGGGCGGCAAGCCTTCGAAGACATCATAGGCCGGATTGTAATGGACGAAGTTCAGGCTTAATTCCCGGCGCACGAGAATCTCCTCGAAAAAAACCTCCCGGCCCGGGTTGTCTGTTCCGGCGGCCAGCAGGCCGATCTGGAGGGGCGAAATCTGGCCGAAATGCAAATAGGGGCTCAGGTGGGAGACGGCGTCAAGCGTGGGGTTGTTGCGCAAGTCGGCAAAATGGGTCAGCCGTTCGCGGAGAAAGAGGCGGAGGCGCTTCAGGGCCTC
>PMCY01000210.1:196-3854 GCA_003154255.1 Candidatus Aminicenantota bacterium | reverse complement strand
TCGATCTGGACGAGAGGGCAGTCCATGGCCCCCGCGGCCTTGGCCCGCCAGGCTTTCTGGATCCGAAGATAGCCGCGGTCGACGACGGCCAGGGCGGCCCGCCCGGCCATCTCGACCGCTCCCCGCTCGGGTGATCCGCGGCGGAGGACAAAGCGCACACCCAGGGCTTTCAATCGCCGCCGGACGCCGGCCAGCCCTTCGAGCATGAAGGCATAGTGCCGTTCGTTGGCTTCGGGGAAGCGGTCGGTCAATCCGAAATAAACGACCACGGGCAGACGCAGAGCGTTGGCCCGGCGCACCGCATACTGGAAAGCGTGGTTGCACTCCACCCGCTGTGAGGCCTGCATCCAATACAGGACATAATCGCCGGGCCTCTCCGCGGCCGCGTTGAGCCATTTCACCCGTTCGGATTGAATCATGGGCGTGTTCCCTTCCCTCCGGACTTCAGTTTAACAAAAGCGAGAGCATCTCGTCGAATCGGTCATGCCGCAGCGGCAGCTCGAATTCACGGATGGCCTTGGCCGGCCCGTCGAAAAAGAGGACCCTGGCTGCGCCTTTGTCCAGCCAACGGCGGAAGATCGGGCCGTCGTCCAGAACGGCCGGAAAAAGAAACCCCTGGGCCTTCTGGAATCCGTCCCACTTGGCTTCCATGATCCTGCGTTTGCGGCCTTTGTNNGGGAACACGACACGGCATCGAAGTCGATGATGATCCAGCATTGGTACCGCGGCGAAGCGGCCCAGCCGGCTTCGGCGGCGCAGAGGATCAACACGGGTACGAAAAACGGGCGGACTAAGCGCATGGCCATCCCCAGTTCAGTGATAGATGATGCGGTATTTCTTCACCGTCAGGCCTTCATTGGCCCGGGCATAAAGAAAACCGTTGTCGTCCACATAAATACAATGGCTCGGCTCGGGCAAGACGAACGCGCCTTGGCGGACCCCGGCGGGATCGAAGACATAGACGTCCCGGGACGGATGCTTGGTCTGGCCGCCGCACAAGACGAGGAGATGGCCCCGCCGGTCGAGAGCCGCCGATTTGTAGTAGGTTTTGCGGGGAATGAGGATCTCGCGGCCGCCCGCGTCGATCTTGTCCATGTCCGCGGCCGACGGGCCGGCCAGGTTCCAGCTCCAGACAAGTGTCCCATTCGGCCGGCGTTTTTCGATGCGGTCCTGGAAAAAATAGGCCAGGTAAATGCCGCCCTCGCCGTCGGCGGCGGCGGAGATCGAATCGGCCAGGTAGAAATCGACTTTATCCAGGAACGGAAACACGGACAGGAGCCGGCCTTCAGCATCCAGGATCGAAATCCGCGCCGATTGTCCGACCGGCGTGAGGCCCGAGACGGCCAGCCGCCCGGGTCCGATCTCGGTCATCATGGACAACAAACGCGGAACGGGAAGGGTGTTCTTATAGCGCAGGTCGGTATCGAAAACGAGAATTCCGAGGCGCGATTGGTCGAGCACGTATACCCGGTCGGCGCTGAGGACCAGAACCCGGGGAGCGAGAAATTCCCCGGGACCCGGACCCTGGCGTCCGGCCTTTTTCAGAAGATGTCCCGCGGCATCGAATTTCTTGAGGGCGTAATCCAGCGCGTCCAGGACATAAATCTCCCCCGAGGCGGAGGCGGCGATGCCCGTCCATTGGACGAGCGCGCCATCGTCCAGGGTTCCCAGGGAAAGGACTTCTTCGAGAGCGATGCTGCGGATCACGGCCGGATGACGGCCGGGCCGAGCCCCGGCCGTCAGGATCAGACCGGCCAGGGCCAGGGCGATTCTTGCCTTGATCATGTTGGCCTCCCCATGCCTGGATAGACGCGCGGCCGAATCTTTTTTCTCAGCAATTCCGGTCCAGGAGGGGCTCGACGAAGCGCTTGCAGAAATCATAGCCCTGCAGGCAGGCGATGATGTTCCAAGGCAGATTGTTTCCGGGGGCCAGGAAACAGGCGGCCAGCGCTTTCTCGCACGGGGCGAGGGCGGCGGCATCGAGGACCGCGGGCCCGGCCGCGGTGAGCGCGAACAAGAGAATGAGGACGGCGGAAGAAAACCGTCGCGATCTTTGCATGGCCGCCTCCTTACACATACAGCGAGACATACTTCCGGCAGAATTCGAAACCCGCCAGACAGTACTCCAGCCGCAATAACACGCCGAGCTGATCGAGAAGGCTTCCGTGGGTGAAGCCCTGGGCCAGGCAATTGAGCATGGCCCGCTGACAGATGTCCCTTTCCCCGCCGCTTGCGCTCCCGACCGGGCCGGACAGGAGAAGCAGCGCCGCAATGACCAATCCCCAGGCCGCCGCCATCCTCCATCGATGCGTCATGGTTTTCATGGAAATGCTCCTTTCAGCCCCATTTAAAGCAATTCCCATGCCAAGACGAATAAGAATTAAAATGGGAGAAGCGAAGCGCGCGACAGGCGGCAACCCGGTCGCAATGTTTCCGATTCGACGTTAAAAGCGGCCGGGCGTCGCCATTTCGGGACGATCCGTCAACGCCCGTAGCCGGAAAGATAGGCTCACTTCCCGAGCATGGGCATCTTGATCCGGTTCCGGCGGGCGAAGCGGATGGCGTCCTCGTAACCCGCGTCGGCGTGGCGGACCACCCCCAGGCCCGGATCCGAGGTCAGAACGCGTTCCAAACGGCGGCCCATGGCGGCCGTGCCGTCGGCCACGGTGACCATGCCGGCATGAATGGAGAGCCCGATGCCCACGCCTCCGCCATGATGGACCGAGACCCAGGACGCGCCGTTCACGGCGTTAAGGAGGGCGTTGAGGATGGGCCAATCGGCGATGGCGTCCGAGCCGTCGCGCATGCCTTCCGTTTCCCGGTTAGGCGAAGCGACCGAGCCGGTATCGAGGTGGTCGCGGCCGATGACGATCGGCGCGCTGATCCGGCCTTTCTTGACCAGATGATTGATGACCGCGCCGAAACGGGCCCGCTCGCCATAGCCCAGCCAGCAGATGCGGGCCGGGAGCCCCTGAAACTGGACCTGTTCCCGGGCCTTGCGGATCCAACGGGCCAGGGCTTCGTCCTCCGGGAATTCCTTGAGCACGGCTTCATCGGTGGCGTAGATATCCTCGGGACGGCCTGACAGGGCGACCCAGCGGAACGGCCCCTTGCCCAGGCAAAACAGCGGCCGGATGTATTCGGGAACAAAACCGGGGATATCGAAAGCTTCGGCGACGCCGGCCTTGCGGGCCTGGCCGCGGAGATTGTTTCCATAGTCGAATGATCGGGCTCCCCTTTTTTGAAGCTCGAGCATGGCCCGGACATGGACGGCCATGGAGGCGTAGGATCGCTCGATATAATCTCGCGGATCCTTGGCCCGCAGGGCCAGGGCTTCATCATAGGACAGTCCATGGGGCACGTATCCGTTCAGCTCGTCATGGGCGGAGGTCTGGTCGGTCAGGATGTCGGGCGTCAGGCCCCGGCGGACGAATTCCGGAACAATATCAGCGGCGTTGCCCAGCAGGGCGACGGAAAGGGCCTGCCCCTTCTTGATGGCCCCATCGGCCAGGCCAAGGGCCTCGTCCAAATTCCCGGCCATGGTGTCCACATAGCCGGTCTCGAGGCGGCGCTGGATGCGGTGGCGGTCGATCTCGATCACGATGGCCACACCGTCGTTCATGGTCACGGCCAGAGGCTGGGCGCCGCCCATCCCGCC
>PMCY01000210.1:0-158 GCA_003154255.1 Candidatus Aminicenantota bacterium | reverse complement strand
CCAGGTCGCCCATTGAGGCACGATCATGGCATTGGAAATGAGGACGCGGGGAGCCTCGGCATGGGTTTTAAAAACGGCCACGGGTTTGCCTGATTGGACGATCAGAGTCTCGTCATCGCCCAGCGTTTTCAGGCTGGCCACAATGGCCCGATAGCAAT
>PMCY01000068.1 GCA_003154255.1 Candidatus Aminicenantota bacterium | reverse complement strand
AAGATCGCGGTGGCTGTCTACAACCACTATAAGCGCATCAGCCTGCCCCGCGGCGCGGGCTCGGACGTGGAGATCGCCAAGAGCAATATCCTGCTCATCGGGCCGACGGGGACGGGCAAAACGCTGATGGCCCAGATTCTGGCCAAGATCCTGGCCGTGCCCTTCGCCATCGCCGACGCCACGACCCTGACCGAGGCCGGCTACGTGGGCGAGGACGTCGAAAACGTCGTCCTGAAGCTCTACCAGGCGGCCAAGAACAACATCGCCCAGGCCCAGAAAGGCATCATCTACATCGACGAGATCGACAAGATCAGCCGCAAGAGCGACAGCCCCTCCATCACCCGGGACGTCTCGGGGGAGGGGGTTCAACAAGCCCTACTCAAGATCATCGAAGGCACGTCGGCCAACATCCCGCCCCAGGGCGGCCGCAAGCACCCCTACCAGGAGTTCATCCCCGTCGATACGACGGACATCCTCTTCATCTGCGGCGGCGCTTTCGTCGGGCTGGACAAGATCATCGCCCAGCGGCTGGGCCGGTCCATGGTCGGCTTCAAGGCCGAAACCAAGTTCAACGCCTCCGAGGCCGTTTCCGTCCTCCTCGACGAGCTGATTCCCCAGGACCTGATCAAGTACGGCCTCATCCCGGAATTGGTCGGGCGGATTCCCGTCGTGGCCACTTTCAACGATCTGGATACCGAAGCCCTAGTGGCCGTCCTGACCCAGCCCAAGAACGCCATCATCAAGCAATATCAGAAGCTGTTCAGCATGGAGGGGGTGGAGCTCGAATTCAGCGAGGACGCCCTCCAAGCCATCGCCCGACGGTCCATCCAGCGCCGCCTCGGCGCCCGCGGCCTGCGGACGATCATCGAGGATCTCATGCTCGACCTGATGTTCGACCTGCCATCATCCAAAAAGCCGGCCCGGATCAAGGTCACCAAGCGGATGGTTGAGGAAGGCGCGGCCGGCGCCGAGCGCGTCAAGCCCGCCGTCGGAGAGTAAAATGGACCCCCAAGACAACGCCTCAGAAGCCCTCAAAACGCTGCCGCTCATCCCGCTGCGGGACTTGATCGTTTTCCCGGCGACCCTGGTTCCGTTCATCATCGGGCGGGCCACGTCGATCCAGGCCCTGGACAAGTCGGCCGAGACCGACCGCCTGATCGTCCTGGCCGCCCAGATGGATCCGACCCTGGACAATCCGGAGCCCAAGGACATCTACACGATGGGCGTGACGGCCAAGGTCATCCGCACTGTTCCGGTCGACGAGAAGAACGTCCGGGTCATCGNNGTCCACGTTTTTGAAGACACGGGCAAAGACGGCCCGGAGGAATTGAAAAAGGTCCTTTTCCTCTTCGAAGAGTATCTCAAGCTCAGTCAGAACACGAATTACCAGACCATCATCCCGGCGTTGCGCGATCACACTCCCGACCGCATCGCCGATATTATCTCCTCCCATCTTTACCTTCCCTTGAATGAGAAGCAGAACCTGCTGGAGACGATCAACAGCCTGGAGCGTCTGCGGCGCTTGAATTTCCTGCTCGAATCGGAGGTCTTCCGGCTGCAGAACAACCTGCGCAAAGACGGCCGTTTGCCGGCCGGATCGAAGCGCAAGGCGCCCTTCGCCCAAGGGGGAACGGGCGTTTTCACCCCGGGCGGTCCGTCCGCCCCAAAAAAGGACGAGCAGGCTTCGGAGATCGAAGAGCTGAAGAAGAAGGTGGCCGCGGCCAAGATGCCCCCCGACGCGGAAGAGAAGGCCAAGAAGGAGATCGAACGGCTGGAGAGCATGCCGCCGATGTCGGCCGAGGCCACGGTCTGCCGCAATTACCTGGATTGGCTGGTAGCCCTGCCGTGGGTCAAGAAATCCCGTGAAAAACGGGATCTGAAGGAAGCCGAGCGCATCCTCAATGAGGACCATTATGGGCTGGAAAAGGTCAAGGAACGCATTCTGGAATTCCTTTCCATCCGCCAGCTGGTCAAGACCCCCCGCGGCGTCATTCTCGGGCTGGTCGGGCCTCCGGGGGTGGGGAAGAGCTCCCTGGGCAAGTCGATCGCCCGGGCCACGGGTCGCAAATTCGTCCGCCTCTCGCTCGGCGGCGTGCGTGACGAGGCTGAGATCCGCGGACATCGGCGGACCTACATCGGCGCTTATCCCGGACGCATCATCCAGATGATCAAGCGGGCCGGGACCAAAAATCCCGTCTTTCTGCTCGACGAAGTGGACAAGATGAGCATGGATTTCCGGGGCGACCCAGCTTCCGCCCTCATGGAAGTTCTCGATCCCGAGCAGAACGGGACCTTCCTGGACCACTATATCGACACCGATTTTGACCTCTCCCAGGTCATGTTCATCGTCACCGCCAACAGTCTTGATCCCATCGCCCGGCCGCTCATCGACCGCATGGAGATCATCCGCATCCACGGTTACACCGAAGACGAGAAGATCCAGATTGCCCGTCGTTTCCTCTGGCCCAAGCAGCTCAAAGCCCATGGTTTGACGGCCGGGAACCTGGAAATCTCGGACCGCGCCTTCCAAAAGCTGATCGACGACTACACCCGCGAGGCCGGGGTCCGCAATCTGGAGCGTGAGTTGACCGCGGTCTGCCGCAAGGTCGTCAAGAGGGTCGTCCAGAAAGGGCGGGGCCACCGCGAGAAAGTCAGCGTCAAGAATCTGGAAAGCTATCTGGGCGTGCCCAAATTCCGCCGTTCGGCCCTCGATCGCGAAGATGAGATCGGTGTGGCCATCGGAATGGCCTGGACCGAGTTCGGCGGCGAGCTCCTGACTTTCGAAGCCACCAAGGTCCATGGCAAGGGCGGTTTTGTCCTGACCGGCCAGCTCGGCGAGGTCATGCAGGAATCGGCCCAGGCCGCCTTCAGCTACGTCCGCTCCAAGATCTTTGAACTCAACGTGGCCAAGGACGTGACCAAGGACTTCGACATCCACATCCATGTCCCCGAGGGGGCTATCCCCAAGGAAGGGCCGTCGGCCGGGATCACCATCGCCATCGCCATCCTGTCGCTCCTGACCGAGATCCCGGTCAGCAAGAAATTGTCCATGAGCGGGGAGATCACCCTGCACGGCAAGGTCCTGCCCGTCGGCGGCATCAAAGAGAAGCTGCTGGCCGCGCATCGCGAGGGCATCCGCGAGGCCATTCTGCCCTTGGACAACCGGGCTGATCTCAAGGACCTGCCCAAGAACATCACCCAAACCATGAAAATCCATCTGGTCGAAACGATGGACGACGTGCTGAAGCTCGTCCTGACCAGGGAAATGCCCGACATATCCAAGCCCGCCAAACCGGGCGCCGGCGAGGGGGAGGGCAAGATCCGTCCCGAACCCCCGATCGCACACTGACGAGGAGAATCCCATGCCGAACCAAGGACAGGGCCGCTACCGCCGCGGACCCAAGACCAACACCCATTCCAACCCCAAGGACATGCCCAGCGACCTGCCGCCTGATTACGGCGAAATGGATCTGCCCCGCGATCCCCAGGCCCCGCGCGACTGGGGCCTGATTGAGCTCGAGGATAAGGAGACCAAGGAGATCCTCAAGATCGCCGCCCAGGTCGGCCTGCCCGAAGGGGATATCGATGTCGACAAGGGCAACAAACACAATCTGATTTTCAAGATCCTGGAAGCCCAGGCCAAAAAGCAGGGACTGCTCTTCTCCGAAGGCGTCTTGGAGTGCCTGGAAGACGGCTTCGGGTTCCTGAGGGCCCCCGAATTCAGCTATCTTCCCAGCCAGGACGATATCTACGTTTCGCCCTCCCAGATCCGCAAGTTCCAACTGCGCACCGGAGACACCATTTCGGGCATCGTCCGGCCGCCCAAGAACGGGGAGAAATACTTCGCCCTGATCAAGATCGAGGCCATCAACTTCATGCTTCCGGACGTCATCATCGACCAGCGGCGCAACATCCATTTCGAGCAGCTCACGCCGCTGTATCCGCACGAGAAAATATTGCTCCAGGATGGCAATCCGAAGAACCTCAACGCCCGGATCATGGAGCTCCTGACGCCCATCGGCAAGGGCCAGCGCGGCCTGATTGTCTCGCCCCCGCGGGCCGGAAAGACGACGCTGCTGAAGACGATCGCCAAGTCCATCGAGAAGAACCATCCTGA
>PMCY01000016.1 GCA_003154255.1 Candidatus Aminicenantota bacterium | reverse complement strand
AAATCGCCGTCGGCGACCTAGACGGAGACGGGACGGGCGACATGATCGGCATCTGGCCGAGCCAGGGCGGCGTGTGGGTGAAAAAATCCTCGACCGGCGCCTGGACGCAGTTGTCCTCGACGGCGGACTGGATCGCCGCGGCCGATATGAACGGCGACGGCAATGCCGAACTGCTGGGGACGTGGACGGGCCAGGGCGTCTACTGGCGGAACAATTCGTCCGGGGTCTGGACCCTGCTGGCCACGCCGGCGACGCAGATCACGGCCGGCGATTTGGACCACGACGGCAAGGCCGACCTGATCGGCATCTGGCCGAGCCAGGGCGGCGTATGGGTCAAATATTCCGCCACCGGGACCTGGGCCCAATTGGCCTCGACGGCGGATTGGATCGCGACGGGCGACATGAACGGCGACGGCTATCCCGAGCTTCTGGGGAGCTGGGCGGGCCAGGGCGTTTATTGGCGCAATTCGAGCTCCGGCGTATGGACCCTGCTGGCCAGTCCGGCGACGATGATCGGCTCGGGCGATCTGGACGGGGACGGCACCGACGACCTGCTGGGCGTGTGGCCGTCGCAGGGCGGCGTGTGGGTCAAGTATTCCACGACGGGAGCCTGGGCCCTTCTAGGCTCGACTCCGCGCTGGATCGCCAGCGGGTATATGAGGGGCGGCAATAATCCTTGGGCGGCCGGAGTGACGGGTTCGCCGCAGCCCCTGGGCGGGGCGGGTTCGATTCCTTCGGGAATGAGCCTGGCCCAGCAGGGACCGGGCGGATCGAGTTTCTCCCCGAAGATCGAAAAGAATNNCGGGCGAACCGCTGAACTCACGAGGGCGTCAGGTCCCCGCGGGCCTGACGCCCTTTTTTTATGATGATGAAGCCGCCCCGCTCCGGTTGGAAGCCGGACGGCGCGGTATTCGTTGACCTGAGCCCTCCGAGAGCAGGTCCGATTTGACTTTTCCAAGTTCGAAAAATATATTGATTTTATTCAAGGAATGGGTGCCTACAGAGGAGGGGAAACCATGAAGGCTTCGAGAATCATGGCCGGCGTGTTTCTGGGGATTTTGGCTTTTGCTTTTGTCATGGCCCAGACCGGGCGCCCGGTCAAAACCGGGATCCAGAAAATCCTGCCCAACGAGATCGACAATCCCGACCTTGTGCCCGTCGCCCAGCCCCTGCCGAAAATGTCCTTGCCGCCGGAATCGGAAAAATCAAGATCCGTTCTGACACCGGGCGATTCCTTCACGGGTCCCGGATCTCCGGACGGCGCTCCTTCGGACACCGGGCAGACAAACGGCAAAGACGTTGTCGTCTCCGCCGGTTTGAACAATACCTACAACGGAGACCGGGTCAATTCGGACATCGTGTCCGATTGGCGCGGCCGCCTTTATTGCATCAGCCAGGTTTACTACAATCCCTATTCGCATTGGTTCATCCAGCTTTTCCGGTCCGTGGATTACGGAAAGACGTGGGCCACCTGGGGCTTTGTCCAGAGCTTAAGCGTGAATTTGACGGAACCGTCCCTCTCCATCGGCAAAGGTTCCACCAACGGCTACAAGCTCGTTATGGCTTATATCGTCGGGGCCAGCCCTTCTTATATCGAAGTGGCCACCCAGGATATCAACGACGACAGCTTTCACGGTCTCGTCACCCATTCGCTGGCCCATTTTGCCAATCCCTACGCCCATCCTAAAATATGGACGGACTACGACTATTCCGGAGATTGGCGGACGTACCTGGTCGCCGAATGGCAATTCGATGCCGCCAACCATAATATCGACATCGAATATTGGAGAAGCACCGATGGGGGGGGGACCTGGCCGTCCAGTACGGCCGACTACGACGACCACCAAATCCTTTACGGCGAATACGATTCCTATGAGTGGACGCAACCGGATGGGGAGATGGGCCATGGGGATGATCAGTATGTGGCCGTCTACAATAAAACCGACAAAACCATCCACGAGATGAAGATATCCTACCCGACGTCGGCCATCGCCCTCACCGACCGGGCAGTCTATACGCTCCCGGCCGATCCGACCAACCCCGTCAACCCGAGTATCGCCGCCAACTACAACGTTCCGACCCAGATCATCACGTTCACGCAATTCCATAAAATCGGCGACGATGACATCCTCTATCTCCGGAGCCTGGACGACGGCGCGACTTGGGGGGGGGCCTATGCTTTATTGGCCTCGAGTCATACGGAATTCGGCGCCAAAGTCAAGGCTAATCCCGGGGCTTCGGGGCGTTTCCACGCCGTCGCCAATTACGATAATTTTAACGTCGTTTACCTAAGCCGCGGATTGGCGACGACGGCCGGCGGATGGAGTCCGTCTCGAACGATCAACGACACGGCCGGCGGGGCCAGCGCGGACTATCCGCTGAAAGGCATCTTCCCCATCATATCCACCGATTTTCCCTGTATGACCTGGTCGGAGCAGGGCAGCCCTTATCAAATTTATTTCGACCGCGGCTATTCCGCCGACCTGGTGGCGACCTGGGACGGCCAAGGCGTCTTTATCCGCAACTCCGATTCGGGGCTCTTCACCTCCCTGTCCACCCCGGCCACCCAAATCGCCGTCGGCGACCTCGACGCCGACGGGACGGATGATCTGCTCGGCATCTGGCCGAGCCAGGGCGGCGTATGGTTGAAAAACTCCTCGACCGGCGCCTGGACGCAGCTGTCTTCGACGGCCGACTGGATCACGGCGGCCGATATAAACGGCGACTACTATCCCGAGCTTCTCGGGACCTGGGCGGGGCAGGGCGTCTATTGGCGGAATAGATCGACCGGCCTTTGGACGCAATTGGCCACGCCGGCGACGCAAATCACGGCCGGGGACCTGGATTATGACTGGATAGCCGACCTGATCGGAATCTGGCCGTCGCAGGGCGGCGTGTGGGTCAAATATTCCACGACCGGGACCTGGGCTAATCTGGCTTCGACGGCGGATTGGATCGGGACGGGCGATATGAACGGTGACCGCTATGATGAGCTTATCGGCTCTTGGGCGGGCCAAGGCGTCTTTTGGCGGGACAATTCGTCCGGCGCCTGGACCTTGCTGGCCACGCCGGCGACGATGATCGGCGCGGGAGATCTGGACGGGGACGGCACCGACGACCTGCTGGGCGTGTGGCCGTCGCAGGGCGGCGTATGGGTCAAATATTCCACGACGGGCGCCTGGGCCTATCTGGGCACGACCCCGCGCTGGATCGCCAGCGGGCACATGAGAGGCGGCAGTCATCCCTGGACGGCCGGAGTGGCGGGATCGCCGCAGCCGGTGGGCGGGGCGGGCTCGATTCCC
Source organism: Candidatus Aminicenantota bacterium (assembly GCA_003154255.1). Classification (GTDB taxonomy): domain Bacteria; phylum Acidobacteriota; class Aminicenantia; order Aminicenantales; family UBA4085; genus UBA4085. The sequence goes on along the minus strand of PMCY01000016.1, from coordinate 1,980 downwards.
GCGGGAATGAGCCTGGCCAGCCAGGGGCCGGGCGGGTTCAATTTTTCTCCGAAAGTCGAGAAGAACCTGGTGCCGTCGGCTTCGCGATTTGACCGGCGGACGACGCCCGGGCCGGGAATGCCGGGATTTGTTTATGTGACCTCGTCCAAACCAGTTCCCGAGGCGGCCAAGGCCGAGAAGAAGACCGAGCGGCACCACCGCTGAAGCGGGATCGCCGGTCGGACCGCTGAACTCACGAAAGCGTCAGGTCCGCGGGGACTTGACGGCTTTTTTTGATGCAAGGAACAGCCGCGCCTTTTCTTCGAAACCTAAATTATGATTCGGCAACTGATATTGACTTCAAGTTCATTGGTCAATATTATCTCTAGAAGAACGATCCTTCAAAAAAAAGGATATTATGAAGCTTTGGCGAATCGTTGTGAGGGTGTTTCTGGGGATTTTGGCCTTTGCCTTTGTCATGGCCCAAAGCGGGCGCCCGATCAAATCCGAAAGCGGTAAAAGCCCGCGGAATGAGATCGACAACCCCGATCTTGTTCCCGTCGCCAATCCGCTGCCGAACATGGCCTTGCCGCCGGAGTCGGATAGATCGACGTCCGTTCTGACGCCCAGCGGCAACATCACATTCGAGGGATCTTTGGATGGCGCTTCGTCCAATGGCGCCGGGCAGACGAATGGAAAAGACGTTGTTCTCACCGGCGGTTTGGACAACAATTACGGGGATCGAATCAATTCGGATATCGTGTCCGATTGGCGCGGCCGCCTTTATTGCGCAGTCCAAGTTTATTTTAAACCCTATTCTCACTACCTAATCCAGGTTTTTCGGTCCATCGATTACGGGAAGACGTGGCAAACATGGGGCGGCACATACAATGCGTCGCTCGATATAACAGAACCATCCCTATCCATAGGCAAAGGTTCCACCAACGGCTACAAACTCGTTATGGCCTATACCGTGGGGGCCAGCCCTTCTTATATCGAAGTGGCCACTCAGGACATCAGCGGCGACACCTTTCAATCGTTCACCACCCACGCGATCGGCCATTTTGCCAATCCCTACGCCCATCCGAAAATCTGGACGGATTATGATTATTTTCCGAATTGGTGGACCTTCCTGACCGCCGAATGGCAATATGATGCCTCCGGCCATGATATCAATATCGAGTATTGGAGAAGCACGGACGGGGGAACAACGTGGTCCACGGATGCGACCGTCATGGACAACAACCACCAAATTCTTTACGGCAACTCCGATTCCTATGAATGGACACAGCCTGACGGGGCATTGGGTTTAAATGATAGACAATATGTGACCGCCTATAATAAGACGGACAAAACGATTCACGAGATGAAAATCGACTATTTTGCGGCAAGTACCGTCACTCTCACCGACCGATCGGTCATTACACTTTCGACCGACCCGGCGCACGACGTCAACCCTAGGATCGCCGCTAATGACACCGTCCAGACGCAAATGATCACATTCACGCAATATTTTGACGTCGGCGACGATGACGTCGATTATGTCGTGAGTACGGACAGCGGCGCTAGTTGGAATGGGCCGTATACGATGTTCGCTTCAACCATAATGGAATACGGGGCCAAAATCAACGCTAATCCCGGGACTTCGGGGTGTTTTCATGTCGCCGCCAATTACGAATATAAAAACGTCGTATACAGAAGCCGCGGATTGGCGACATCGGCTACTGCATTAAGCGCGATTCGGCAAGTCAATGACTCGGCCGGCGGGGTTAGCCAGGGCTATTGGATGAAAGGCGTCTTTCCCATCATGGCCACGGATTTTCCCTGCCTGACCTGGTCGGAAATAGGCAGTCCATATCAGATCTATTTTGACCGCGGATATTCGGCCGACCTGGTGGCGACCTGGGACGGTCAAGGCGTCTATGTCCGCAACTCCGATTCGGGGCTCTTCACCTCCCTGGCCAGCCCGGCCACTCAAATCGCCGTCGGCGACCTAGACGG
>PMCY01000297.1 GCA_003154255.1 Candidatus Aminicenantota bacterium | reverse complement strand
GTCGTCTGCCAGAAGGGCTCGGTCGGCGCCTGCGGCGACCTGGCCCCCATGTCCCAGATCGCGCTCCTTCTTATGGGCGAGGGCGAGGCTTTCTACCAGGACAAGCGCATGTCCGGCCGGGAAGCCATGGACAAGGCCGGCATCCCCATCCCCGGCCTGGAAGCCAGGGACGGCCTGGCCGCCATCAACGGCTCGAATCTCCTGACGGCCATCAGCGCCCTGGCTCTCTACGACATCGACCGCTGGCTGAAGCAGGCCGAGATCGCCTGCTCCATGTCCCTCGAGGCCCTGGTCGCCAACCTCAAGCCCTACGACGCCCGCCTCCACCAGGAGCGCGGCTTCGCCGGGGCCGTCCGCTCGGCCGCGTCCATCCTGAAGTGCGTCGACGGCAGTGACCTGGCCACGGGCAAGATGAGGACCAAGGTCCAGGACGCTTATTCCATGCGCTCGACGCCCCAGGTCATCGGCACCGCCCACGACGCCGTGGCCTACGCCCGCAAGCAGGTCGAGATCGAGCTCAATGCCGTGGCCGACAACCCCATCTTCCTGACCGAAAGCAAGACGACCCTGACCGGGGCCAACTTCCAGGGCTCGCCCNNACACGGCCGACACGCTCATCGTCGAACAGCGCATCCTCTCCGCGCCGGCCTCGATCCATTCCATCCCGGCCGCCGCCGACCAAGAGGATTTCGTTTCCATGGGCATGAACACGGCCCTCAAGACGGTCCAGATCCTGGACAACGCCTACGGCGTCCTGGGGATCGAATTCATGGCCGCCGCCCAGGGCCTGGACTTTCGCGCCTTCGCCTTCGGCAAAGGCGTCGAGACGGCCCGCTCGATCATCCGCAAGCACGTCGCCCATCTGGACGTCGATCGGCCGCTTAACGTCGATCACAACACGATGAAGGCGCTGGTTAAGTCGGCCGAGATTCTGGAGGCCGTGGAAAAGGCCGTCGGCTCGCTGGGATGACGACGACAAATAAGCCTGGACAAATCCATCCTCGTCCGTTAACTTAAATAAGCGTGGGGTTTTTCGGCCTCGCCTGGAGTCCCCTGTTCGTCGGTGGCGTGTTGTTCTCTTTGTTTTGGGAACGATCGGCCGGCCGGAAGGGAGGAACGATGATTTGGACGCCTGAGACTTTAAGAGACGTCGTCCGGGAGAAGATCGGCGACCATAAATTCATCATTGTCTCCAACCGCGAACCCTTTGAGCACACCTACGGGGAAAACGGCATCCGCTGCATTCGCCCGGCCAGCGGCATGACCGTCGCCCTCGATCCCATCATGGCCGCGACCGGAGGGATTTGGATCGCTTCCGGGTCCGGGGACGCCGACCACGAAGTCGTCGACGCGCAGGGTCACATCCGAGTTCCGCCCGAGTCCCCCCGCTATACCCTGCGCCGGGTCTGGCTGACCCGCATCGAGGAAGAGGCTTATTATTACGGATTCTCAAACGAAGGGCTTTGGCCCCTCTGCCATATCGTCCACGTCCGGCCGGAATTCCGTCCCGAAGACTGGGAGATTTACCAAAGCGTCAACCGGAGATTCGCCGATATCGTCATCGAGGAGCTGGACGGGGACAAAGGTTTTGTCTTCATCCAGGATTATCATTTCGCCCTCCTGCCCAAAATGATCAAGGAGCGCCGGCCGGACGTGGTTGTGGCTCATTTCTGGCACGTCCCCTGGCCGAACGTGGAAACTTTCCGGGTCTGCCCCCACGCGGAAGAAATCCTCTGGGGGCTCTTAGGCAACGACATCATGGGTTTTCATACCCGCTCCCATTGCCTCAATTTCGTGGACTCCGTTGATCGGTTCCTGGAAGTGCGGATCGATAGGGAACGCATGTCGGTCTTCAAAGAGGGGCGGGAGACCCTGATCCGGCCGTTTCCCATCAGCATCGACGTGGAGGCTGTCGAACGCCTCTCCGAAAGCCCGGACGTCCAAACCGCCGTCCAGCTTATCCGCAAGGACCGCCGCTGGCGCGATAAGATCCTGGCCGTCGGCGTCGAACGGATTGATTACACCAAAGGCATCCTCGAGCGGTTCCTCGCCGTCGATCGTTTCCTGGAGAAGAATCCCGCCTTCCGGGGACGGTTCGTGCTTCTCCAGCTCGGCCCGATCTCAAGAATCAACATCCCGAAATACCAGGAATACAACGATGCCATCTATCGGGCCATGATCGAGATCAATGAAAGATGGAAAGCCCGGGATTGGCAGCCGATCCACCTGCGAAAAATCCATCTCGACATGTCGGAAGTGGTCAGCCACCTCCGGGCGGCCGATCTTTGCATCGTCAGCTCCGTTCATGACGGCATGAATCTGGTGGCCAAGGAATTCGTCGCCGCCCGCACGGATGAAGACGGCGTTCTCATCCTCAGCAAGTTCACCGGTTCCGCCGGCGAGCTGGAATCCGCTCTCCTTGTCCATCCCTACGACACCGACCAGTTCGCCGAGGCCATCCGGCAGGCGGTGACGATGCCGGCCGAGGAAAAAGCCCAGCGCATGCGCAAAATGCGCGATTCCGTCCGGTCCAACAATGTCTATCGCTGGGCGGGCAAGATCATCAACGAGATGAGGAGGCTTATCTAAACCCATGGCCGCCCCCCTGACCTTCCAAATCCAGCTGACGCTGACCGAGCTCCTGGGCCGGCGGGCCCGTTCGGCGGCGGAGCTCCGGGACGGAATCCGTTCCGTTCCGCGGTCTTCGATCTACTACCATACCCACCGTTATCTGCTCCAACACGTCCGCGAGTCGCCCGAGCCGCCCAACGATTTCGCCTATTGGACGACGAATTCCCTGGGCCAGCACCAGCTCGGAGAGTCGCTGGCCAGCGTCAACACCGTCGATTTCCTCGGCCTGGAAGAGCTCCGGGACAGATTCGTCTCCATCCTGGAAGCACAGCCGAGTTCGAACGACGGCGTCTGCGTTCTGAGCCCGGAAGGTTTGGAATTCCACTTCCTGGCCTGCCGCATATTTGTCGTGCCGGCGGGTTTGACGGTCTGTAGTCTCCCCGAATTCCGGGACGCCCTGACCCGGATTCCCGCGGAATCGCTCTATTATCATATGTTCGTCCCGCGTTTCCTCGGGGCCGGAGCGCCGGACGATTTTTCGCGCTGGTTCGCGGCCCAAGGCCGGACGGACGTGGCCGCGGCGCTGACCAAGCTCGACCCTTATGCCATGACGGTCGAGGGACTGCGCCGCAAAATCCTGGACATCCTGGACCAGCATGCCTAAACTCCAAGAATATCTTCCCATCATCGGCGAAAGCCGCCTCGATCAGTTGTTCAAGATCGCCCGTCCTCTGGAGGGACGCGTCGTCCAAAACATCAATTCGACGGCCGTCGGCGGCGGGGTGGCGGAGATTCTGACCCGGATGATTCCCCTCTTCCGCGAGCTCGGCATCGACGCCCGCTGGGATGTCATCCGGGGCAACGAACGCTTTTTCGCCATCACCAAGGCCATGCACAACGGCCTCCACGGCGTCCCCGTCGAACTTTCCGCTTCCGACTTCGAGTTTTTCGTCGAAACCGGGCGAGCCAACATCGAACACGTCCGCCCTTGGGGCGATATCGTTTTCTTGCACGATCCCCAGCCCATCGCCCTCGTCGAAGAGCGAGGCAGCGACGGCCGACATTGGATCTGGCGGTGTCACATTGATTTCACCGCCCCCCAAGCCGATATCTGGGAATTCCTGCAGGGTTATATCCGGCGCTTCGACGCCGCGGTCTTCTCGGCCCCGGCCTTCTCCCGGCCTTTGCCGATCCGCCAGGTGCTGATCGCGCCTTCCATCGATCCGCTCAGCGACAAAAACCGGGACCTGACCGAAAGCGAGATCTCGGCGGTTTGCAATCGTTTCGGCCTGGACAGGACGAGGCCCATCGTTTCCCAGATTTCGCGCTTCGATTTTCTCAAGGACCCCGTGGGTGTCATCAAGGCCTATAAAATGGCCAAGAAGCATGTCGACTGCCAGCTCGTGCTGGCGGGAGGCGGGGCGACGGACGACCCCGAAGGCCAGAAGGTCCTGGACGAGGTCCGGCGAGAGGCCGAGGGCGACTCCGACATCTTCGTCCTGTTCCTCCCCCCGGCCAGCGATCTAGCCATCAACGCCCTGCAGCGGGCTTCGTCCGTCGTCCTGCAAAAATCGCTCCGCGAAGGATTCGGGCTGACCGTAGCCGAGGCCCTCTGGAAGGCCCGCCCGGTCATCGCCTCGGCCGTCGGCGGGATTCCCCTCCAGATCACGCACAAGTATTCGGGGATCCTGACCCATTCGATCGAAGGCACCGCGTTTTGGATCAAACAGCTGCTCAATGAGCCGGCTTATGCTGCCGTTCTGGGACAAAACGGCCGGGAGCATGTCCGGCAGAACTTCCTGATCACGCGGCACATCAAGGACTATATCCTGCTCTTCCTTTCTCTCGAGCGGCCCGGGGACGTCATCGAGCTATGAACCCGTTGTTGCGCGCGGCGCGGGGGAGCCGGATGCCCGCGCTCTTCCTGGATTACGACGGGACGCTCGTTCCTCTCCGGCCGGTCCCGGGGCAGGCCCGCCTGACCTCCGGACGCCGGGAAATCCTGCGCCGGCTCGCAGAACGGTTCCCCGTCGCTATCGTATCCGGCCGTTCGCTGGACGACCTGACAAGCCTAGTCGGCTTGCCGGACCTCCTTCTGGCCGGCAACCACGGGCTGGAAATCCTTTTGGGAGGAGCCCGCTGGGTTCATCCGGAAGCGGCCCGAGCGCGCCCCGCACTGGAAACCCTCCTGGGGAACGTCCGGCCGGCCCTGTCGGCCATCCCGGGCATTCTTATCGAGGACAAGGGGCTGACCTTGAGCGTGCATTATCGTCTATCTCCCCTAGGATCCGGGGTGAAGATAGGTCGGCTTTTACGCCGGCATCTGGCCGGACAAAAAAAGGGCCTGGTTCTGATCAAGGGGAAAAAGGTTTACGAAATCAGGCCCCCTGGAGTCTGGAACAAAGGGAGTGCGGCGCTGCGCATTCTCCGGATCGCCGTCCCGGCGGGGTCCCTCCCGATTTATATCGGCGACGACCGGACGGACGAGGACGCCTTTCGGGCCTTGGCGCCCATCGGTCTCACCGCCCGGGTCGGACGCCGACGGCGCACCGCGGCCCAATTCCGTCTGGCCGGAATCGGCACGGTCTGGTCGGTTTTGCGCGGACTTCTTGAAATCCCTCTTTCTATAACGGAGGCCGAAAAGACCATGCTCCCCGAAGATCCCGGCGGACTGAAAAAAAGCGGGGCCCGCACACGGCGAAAATCCGGACGGATTTGATATAATTGGAACAATGGACATCTTCCTCTCCATCGCCGCACAAAAAACGCTCGCGGCGATAGCCGCCCTGGCTAAAAAGGCCCGCCCCGGCGGATTCCTTCTCGGCCACGTCCGGGGCGGACGGTATTTCGTGGAAACCGCCATCGCCGCGTCGGAAGGCGATTGGGCGGAACATGAGCCTTACGATCGCCTGGATATGATCGAGCCCGGCCGGATCATCGGGTTCTTCGTTTTTTCCCGCTCCCTGGCCGAACGCCGCCGGATCGGTCAGCCTCATGCCTGCGGCAAGGCCGTCCTGGCCGCGGCCAAAAAGCCGGGCGGCAAATTGGAATTCCAGGGATCCCGCATCGACTACACGGGCCGGTTCGTTTTCGATCCGCTCCCGGTCATCGAGGAAAAGGAGACCGCGCCATGAGCGAACACCTGACCGCGGCCCAGCAGGACTTCTTGCTCCGCCTGGCCCGAGAGACGATCACTTCCCATCTGCGGGGAATGAAGGAACCGCCCGCCGCTACGGACGACCCGGACCTCAAGGGCAAGCGCGGCGCCTTCGTGACGCTCCACATCGACGGCGACCTACGGGGGTGCATCGGCTATCCCCTGCCCTATAAACCGCTGGTCGAGACGATTGCGGAAATGTCTCTGGCCGCCGCGACCCAGGACCGTCGGTTTGAATCCATCCGCGAGAGCGAGCTCGATCGCCTGCGTATCGAGATTTCGGCCCTGACCCTGCCGCGCCCCATCCAGGACCCCGCTGAAGTCGAGGTCGGCCGGCACGGCATCATTGTCTCCAAGGGCGGGCGCCAGGGGCTTCTCCTGCCGCAGGTTCCGACCGAGTACGGCTGGGACCGGGAGACGTTCCTCCGCCATGGCTGCTTAAAAGCCGGCCTGCCCGATGACGCCTGGAAGAAAGGGGCCGCGATTCAGGTTTTCGAAGCGCAGGTCTTTTCCGAGCCGGAGTGACGGCCATGAAAAAGCTCGCCGTTCTCGGCGCCGTCCTGCTC
>PMCY01000216.1:7763-8018 GCA_003154255.1 Candidatus Aminicenantota bacterium | reverse complement strand
ACAGGCGGAAAGGCTTGTCGGAGCCTGTGTTGAATTCGTCCAAGGACTTCTGCAGCCGGGCCAGGGCGGTTTCCACGCCGTCTAGCGAGGAATCGATAGGGAAGACGGCGAATTCGTCGCCGCCCATGCGCCCCTTGATATCCGAGGTCCGGAAAGTCTGTTTTATGAACTCGGACAACTTCAGAATGGCTTGGTCGCCCATATGGTGGCCGAATGTGTCGTTGGTCTGTTTGAGTCCGTCCATGTCCATGTAGA
>PMCY01000216.1:0-7747 GCA_003154255.1 Candidatus Aminicenantota bacterium | reverse complement strand
CTTTTCCATGGTCGTTTTCAGCTTCTCCCCGGATTTGATCTCGGAGCCGATGTCGACCAGGATCCCGTCGCAGAAGAGGATGCTGCCGTCCTTTCCCTTGATCGCCCGCGGGTAATCGCGGCCCCAGATCGTTTTGCCGTCCTTGCGCCTTAGCTCGAATTCGTTGAAGTACGTCCGGCTCTTTTCGAGCCTTTTGAAATGAGTGTCGCGATCGCTTTTCCGGACATAAAGGTCTTTGACGTTGACGTCGCGCAGAGCCTTCTCGTTTTTATAACCGAGCATCCGAATGAGGGCCGGGTTGGCGGCCACGATCTTGCCTTCAGGCGTTGTCCGGTAGACCCCCACGGGAAGACTGAAAAGAAGGTCTTTGTTGCGTTTTTCGCTGGCCTGGTATTTTTGTTTATAGGTCTTTTTCAGGCCCGGCTTGGCCGACGGGGCCGTTCCGGCGGATTTTTTTGTTTTAGGCGTGGGGGGCATTCTTTTCCTTCCCGTTTCCGTTCTGAAATCCGACTCAGATTTATCATGTTCACGGCTTCCGCGTCAAACGCCCGGGCTCAATGGCTTTTTGCTATAATGGCGGCTTCGGGAGAGTGCCCATGCCCTGGAACCAAGCTTATGATCCGGCCGGGCAGTGGCTCGTTTCGACTTTGCTGGCGGCGCTTCCGGTCTTCGTCCTTCTCGGGACGCTGGCTTTCCTCAAGCTCAAGGCTCATTGGGCGGCCTCGCTCGGCCTTCTTTCGGCCCTCTTCATCGCCCTCGTTGTCTTTGGAATGCCGACGGGGAAGGGAGCGGCGGCCGCCGTCTATGGCGCGGCTTATGGATTGTTCCCGATCGGATGGATTATCCTCAACGTCATTTTTCTTTATGGCCTGGCCGAAGAGAAAGGCTATTTCACGATCCTGCGTGAAAGCCTGGCCGGGGTGACGCGCGATCGAAGGCTCCAGCTTCTGCTCATCNNGCCCTGGGCACGCCGCTCATCGCCCTGGCCGGGGTCACGGGGCTGGATCTGCGGGCCCTGAGCGCCATGGTCGCCCGGCAACTGCCGATCTTCTCGATCATCATTCCCTTCTGGTTGATCTGGGTTTACGCCGGGTGGCGGGGAATGAAAGGCGTCTGGCCGGCTCTCCTGGTCGCCGGTGTGTCCTTTGCCGTCCCGCAATTTCTGCTGGCCACTTTCCATGGTCCGTGGCTGGCGGGCGTCGGGGCGGCGGTGGTTTCCATCGGGACGCTGTTCGCTTTTCTGCGCGTCTGGAGGCCCCGGAAAATATGGCTTGGCGGCCGGGGAGAGACCTGGGACGAAACCGCCGCGTCCGTTTCGCCGGCAGGCGCCGGCGCGGCCGGGCGCCGGCCCCGGGCCCAGGTGATCAGGGCTTGGATTCCTTGGCTGATTCTGAGCGGATTGGTGTTTTTATGGGGCATTCCGGCGATCAAGAGGCTGCTGGACGGCATTTTTCCGGTGAAGATCGCCGTCCCCGGCCTCGATCGAATGATTTTCCGCATGCCGCCCGTCGTCCCTGTCCCGGCCCCCGAGGCGGCGGTCTTTTCGTTGAATGGGCTTTCGGCGACGGGTTCGGGGATTTTCCTCGCTGCGCTCGCTTCGGCCGCGGTCATGAACTATTCGTTGCAGGAGATGGTCCGGGTCTGGTGGAAGACGCTTAAGCGCGTGCGTTTCTCCCTGCTCACGGTCTCGGCCATGATGGCCATCGGCTTCGTCACCCGCTATGGCGGCCTGGACGCGACGATGGGGCTGGCTTTCGCCCGGACGGGCGTTCTCTATCCCTTTTTCGGGACAATGCTCGGCTGGCTGGGCGTGGCCCTGACCGGATCGGACACGTCCTCCAACGTGTTGTTCGGGAGCCTGCAGAAGATCACCGCCGCCCAATTGGGGCTCGACCCGACGCTGATGGCCGCGGCCAACAGCTCGGGCGGCGTAATGGGCAAAATGATCGACGCNNCAGAGCATCGTCGTGGCCAGCACGGCGACGAAGTGGTACGGCCAGGAAGGCCGGATCCTGCGTTTCGTTTTTTTTCACAGCCTGGCGCTGGCCGGACTGATGGGCTTGCTGGTCATGCTGGAAGCGTATCTCTAGCCGGGACCGCAGGAGCTTTGGTCCGCTTTGCGGCAATCCTGGAAAACAGGTATCCGATGAGAGGGAGATATCCCGGCAGAGTTCCCAATAGATAGCGGGCCTCATAGTGGAAAAACATATGCAGCAGGATATAGTAAAAGGGGATGTGTAGGAAGAAAAGGGCCAGGGCCGATTTTCCGGCGCGGACGAGAAGGATGGCGGCGGCGACGGACAGCGGAAAGAGCAGCGACGCGGACAGCGTTCCCAGGATCATTCCCAGGATGCGCCAGGGATTTGACCTGGCGTAATCCTTGAAGCCGGATTGGGGATGATCGCTCTTGAAACGGGTCCAGCTCGTCGTGCCGGAAGCGTCCCCGGCGTTGCCGTAGACCAGGACCGTGCCGAAGAGAAGCTTGCGGGCGGTCTTGAGCGCGTAGGCCGCGGGGTGGGCCTTGAGAAGGGCCAAAAATTCATCCTTACAGATTTCTTCCAGCGTCCGACCAGTGGCTTGCATGCGCTCGCTAAAGAAATCCTGAAAGCGTTCTTCTTCGGTCGAATAGAACGAGCGGACCTGCGTCCCCAGCCAAAAGCGATACCAGAAAAGCGGGGGAGTCACGCCGGGTTCAGCGCGGTGGGCCCGGACGTAGCTCTGATAAGGGAAAACGGCCGCTCCGACGATGACGACCGCCACTAGGACGAAAATGACGGCCGTGCGGATTTTTATCTTTCTAAGAAGGAGCAGCACCGCGGTCAGAAAGAGCGGATAAATCAGGATGTTGGGCATGAAATAAAAGCCCAGCCCGGTGGCGGCGCAGGCCAGGGCGAAGGTCGGGCCGGCCCGGCCTTTCCCCTCGAAGAGGCGGGCGGCCAGCACGGCGATGATCAGCATCACATAGAGCAGGATGATGTCTTTGTAAGCGATGATGCTGGCCCGCGCTTCATGAAAGAGGAAGGCGAACACCAGGACCGTCCAGAGCGCGGCGCGCGGACCGAAGAACCGCCGAGCCAGTCCGAAAAGCCCCCAGGCCGCCAGGATCTCGAGCCCGATTTGAAACAGCTGGACGGCCAGCCACGTCTTCGTCCCGGTGATCGTCCACAGCCCGGCCAGAAGAAAGCCGTAACCCGGAACTTCCTTGATATAAGAAACGCGTTCCGGGTCGACGATCGCATATCGACCGGGATCGAGGAGGCGGGCGGGATTGGCCGGATCGACGACCGCGGGCGGCTCCCGGTATACCGTGACGCCCCGGCCCTCCAGAAGTCCCATGGCCACGAAGGCCTGTTCGAATTGCGTCGAAGGCCCGCTGAAGATACGGTCATGGAACAGCCCGAGATAGGCGATCCGGACGGCCAGAACGGCCAACAGCAGAAGGATGAGCTTTTTTCGATCGCTCACGAGGGGCGCCCTTTCCCGCCGAGACGGCGATGGCGCCGGCGGATGCCGAGCAAATCCCAGAACATGCGCGCCGAGGAGCGGACGATGCGGACCTTGCTCAGGGGGGAATTGCGCCAGATGACGGGCACCTGGACGATGCGAAAGCCCAGCCGGCGGCCGAGATAGAGCGCTTCGACGTCGAAGCAGAAGCCGCATGTTCCGATCTCCGAGAAGACCGCCCGGGCGGCCTCCCTCTTGAACAGCTTGAACCCGCATTGAGTGTCGCTGATCCCGTCGAGGGCCCAGGCCCGGACGAAGACGTTGAATGTCTTGCCCATCATTTCGCGCAATCGCTTTTGCCGCACCTGGATGTCGGATCCATGGAGCGCCCGCGAACCGATGACGATATCGGCGCCTTTTTCGATCTCGGGAAGCATCTTCTCGATCTCCTCGATGGGGGTCGAGAGATCGGCATCCGCGAAGAGGATCAATTCACCGGCCGCGGCCAGCATGCCTTCCTTGACGGATGCGCCCTTGCCACGGTTCTCCGCCCGGCGCAGAATCCGGTCGGAAGGCCTCCCGCGCAAGGCTTCGGCCGCGACTCCGCTCGTCCGGTCGGTGCTGCCGTCGTCGACGACGATGATCTCCACGGCGAAGGGGCGCGACTCGAAGTATTCGCGGATGCGTTTCAGCGTGGCCCCCAGCCGGGACTCTTCGTTGTAGGCCGGCACAACCACGCTTAAAAGCAAGGGGTCAGGTCTCACCATTCGACGAAATCCTCCCGGTCATTTATTCCACTTTCGCTTCCAGGATTTTTTCCCCTGGAATTTCGGATATTGTTCACTTTCTTTCGGTTGAAGCAAAAATGCCGAATGTCGGGACCCGGCCGCTTTTTACTGAAGAGTCAGGTCGGGCTTGGGATCGCCGAAAATGTAGTGTCCGAACCAGGCCAGGTTGTGCCTCATCACCGCGGCCATCGATTTGGGCTTGCTGATGCCGTGGCCGAAGCCCTTGTAGACGACCATCTCGACGGGCACGCCGCGGTCCTCCAGCCCCTGCCGCAGCTCGTAGCCGTTGGCGATGGGAACGCGGCGGTCGAGTTCTCCGTGCTGGATGAGGGTCGGCGTCCGGGCCTTCTTGATCGAGGTCATGGGCGACGTCTTCAAGTAGATGGCCGAATCGGTTGCCGGATCGGCGCCCAGATAATTGATGGTAAAGGGCGTGATGTCGGTGTTGTAATAATAAGTGGCCCAGTCGGAGATCCCGGCTCCCACCGAGACGGCTTTGAAGGCCTCCGAATTCGTCGTCAGGAAGGCCGAGATGTACCCGCCCTGGCTCCAGCCCATGCAGCCGATCCGGGCCGGGTCGACCCAGCCTTTCCCGACGAGATGATCGACGCCCGAGAGAACGTCCCAGGCGTCGCCGACGCCCAGGTTGCGGAAATTGAGCCTACGGAATTTTTCGCCGTAACCTGCGCTGCCGCGATAGTTGACTTTGAGAATGAGCGCCCCGCATGCGGCCCAGATGTCCGCCGGATAATAGCGGGCGTCGGGGGAGAGGAGCGCCGGCCGGTCGACGCCCGTCGGCCCGCCGTGGATGATACACAAAAGAGCGTATTTTTTGGCCGGATCAAAATCCGCGGGCTTGATCAGGACGCCGTCGATCATCGTCCCGTCGCGGCTCTTCCAGGTGATGACTTCCCGTGTGCCCAGCAGGAACGGCCTGGCCTGGGCGGTCATGTCGGTCAGAACGCGCGGCGCGAAATCCCGGCCCGAAACGCAAATCTCCGACAGCGTCGTCGGCGATGCGGACGAAAAGGCCATCATCCGGCCGTCGCGGGCGAAGGAGAACGAGCCGCCCATGAATGCGTCCGGATTCGTGACGCGGGAGATCTGGAGCGTTCCGGGATCGAGCTTGAAGAGATGGATCGCGGTCCTCTGCGAGGCCTGGAAATAGATCCCGTCCGCCGTCCAGGCGACGAAGCCGGGGCTCTCGTCGAAGGCGTCGGTGAGCGAGTGTGGCGCGCCGCCTTCAGCGGAAACGAGGGCCAGCCTGGTGTTGGCGGTGAAATAATCGGGATTGCCCATGGCGCTGGAAAGAAGCACGGATTTTCCATCCGGTGACCATTGGAGGACGCTGTCCGGCCCGGGCGTTGAGACGATCTTGCGGATCGCGTCGGCGGCGGTGTCCAGGATGTAGACGTCCGATGTTCCGCCCTGAATGAGATCGGGATTGATCGGGCCGCTGAAAGCGATCTTCCGGCCGTCCGGTGACCAGGCGAAGGCGCCGACCGTATACTCATGCCCTCGCGTGCGCTGCCGGCCCGGTTGAGGGTCCTGCAGGGCGGCGGCCACATCGAAGGTGAAGAGGTGGGTATGGGTGTATTCGCGGCGCACGATTTCGAAGTCGGCGTAGGCGTCCTTGCGGGCCTTGGCCTCCTTGGCCGCCGGTTCGGCCGCGGAGAAGGCAATGGTCCGTCCGTCAGGCGACCAGGCGAAGTTGCCGACGGCCGTTTCCGACTTGGTCAACAAGACGGCTTCGCCTCCTTCCGGGCTGATGGCGAAAAGCTGGTTCTTGTCGCCCAGACGGGAGCTGACGAAGGCCAGCCATCGCCCATCGGGCGACCAATCCGGGCCGGTGCACGATTTTTCGCCGCGTGTCAGCTGAATGGTCCTGCCCGTGGCCGGGTCGGCCAGCCAGATGTGGGTGATATAAGCATCTTGTTTTAAATCCGTTTCGGTTACGGTATAGGCCACCCATTTGCCGTCCGGGGATATGCGGGCGCCGCCCGCCGATTTAAGAGCCATGATTTCGTCGACGGTCGGCACGCGCTTCTCCGTAGACCGGCCGAACCCGATTCCCGCGCTGAAAACGAGGGCGGCGATTAGAATCGTCAGGGATTTTCTGATCATGACAAGGCTCCTTGGGCGGGCGACCGGTCGGGTGGGTTTCCGCATCGGGTAGATATTACCTAAAACGACGGCGATTTCCAAAAGCTCGATGTCCGGATGTATAATAATAGTGGCGTTTGCGCAGGGGTTTGCCATGAGAAAGGCGATGATTTCCGCGAAGTTCCCGGCGGCGGCCGTTCTGGCGGTCTTTACGGCTGCGGCGGCGCTCCCGCAGGCCGATTATCCCTTGATCCAGAAATACCGAGTCCTGGAGACGACCGTTTCCAATGCCCAGAAAGCCCTGGAGCAAGGTCAAATCGACCGCTGCTCAGCCGAAATCGCCAAGTGTCTTGAAAGCGTGCCCGATCATCACGTCGCCCGCTACATCCGGGCTCAGATCCTCTATAAACAAGCGGATTACGCCGGGGCGCTTGAAGCCATGGGCAAGGCCCGTTCGGGCTATGGCCGTCTGGTTGAGGTTCTGGAGAAGTTCAAGGCGGAAAAGATCATGAGGCAGATGGACGACGCCCAGGCCATGGCCGACTTGGGGCCCATCCTGGTAGCCGATCTGGCCAAGACGGCCTGCCGCCAGGCCATCCTGACCGGACAGATCCTGGAGAATAATAAGAATCTGAACGATACGAAAAGGGAAACCCAGGGCGATCTGGCCCGCAAGGAAGGCGCTGCCCCTGCCGAGTATGATTATTTTACCGGCAATTGTTTTTTCAAGCTGAAACGCTATGACGAGGCGGCGGCGAGCTTTAAGGATGCGATCGCCACCGACCCGTCCCACGCCAATTCGTACAACAACCTGGTCAACCTGCTTTATGCGGCCAGGCGGTTCGCCGAGGCCAAGGACTTCCTCGACCGGGCGGATGCGGCCGGCGTTAAGATCCATCCCGGTTTGAAGAAGGCCGTCCTCGACGGGCTTAAATAAAAGACCGGGCCCCTCGCTGAGGAGAAGGCCCGGCCCCGGTATTATTTACACGTCGTTTTTGAGATTTCCATAGCCTTGTGGATGAAATCCCAGATCTCCGGGCCGAACGGCATGGATGGGCCGGACGTGTTTCCGGCCTTCCATTCGGCTTGGTAGGCGGCCCCGATCTTCTTCTGCAAACCGGGATGGCCGCCGTAGCCTTCGTTCAGCAGCTCTTTCCAGCGCTTGGCCAGCGATTGGGCCGCTTTACTCGCGGGGTCCTCCTTCAGGTGGGCTTTGACCTCCTCGATGAGGGCCGCCCATTTCTTTTGATAGGCCTCCATCATCTCGGGCGTGTACTTCTTGCCGATCTCCTCGAATTCCTTCATCTCGGATTCGGAGTAGTGCTTGGCCCATGTTTTTTTAGCGTCTTCGGTCATTTGAATGTCCTCCATGACTTTAATGAGTTTTTTCCAGTCGAGGGCCCCGCCGGCCT
>PMCY01000250.1:17584-22524 GCA_003154255.1 Candidatus Aminicenantota bacterium | reverse complement strand
CGGCGCCGGCAGGCCGATGCTGCGTCGGGTCGGCGGTCCGGAGATCCCCTTTCAGGAAACCCGCACGGCCGGGGTGAAGGTCGACGACCGCATCCGCATCGTCTTTCAGGACGATTTCCCCCCGTTGGGATGCGCCCTTTACGTCCTGGATTTCAGCGCGCCCGCGCCGCCGGCCAAGTCCCAAGAATCGCCGCGGGAAGGCGTTGCGGTCGGCCGCCGGATGCTGGAAAACGCGCAGGTCAAGCTGGTCTTCGACCCCGAGTCCGGTTCGATCGTGTCCTATTTCGACAAGAAAACCGGGCGCGAATACCTGCGGGCCCCGGCCGCCGTTCCGATCGCCCTGGCCGACGAAGACGATACCTGGGGCCACCATACGACGTCTTATAACAAGGAGCTGGGCCGCTTTGGCCGGGCCGAGATCCGATCCTTCGAAGAGGGGCCGGAGCGCGGACGCATCCAGGTCCGGACGGTCTATGGAAAATCCGCCGTCACCCAGGACTTCACCCTCTACCGCGACCGCCCCGAAGTTTATGTCCGCGTGAGCGTCGATTGGCACGAGTCGTATCAGGTTCTCAAGCTCGGCTTTCCCACGGCGATCACCAAAGGCGAATCGACCTACTCCGTTCCTTATGGTTTCATCAAGCGGCCCATGAAGGGCGAGGAGGAGCCCGTGCAGACCTGGCTGGACGTCAGCGGCATGGACTACGGCGGCGCCTTCGGCTTGGCCTTGCTCAACGACTCCAAATGCGGCGTCGACGTCAAGGACGGCGAGATCCGGCTGACCGTGCTGCACAGCACGGCCTGGTCGCACCATATGCCGGTCAAGCTCGATTTGAGCGAGGGCTACCGGATGATCGACACCGGTATCCACGAGTTTTCGTATGCCCTGGTCCCCCATGTCGGCGATTGGAGAGAAGCGGACATCGCCCGCCGGGCCGAGGCTTTCGGAATGGCCCCGCTCGTCGCCCTGACCGACCGGCACAAAGGTCCGGTCAAAAGCGTGCCTTCGTTCGCCGTCGTGTCCTCGCCCGATGCGGCCGTGACGGTCTTCAAGATGGCCGAGCGGGATTCCGCGTTCATCCTGCGGCTGGTCGAGCTGCAGGGGCGGGCGGCTGGAGGAACGCTCCGCTTGGCCGGGTTCGAAAAGCCGGTCGTTTTTCGACTGCGTCCCAATGAGATCAAGACCTTTCGGATCCCCCTGGACAAATCCAAGGCNNTCGGCGCGAACATCCTTCCAAGCGGTCGTCGCGTCGGCTTCGCTCTTCTTCGTTTGGGGGATGGATTTCGGTCAGACCGCGCTGGAAAAATATCGAACGGCGTTGTAAACAAAGAAAAACGATAAAAATATGAGAACGATTCCAAGCCAAAAATAAATTTTTTCCAGCGCCCGGACGGGAATGAAATGCTTCAGACGATGCAAGACAAAACCCAGTATGATCAAATAGGCGCCCAACCCGATCGCTCCGCCGGCGATAAAGACGGCTTTTAAACCGTTCGTAAAGGGAGTAACCAATCCCAGATGCTTGGCCAGCACGACTCCATACAACCAGGTCAGAATCATTTGAGGATTGGTGACGGCCAGCGAAAACCCCGTGAGGTAAGCCCGCCGGCCGCGGCCCAGCGACGAGCTCTTTATATCCGGCTGTTGAGATTTGCGGCTCTGTTTCAGAGTGACGTAGGCCAGGACCCACAAGACGATTGCCCCAACGGCATTGAAGGCGGCCATGACCCAGCGGATTTTCAGGAAAGGGGCCAGGCCGTAAAGGGAGATGACGCCGTACATGACGTCGGAGGAGACCGAACCGAGAATGACCAGCCCCGCCGACCGCAGGTGGCCATGGATGGCTCGCTTGGCGACTTCGATTTGAGAGCCTCCGACGGGTATGGCCGTCAGGAAGCCTAAGCTCATGGCCAGCAGGAAAAGAAAGAGCGTTCCCATCAAGCGTTCTCGGCCAAGCGGCGGCCGGGGTCTGACCGGGTCAGCGTCTCCGTATAGGCCTCAACCCGCCCGGCCAGGGCTTCGATATCCATCTGCTCAAAACAGCGGACCGTCGGGCACGTTTTCAACATCTTGTCCAAGCAGGTGATGTTGCGGCAGGGGCTCCCGGCGACATAACACCAGGACGGGGCGTCTTGGTGAGCCGGAAGAAAACCCGGCCGATGGGAATCGTACCCCGACATCCGGGCGGGAGTGGCTCCGAAAATGGAAAGGATCGCCGTCCGATTGCGGAAAACAAAGCGCTTGGTGCGGGAATATTTTCGCGCCGCGGCCACGTGCAGCGGCCCGGTATCGCCGGAGACGAACACATCGGAAAGATCAATCAGGCCCGCAAAGGCTTCCAGGGAAAGCGAAGCGGGGACGATATGGACGCGGGCACGAGCGGGAAGCGGCAGGGATTCTTTCAAGCGCAGCCCGATGCCCTTTTCGGTGTGGCCTTCTCCGAGAAGAACGGAGACTTTGGACAGCGCGATCCGTTTCAATAGCGCGGCTTGCTTATCGAAAGGAATTCGGGTGAACCGGAAGGCCCCGTCGGGGTTGAAGAAGACGACCGGCAGCGTTCGGGAGAGCCCGCATTCGGCGGCAAACCGGAAGGATTGATCAACGGCCGTATCGGACAGTTGAATGCTGACGCCGTTGAAAACATCGGTTCGCGCCGGCCGGGAGATCAAGGCCAGGGCTTCGTGGGTGAAATCGTACTGTTGACGAATAAAATGGTTGATGGCAGCGGGGCGTCTTTCATTATAGATGATCATAGGGGTGCGGATCATAAAATCGAGGAAAACCGTACCGTTAGAGTTGATCTCGCCGCGTTTGAGGAAAGGTGAAAAGCTCAGACATAAATCGTATCGTCCCTCCGCCAGGAGACGGCGAAGGGCGCTCTTCTCGGCCGGCGAAAGGAAGGAACTTCCGGAAAATAGGGGGATGGCCCTGGTTAGATCCTGATTTCCTTCGATCAAAGAAAAGGCGGTTTTATTGACGACATAATCCACCTCCGCGTCGGGGAAAAAGTCCCGGATGGCCGTGGCCGCGGATTGGGTCATCATCGAGTCGCCGATATGGCAATCCGGCACGATCAGGAAACGGTGGAAGGAATGGCAACGTTGGATTTCTCTTTTTTGGTGATGCTTGGAAAGGGCGACGAGGAACGGGCTGCCTATTACCGGTAGCAACACTGCGTTCAGGAAGCGCGCGCCCGTCTTGGGAAAATAGCGGGTCAAGCGGCTGGTAAAATCGGACACATATCTCTGCCATCCGGGAGAGGCCGGGGTCGATTTTCTTTTCTCGATTCTCTCCATCGGCTTCTTCAATTCCTCCGGCGGCTTTGGGCGCGATTACCCTGCGTTTTTCTTTGCTTCTCCGCGGTTTATTTCTTTTTTCATCTCCAGCATAAATAACCCAACCTGTATTGTTCATGAATATCGATGTTCCTGGAAAAATCGGCAATGGAGGGACCGGACCGGAATATTCCCGAGCACAACCCTTGCTCAAGAGAAAAAGGGGTCGTCCCGGATTTTCCGGATCGTATTCGCCGTCTCGGGCGCCGAATGAAAGAGCTCTATTTTTTCAGCAGGACGGTCGTCAGAATCGGCAGATAGGTGATCAAGAGGACCGCCGCCAGCTGGATCAGGAGGAACTTGAAGGTATGTTTCGCCACCCGGGCCACCGGCTCGTTGAAACGATAGGAAGAAAGAAGGAGATTCAGGCCCACGGGCGGCATGAGGTAACCGAGCTCCAGGCTGGCCAGAAAAATAATCCCCAGGTGAACGGGATTGATTCCGAAAACGTGCCCCAGCGGAAAAATGAGGGGAGCGACCACCAGAATGGCGGAATAAATCTCCAGGAAACAACCGACGACGATCAGCACCAGGTTCAACAGGAGCAGGAAGACGAATTTAGACGTGACGGCGGCCTGGACCCAGGTCGTCAGCTTCACCGGGATGTCGGAATCGATGAGGTAATAGGATAAGCCGTTGGCCAGAGACAGGATGGTCAAAACCCCCCCGATGATGGGCAGGCATTTGGCCATGACCTTGGAAAGATCCCTGATCTTCAGGTCCCGGCGGATGACCAGCTGGACGAAAAGCGTATAGACCGTGGCGATCGCCGCGCTTTCCACCAGGGTCAGGTTGATGCTGGCGGTCCCGATGAACAGGAGAAGAAGTCCGGCCGTCCGGCCCAGGAAACGGGCCAGGACCGGGAAGGCCTTGAATTCGCCGTTTTCCTGTCCGCCTAGGACTTGGGCGACGGCGAATCCATAGATCGCCGACCCCGCCGCCGCGGCGCCGATGACGATCCAAGACGGCGCGGACANNACCACGACCGCGAACCGCTTGACCAGGGCCTCCGGGATGCCGAAATAGCCGACGAAAATGATCAAGGGCAGGAGGATTTCCCAGATTGATTCGCGGAAGGAGGTGAGCGCTTCCCGGAATTGGAATCGATGGCGCTCCACGTCATGGCGCACGGCGTAGACGATGCCCACAGTCACCATGCCGGCGACAAGGGCCATTCCCGGCAGGACGCCGCCCAGGAACATGTCCTTGACGCTGATCTGGGCCGTGACGCCGTAGATGATCACCGGCAGGCTGGGAGGGAAGAGCAGTCCAATGCTGCCCGAGGCTGTCAGCAGCCCCACGGTGAACGGGCGGCTGTATCCGCTGCCCAGGAGGATGGTGGACAGCAGGCCGCCCATGGCCAGGATGGTCACGCCCGAGGCGCCCGTGAAGGTGGTGAAGAATGCGCAGACCAGGATGGCCACGACCGCCAGTCCGCCGGGGAACCAGGAAAAGAGGGCCCGAAAAAACTTGATCAACCGGGCCCCGGCTTTGTCTTCCGAAAGAAGGAAGCCGGTTAGGGCGAACAGCGGGATGGCGGCGATGGAATAGCCGGTCAGCATCGTGTAAGCCTGGTTGGGCATGATTTCCAGGGGCGAGCCCTG
>PMCY01000250.1:0-17529 GCA_003154255.1 Candidatus Aminicenantota bacterium | reverse complement strand
CGGTCCTCTCCGAAGAGGAAGCGGACGCCCATGACCAGGTAGCCAAGAACCATGACCAGGAGAATCCAGCGCAGGGGGACGACGCCGATTTTTTTCCCCGGCTCGAATCCGTTGAGGGCAAAAGCCAGCGTGCTCCAGGCGAAGGCCAGGGCGATCGCGGCGCAGAGGACCTTGACCAGCGTGTGGATGAGCGAACGCAAGGGTTCCTTGATAGGCATTTCCACCGACAAGGTCAGATGTTTCTTGAGCCGCGACGTGATCATCCCGCCGAGGAATGTGGTCACCAGCACGAGATGGACGAGATACCCGTTGGAATTGTGCACGTCGGTATGGAATAGGTGGCGGGCCAGCACGTCCAGAAACGGAAAAACGCCCAGGGACAGGAGGGCCGTATACGCCAGCGCGTTCTCGCCGGCATGAAGAAAACGAAGGAACCTACTTTCCATGCGTTTTTCTGAATTCCTGGAGAAGGGCCACGATGCGGTCGTAGATCTCTTTGGAGAAAGCCTTGCCTACCAATTCATCCATACCGACGGCGGCCGCCGCCCTCCATTTCGCCAAGGAATCGGCCGGTGGCTCATGGATGATCAGTCCATTCTCGGACATGGTTTTCAGGGCCTCTTTATCCAGGTCCAGGGTCTGCTGGTACAGCCGCTCGGTGATCCGGCTGACGGCCTTGAGCATCGCCTCGCGGAAAGTATCGGGGATGCTTTTCCAGGCCCGGTCCGTCAAAACCAGGCTGCCGACGATCGGCGCCAGCCGCATGTTGAGCATGTGGGGGGCCAGCGCGAAAAACTGGCCCGATCCGGCTACCAGGGGCGGCAGGTAAAACGCCGTATTAATACCGCTTTGAAGGGCCATGAGCATGTCCTTGAGATCGGTGGGGACCAATTGATAGCCCATTTTTTTCCAGGCGTGCCCCATCTCCGCTCCCGCGGTGGTGAAGGACAGCTTTTCCTTCTTCATGTCCTCGGGATAGAGGACCGGGTTCTTGGAGTAGAAATACTCCCAGCCGATGAGGGTCCAGAAGATCACCTTGAAACCTTTGGCTTCGATCTGCTTCTCGAAATCGGGCTTCAACCGGTCGAAGACGAAATTGAATTCCTGGTCGGTATTCATCAGGAAAGGCGTATTGAAGACCACCGAATCGGGGTTGATGGCGGTCATGCCGATGTTGGTGAAAACGCCGCCGCCGAGCGTGCCCAGCCGCATTTTGGTCAGCATGTCGGATTCGCCGCCGACGATCCCGCCCGGATAGATCTTGACCTGGACGGCGTCGCCGCTGATCTTGGCCCATTCCAGGGCCATGTCGTTCAAGGCCTTGTCCCAGATGGATCGGCCGGGGGCGATGCTGCCGATCTTGATGACCGCGGCATTCAGGCCGGAGGTCAGGAACAAGAAGAGCAGCGGAAGAAATACCCGTTTCGATCGGTCAATCATTTTATGCTTCCTTCTTTTTCGAACCGTCTCCGGCTTCGTCCAGCAGGAAAAAATCCCCGATATGCTCCAGCATCCAACGCGCTTTTCTCTGATTGAGAATGTTGATGAGCCTGTTTTCCGGGGCCGTATTGGGATCGTAGTCCAGGACTTTCTGCAAAAGGGACTTGAATTCGGTGACGTTTTGATCATTTTGGGATACTGTCACGGCCAAGGCCAGGAACGGAGACGTGTCGCGGTTTCCTGAAGCGGCCACGGCCTTATTGAAGTAATCGCGCGCTTTCCGCGGATCTCCGCCCATATAATCGGGAAGGGAGCCGTAATAAAGAATATAGAAATCGTTGACCATCACCGGGGCGAACCGGGGATCGAGCCGAGGGACCTGATCCATCAGCGCGGCCGCCTGGGGCAGAGTGATGCCCAGCGTCTGGTCTCCCGGATCGATGGCGAAAGCCCCCACCCAGCCCGCCGCGGCCCAGTATAGGGAAGGGGCATCCTCGGGCTTGAAGGCGGCCAGCGCCTGCGGATAGCGGCGTTCCTTCAGTTGCGCCCGCAGGAGAGGGTTTTTCTTCTCCAGACCGACGAGGAGGATGTCCCGGCCG
This sequence comes from Candidatus Aminicenantota bacterium, assembly GCA_003154255.1. Classification (GTDB taxonomy): domain Bacteria; phylum Acidobacteriota; class Aminicenantia; order Aminicenantales; family UBA4085; genus UBA4085. Next base: position 15,490 of record PMCY01000250.1, on the reverse strand, counting down.
CGCAAGTACAGGTTTTTGGCCCGCTGCAAAAGCCGGTCCTTTCGCGGCGCCTCCTCCTTGGGCATCATGTCGGCCGGGGTCTGAAGAAAAGCGTTGGCGTACATGATGTATAGACTGCCGGTGCGTAAGCGGAGTCCCGCGTGATTGGGAACGGACGCCAGCAGCGATTCGTAGAACTTGATGGCGAAGGGCAGGGCGTCACCGACGAAATCGGGATCGTTGTCTTTGGTGAAAACGTCGTTGCCCGACGAGCCGCTCAGCATGTCGGCGGCTTTATTAAGCGCCAGTTTTTCTATTGAACAGGCCGCCGAAGCCAGCAGCGTGGCGATCATCAGGCCGGCCAAGGGGATCCCTGCTCGGATGATGGGCGAGAGCTTTTTAGAACCCATAATCATATTCATCGGCTTTTTGGGGAAAGTGATTTATTCCAACCCGGCCCGTCTGGCGATTCGGACAAGGCTTTATTTTTATAATGCTGAGGCTTTTTATATGCCGATCGAGCTTGAAAGTCAACGAGGGGGGTCACAATGTCCAGGCCATAAGATCGACAATTCCAAGGCTTGACTCCCCGGTCGCCTTCCGCCTGCGCCCCAACGAAATCAAGACCTGCCGGATCTCTTTGGATTGATCCACGGCGTTGACCGAAGTGAATTCATTGGAGGGGTGATCGACCCGGACGGCCCATCTCGGCTATAATCGCGGCGGACCTGCGAGGAAAATGATGGCCCTGAAGAGCATCCGCAAGATCCTGGCTGAAAACCCGCTCCTGTTTTTGTTGGTGACGATTCCCTTCGTCATCGCCGCAAAATATGCCGGTTGGGGCGATCTCTGGGTCTTCATTTTTTCGGCGATCGGAGTCGTCCCCCTGGCCGGGCTGATCGGACAATCCACCGAAGCGCTGGCCACATATACCAGCCCCCGGATCGGAGGGCTTCTCAACGCCACCTTGGGCAATGCGGCCGAGCTGATCATCACTTTGGTGGCGATCAAGGCCGGCTTTCTCGAACTGGTCAAGGCCTCCATCACCGGATCGATCCTGGGCAATCTGCTGTTCGTGCTGGGCATGGCCATGTTCGTCGGCGGGCGGAAGAACGGCCCCCAGAAATTCGACCGCCGCCGGGCGGGCAATCACGCCGTCCTCCTGACTCTGGCCGTTTTGGCCCTGGTCATCCCCTCGTTCTTCGGCCAAACGATCGGCAGCGACTCCAGTCCGAAAGTGGAAGCCCTCAGTCTGGGCGTGGCCATCGTCATGATGGCTCTCTACGCCTTGGGTCTGCTGTATTCCTTCGGCTCGGCCAAGAGCCCGATCTCCTATGAGCCGGACACGGAAACCCGCCGCCATCCCGGCATGTCGCTCCGCAGTACCCTCGTTCTGCTGGGGGCCGCGACCGTCGGCGTCGTCGTCCTGAGCGAGTTCCTTGTCGGCGCGGTAGAGCACGTCGTCAGCAGCTTCCATATCTCGGAGTTCTTCCTGGGCATCATTCTCATCCCCATCGTGGGCAATGCCGCCGAGCATTTCGTGGCCGTCCAGATGGCCCATCGCAACAAAATGGATCTGGGGGTGGAGATCGCCGTCTCGTCCAGCCTGCAGATCGCCCTCTTCGTGGCCCCCCTGCTTGTTTTCGTCAGCCTGCTCCTGGGCCATCCGCTGACGCTGGTTTTTAATCCCTTCGAACTGATGGCCCTGGGAGCGGGCGTGCTCATTACGGTCCTGGTCTCGTCCGATGGGGAATCAAACTGGCTGGAGGGAGCGGCCATGATGGGCGTCTATCTCATCCTGGCCATTGCCTTCTTTTTGCTGCCCTGAACAAGCGGGCCGTGCTCCGGCGGGTTATTAAATCGCCAGCCCTTTGAATTGACTCCGGTAAAGATGATCGTAGAACCCTTTTTTATCCAGCAGCTCGCGGTGCGTCCCTTCCTCGACGACGGCCCCCTTGTCGATGACCACGACCCGGTCCGCTTCGCGGATGGTGCTGAGGCGATGGGCGATGACGAAGCTCGTCCGTCCTTTCATCAGCGTCAGCAGGGCCTTCTGGATGCGGGCTTCCGTGCGGGTATCGACGCTGCTCGTGGCCTCGTCCAGGATCAGGATGGCCGGATCGGCCAGGATGGCCCGGGCTATGGCCAGGAGCTGGCGCTGGCCCTGGCTGAGGTTGGAGGCCCGCTCGGAGAGGTTGGTCTGATATCCCAGAGGAAGCCGCAGGATGAAGTGGTCCGCCTCGGCCATCCGGGCGGCCTTGATGCATTCTTCATCCGTTGCCTCGAGCCGGCCGTAGCGGATGTTTTCCATTACCGTATCGGCGAAGAGGAAGGTGTCCTGCAGGACCAGCCCCAGCAGGCGGCGCAGGCCGGCCTTGGGCATATCGCGGATGTCTCGGCCGTCGATGGCGATGCGGCCCTTATCGATCTCATAGAAGCGGGTCAGGAGGTTGATGATCGTCGTCTTTCCCGCGCCGGTCGGGCCGACCAGGGCGATGGTTTGCCCCGGGAGGGCCTCCAGTGACATGTCCCGGATGACGGGCTGGCCGGGTATGTAGGAGAAATCCACGTGCTCGAAAGAGACATGCCCGCGCACCGCCGTCGGAGGGGCGGAGCCCGCCGCTGCGTCCGGCTCCGGCGCCGTGTCGATGATCTCGAAAACGCGCTCGGCTCCGGCCAGGGCCGCCTGGATGGAATTGTACATGTTGGCCAGCTGGCGCAAAGGGCTGATGAAGTTTTGCCCGTAGCCGATGAAGGTGGCGATGAGCCCGACGGAGACCAGCCCCCGCAAGGCCAGCCAGCCGCCTAGGCCGGCCAGGACGATGACGAAGAAATTGCCCAGCACATTCGACAGCGGCATCAACAGGAGGGCGTAGGAGTTGGCCGCCACCCCGGCCTTGTAAACCGCCTGGTTCCGCACCTGGAAATCGGCCATCACGGAATTGTTGCGGCGGAAGGCGCCGATCACTTTGAGACCGCTGATCGACTCCTCCTCCAAGGCGTTCAACTCGCCCAAGGCCTTTTGCAGCTCGCGGAACCCCTTGCGGGTGTAGCGGGCCACAAACTGGGCGAACCAGGCCATGATCGGGACGACCAGTAGGGAGGCCAGGGCCAGGCCGGGGTTGAGGATGAACATAGCCGCCAGGATGCCGCCCATGGACAGGACACTGGCCAGGAGTGTCGTGATATTCTGGGAGACGGCCTGATTGATGGCGTCGATGTCGTTGGTNNTGGTCAGGCGGCTCATCAGCTCGCCCGCCGGATTGCGGTCGAAAAAAGCCAGGGGCAGGGCTTGCAGGCGCTGGAAGAGGTCCTGGCGAAGGTTCCGCAGGGATTTCTGCGAGACGCCGGACATGATCCATCCGGACCAGGCTTGGAACAGGTTGTTCAGGACATAGACGATGAGCATGGCCAGGGCGATCGTCGTCAGGCCATCCACCTTTTTTACGGCGATGAACCGATCTATGGCTACACCCATGAGATAGGGTCCGGCCAGGCCCAGGGCGGTATAAGCCAAAACCAGGATCAGGACCAAGCCCAGAACAACCTTGAACGGGGCCAGGTAGAAGAACAGCCGGGTCAAGGCCCGGCGGGGATGGCGGGCCTTCTCGATCCGGCCGACGGCGCCATGACGCGGCGGCTGCATGACCGCGCGGACGGCGGAGGGGGCCCCGAGCTCTGCTTGGGGGTCCTTGTCCGCCGCACTCGACCGCGCATAAAAACCGCGGTCGAGTGCGCCGGCGGAGAACATACCCCCCTCCGGGCGGCTCAAGGCGCCTCTCCGCCCAGCTGCGATTCGTAGATTTCCCGATAGATCGGGCTGGTTTTAATCAAATCGCCATGGCGTCCCTGGGCCGCGACACGGCCCTTGTCCAGAACGATGATCGTATCGGCGTTAAGGACCGTGCTGATGCGTTGGGCCACGACCAGGGTGATCCTCGTCGGGTCGTCCGCCGCCAGGCCTTCCTGAATGCGCGTTTCCGTTTCGATGTCCACCGCGCTGGTGCTGTCATCGAGAATCAGGATCCGGGGGCGGAGAAGGAGGGCCCGGGCGATGGCCAGCCGCTGTTTCTGCCCCCCGGAAAAATTCGTGCCCCGGGCCTCCACGCGGCTGTCGTAGCCCTGCGGCAGGGTCCGGATGAATTCGTCGGCCTGGGCCGTCCTGGCCGCGGCTTCGACGTCCGCCTCCGCGGCGTCCGGACGGCCGAAGCGGATGTTATCGCGGACGGTGCCGGAGAAAAGGATGGTGTCCTGGGGAACGAGTCCGATGGAGCCGAGCAGGGACGCCCGTCGGAGACCCCGGACGTCCGCGCCGTTGATGCGGACGCTTCCCGCGGTGACGTCATAAAGCCGGGGCACAAGCAGGACCAAGCTGGATTTGCCCGACCCGGTCGCGCCCAGGATGGCCGCGGTCCGGCCGGCTTCGACGGAAAAGTCGATATCTTCGAGGATCGCGGCGGGCCGTCTCTTTTCTTCCGCGGCACCGCTCCCATTCCGGTAATGGAACGAAACATGATCAAAACCAACGTGAGGAGAAACGCCCGCGGGCAGATCCGCCGCGTCCGGCGCATCTTGCACCTCGGGGACGGTCTCCAAAACCTCCCGGACGCGCTTGGCCGAGGCCAATCCGCCGGCCCAGACGTTGGAGAGCATGGTCATCATGATGAGCGGGGTCATGGTCGTCAGCAGGTAGTTGGTGAAGGCCACGATCTGGCCGATCGACATGCCGCCGGCGATGGCCTGCCGCCCGCCGACGCCGATGACCAGGACCATGCCGATGTTGATGCAGACGGTCAGAGCCGGCGAAAGGGTGGACATGAACTTCATGGCCCGGATCGAACGGGCGGTCAGCTCCTCGTTAGCCGCGCCGAAGCGGGCGTCCTCGCGATCCGCCCGGACGAAGGCTTTGACCAGGCGGGCGCCGGCGATGTTCTCCTGCAGGACGGTGTTGAGCCGGTCCAGCTTTTGCTGGACGGTCCGGAACAGGGGCTCCATTTTCAGGACGAAGAGGACCAGGATGGCCGAGGTCACCGCCAGAAGCGGCAACATGGTCAGGGCCAGGCTGGAGCTTGTCCGGACCATCAGGATCAGACTCCCGATCATCAATAGCGGGGCCCGCGTTCCGATGCGCAAGGAGACCTGGGTCAGGCGCTGGAGAGCGGCCGTGTCGCTGGTCAAGCGGACAATGAGGAGACCGGTCTTCATCCGATCCAGGTCGCCATAGGAAAAGGTTTGGATCTTGCGGAATAGCGCCTGGCGCAGGTCGCGGGCCACTCCTTCTCCGACCTGCACCGACAGGATGTTGTTGAAGACGGCGATGGCGGCGCTCAGGACCGAAATGCCGAGCATCAAAAGGGCCGTCCGGACGACGATGCCGGGGTTGTGGCGGGCGATCCCCTGGTCGATGATCCTCTGAATGAGGCGGGGGATGGCCAGATCCATGACGACGAGCAGGCACAAGCCGAAGAGTGCGGCGGCGGCACGCTTCCGATAGGGGCGGACGAATGAAAAGAGCGTAAAGAGGGGGCTCATGGGTTTAAAACCAGAGCCCGAATATAGCCCCCGGCTTCGCCGGGTGTCAAGGCGGCGGGGGCGGGTTTTTTTTGAGTTGCGGTTTTCAGGCTTGGACTTTCACCCAATGTCCGGCCTGGGATGAGGCCACCGCGGCGTCGATGACACACATCTCTTCGTGCCCGGTGTGGAAATTCGGGAACGTGACTTCATAAGGCCGGCCGTCCCGCCGGGCTTCCATCGCGGCGTAGTAATCCCGGAAGAGATTGTAGACGGCGTCGTGATAGCCCATCGGATGCCCCGTGGGCAGGGTGGCGTATTTCCCGGTCTCTTCGGCCTGAAGCTGGCTCGATTCGTAAAAGGTCTCATTGCCGCGCTCGCGGTGGCCCACCCAGAGGGCGTTGGGATGGACGTGACTCCAGGCGTAGGACTCCTTGGAGCCGAAGATCTGCAGCTCGAGGTCGACCTTCTTCCCGGCGCAGACCTGGCAGGTTGTGAAATTGCCATGGGCGCCGTTTTCCAGTTTGAGGAATAGGGCGGCGTAGTCGTCCAGCTTGATCTCGACCTCGTCGTATTCGAAATCGCGCCGGCTGCTGAAGGAGAGCGGGCCGGCTTTGGGCTTTTTCCGCCTGGGAATGCAGGTGTGGAGATCGGCCATGACCTCGACGATTTTCTGCCCGGTGATGAACTGGACGAGATCGCACCAGTGGCTGCCGAGGTCGGCAATGACGTTGGCCCGGCCGGCCGCGGCGGGGTCCAGACGCCAGGAATAATCCGTGTCATAGAACAGCCAGTCCTGGAGGAAATGTCCGACAAAGGCGCGGACGTCGCCCAGATCGCCGCGGCGGACGCGGGCGGCAGCCTCCTGGACGACCGGATAATAGCGGTAACAGAAATTGATGGCCGTCAGCGTCTCATGCTGATCGGCCAGCCTGACGAGCTCGGCCGATTCCCGCGCGTCGAGGGACAGGGGCTTTTCCGAGAGGACTTGTTTGCCGGCGGCGATGGCCTTTTTATTGATGTCGAAGTGGACGTTGTTGGGGGCGCAGTTGTGGACGACCTCAACCGCCGGATCTGCCAACAGCTCGTCCGCCGCGGCGTAGATCTTGGGGATCTCCAGCTTCCCGGCGGCGCTCCGGGCCAGGGCCGCGTTGGGTTCGGCGATGGCGACGACCTCGGCCCCGACGATGCGGCGCAATATTTCCAAATGAACCATGCCGATGTAGCCCGTCCCGATCACTCCGACCTTGAATTTTTTCATCCGTGTCTCCCTATGGCCATAATTTCTTGATCCATACAGCCATCGTATTCTATCATTAGGCCCGCAGCCCGGAAAAGCGGTCGCCCACCCCTCAGGAGATGAAGAATGAGCCCGAAATTCGGCCAAGCCCAAATCATCGACGTACCCCGTCTCGTGCTCCAAAACAAGGAAAAGTGGGTCAATTTCAATCTGACCGAGGTCAACGACTGCATCGTCCGCCTGGGCATCTTCGAAGGCGAGTTCCATTGGCACAAGCATGAACGGGAGGACGAGCTCTTTTTCGTGCTGGAAGGGACGCTTCTTCTGGATCTCGAAGCGGAAACCGTGGAGCTTCGGCCCCAGCAAGGATATACCGTCCCCCGTCAGGTCCTGCACCGCACCAGGGCCCGGGAAAAGACCGTTGTGCTCATGGTGGAACAAAACACGGTCAATCCGAAGGGAGACTAAAAGAGCCGGATGTTTGACTTCCTTTTTTTCAATGTGATACAAACCGTTGGTAAGATTCGCCGTGCCCCGATTATCACGTCGTTTGATTTTTGCGGCCCTGTTCGCCGCCTTCGCCGCGCTGTCCCCGGGCGGACAACAAAAAATAGTCGTCGAGCCCGATCCTTCGTATCGTGAAGACGCTCTCTCCAACCGCCGCCATCCCGGCGTCGAGACCGACGTCGAGATGTACTTCAACACCTGGCGGAATTCCCCGCCCCAAGAAGGGCACGGCGGCCTGGTCGAGCGGGAAATCCTGAAGCCCGGCAATCCCTTCAAACCCGTCCAAAAAGGGGCCGTGCTGCGCTACCTGAAGACGTACAACCGAGCCGAGCTGGGCCCCGGGGCGGGCACGCGCGAATACCGCGACGCCCGGGAACAGGTTTTCCTGTATATCTGGAACGGCGCCGGGCGGCTGGAAGCCGGCGGCCGGGCGGTCGTTCTCGAAGAAGGGATGGCCATCGTCATCCCGGCGGGGATTTCCTATCGCTTGAACAACCCGAGTTCCGCCCCGCTGGAGCTTTTCCTGGCCGCCGAGGAGACGCCCGTCGATTTCGTGCCGGCCGCGCGGATCTCGGTCGGCCGGTATCGCGACACCAAGCCCATCCTGGGCGCCCATTGGGCCCACGTGGGAATTCCCTTCACGTACGACGTCGATCCGAAATTCGCCCACCCCATGGGCTTTATCGTCGTCTCCATGGATGCGTTCGACATCGCCCAGCCGCATACGCATCCGGCGCCGACCGAAGAGATCTGGCTCCAGCTCAAGGGCCGCAGCCTGCTCTTTTTGGGCAACCGGCTCTTCGCCCACGAGCCGGGCTGGGCTTTTCTTGTCCCGCCCAACAACAAAGTGCCGCACAGCTCGATCAATCCCGGCGGCGAAGCCCCCCTGTGGCTGTTCTTCGGCTGCCGGCAATAAGGATGCCCCCATGATGAAAATCGATGAACCTTGCGGACGGCGCAAATTCCTGCGAATAGCCGGCTTGGGCGCTCTCGGCGCCGGGGCTATGAGTGCCGGCGGTTTTGGCCGGACGCTGCCGCGCGGCGGACTACCTTCGCTTAGGATGGGCGCGCCGATCGTTCCCGCCTCTCCCGCGACGGTCAGCCTGGTTAAAGGGAATGACCGCCGCGAGATCATTCATCAAGCGTTGAAGCTCATCGAAAACGACGTCTGGGCGGCCGTCGACGGCAAGAAGAGAGTGCTCATCAAGCCCAACATGGCCGTGGACAAGAACCCCTTGGCCATCACGCATGCCGATGCCGTGCGGGCCGTGCTCGAATTTTTGAAGCCGCGCTGCCGCAAGCCGATCATGGTGGCCGAATCCGGCGTCCTCAACACCGCCGACGGATTCAAAGCCAACGGTTACTACGCGCTCGAAAAGGAATTCGGCGTCACGGTCGTCGACCTCAACGCCTCGCCCGTCTGGAAACCCTATTATGTCTTCACCAAGGACCAGGTCCCCCAACCGGTNNATGGCCGCCCCGGTCAACGACTACAAACAGAGCGACAAGGGCTATCTCCACGGCGCGGAGAAGTCCCTCACGGACATCATGCACTTCAATCTTTTCCATATGGCCCAGCGGGTCTGGCCCGATCTGGCCGTCATCGACGGCTTCGAGTCGATGGAGGGCCGCGGCCCGGCCTGGGGCACGCCGCTCGACACCCGCCTGGCCCTGGCCAGCCGCGATCCTTTGGCGGCCGATCTCGTAGGGACGAAGATCATGGGTTTCGATTCCTCGCGCATCCTTTACCTCAAGACCATGGCCGAAGCGGGGATGGGCGCGGGACTTGTGGAAAAAATCCCGATCCTCGGCACCCCGCTCGAGCAGTGCCTCTTCAAGTTCAAAGCCGGCCCCAAGATGACGGAAATCTATCATTTGNNGCGCTGTCCAACCACCGCCATCCCGGCCTGGACACGGACGTGTACCTCTATATCAACCACTGGCGCAATTCGGTGCCCTACGAAGGCCACGGCGGGTTCATCGAACGCGACATCCTGACGCCCGGTGACCCGCTCAACCCGCCCAAGCGCGGGGCGGTCTTGAAATACATCAAGGCCTACAAGCGGGCTGCCCTGGAGCCGCGCTGCAACACCCAGCCGTTCAAGAGCGCCGACGAGCAGGTTTTCATCTATGTCTGCGGAGGCGCGGGGCGCGTTGAAGCAGGGGGCAAGTCGGCCGAAATCAGCGACGGCACGGCCGTTTTCATCCCGGCCGGGATCGAGTTCCGTTTCCTTAATCCGACGGACCATTTCCTTGAAACGATCATGGTCGTTGAGGGAACCAGTCCCGGGTTCGTCCCTAACAAAATGATCTCGGTGGGGGATTACCACAACTCCGTTCCCAGCATCGGCATGCACTGGGCCCACATCGGGCGCGGGTTCGGCTGGGACACGGCGCCCAAGTTCGCCAATCCGATGGGCTTCGCCATAGTCTCCATCGACCGGTTCGATATCGCCCAGCCCCACGTCCACGGCTCCGGCTGCGAGGAGATCTGGTGCCAGCTCAAGGGCACGAGCCTCCTGCTGTTCGGCAACCGCCTCCTCCACCAGGAGCCGGGCGAAGCCTTCCTGATCCCGCCGAACAGAAAAGTCCCGCACAGCTCGATCAACGCTACGGACGAGCCCATGCTCTGGCTGTACATGGGCAACCGCCACGACCAAATCAAGTGAGGATCCGATGAGAAAACAACATATATTTTCGGCCGCCGTCGTATCGGTTCTGCTGGCCGTCGCTGTTCTGGCTTCGTTCCCGGCCTGTTCCAAAAAGCCGGCCTGGGCGGCCAAGAACGACCATCTGATCGTCGACCTTAAGATCGCCGTCCGAACCCGCGACGACATTCCTCGCCGGGGGGCGGTCCCGAACCTGGCGGACGGCGTCGTGACGTCCCTATCCTCGCTCCCCGAGGTTTCCTTGGCGTCGGGCGTCAAGGCCAGAATGTACTGGGGCAAGGGCAATCTCGTAGCCTGGCTTACGCTCGACCCCGACGCCATCATCCCCAAGGAGACGCTTCCCGCCGAACGCATCATGGTCGTTCTCAAGGGCGAGGTCAGCCAGCTTATATCCGGGAAAAACGTCATCATGCGGGCCGTTCCGCGCGATGAACCGGACGGCACCCATGGACGGATGCCCAAGAACGAATTCGTGCTTCTCGAAAAGAGCGCCGAAAACGCCCTGCAGGCCGGGGCCACCGGAGCGGAGATTGTCGAGGTTTATTGGCCGGCGCGGGCCGATTATCTGGACAAGGCGGGGGTCAAGAACATCCGCGAGGCGCCCGCAACGAAGTTCCCGATCGCCCCGACGGTCTGGCCGGGGACGGTTTATGACCTGAACGACGTCCCCTTCACCGAGCTTCAGCCCGGGGCCAATTCCCGGCTGATCAGCGGGAACGGCGCCCAACTGAGCTTCCTGCGGATGGACCCGGGCATGGATTTCGCCGCCCACCTCCATCCCGAGGAACAACTGATGTGCGTCCTGCGCGGGGCCATGAACGAGCTCATCCAGGACGGCGTGGCGCCCATGAAGACCGGCGACCTCCTCTACCTGCCCGCCCCCATGGTTCACGGCGGCAAGGTCGGCGAGCTGGGTTGCGATGTCCTGGACGTCTTCTTCCCGCCCCGGCCCGACTATATGGCCAAAAAGTTCGATCGCGGAGAGGCGTTCAAGGCGGTCATCCCGGCCGATTCCAAAGTCGAGATTTTCGTGGACGGGGGCAAGAACGGCCCCGGCTTGACCTTCAACGAGGGGCCGAAATGGCTGAACGGGAAGCTCTATCTCTCGAGCATGTTCTTCGATCAAAAATGGAACGGCGATCCCAAGAAGAGCGTCACGGTCGAGGTCGATCCGGACGGCAATTATCGCTATATTTCCAAGCGCCTGCAAACGAACGGGCTAATGCCCCTGGCCGACGGCAATCTGGCCGTCTGCGACATGTTCGGCCACCGCGTCATCGAAATGACGGCCCAGGGAAAGATCGTCAAGGCGCTGGCCTCGACCTATGAAGGCAAGTCCCTTGACGGCCCCAACGACATCGTTACGGACGCCAAAGGCGGGATTTATTTCACCGACCCGCAATTTACACCGGAAGCGAAGAAATATCAGCCGGGTCGGGCGGTCTATTACATCAAGCCCGGCGGCGGGCTCCTCCGGATCACCCCGCCCAACGACTTCGCCATGCCCAACGGCATCCTGCTCAGCCCGGACGGCAAGAGGCTTTTCATCAACAATACCTATGACAACGAGTCGTTCTGGAACGTGGACAGTAACAAGGACAACTGGGTTTGGGCCTACGACGTCAACGAAGACGGCACGGTCAAGAATCCCGAAAAATTCGCCAGGCTCGTCCTGACGCCCGAGGTCACGGAGCGCCTGGGCCGGTCGAGCGGCGCCGACGGCATGACCATCGACGAGAACGGCGGACTCTACGTCGCCACTTACATGGGCGTCCAGGTGTTCAATTCCAAGGGCGAATTTCTGGGGATCATCAACACGCCCACGTATCCGGTCAGCTGCTGCTTCGGCGGCGACGATATGAAAACCCTGTTCATGGTCAGCTACGACAAGGTCTACCGGATCAAAACGAACGTCAAAGGCTTGAAGTACGGGCCGAAATAAGCCCGCAAGGAAGGAGACCACCATGGCGGATCGTTTCGGCCTGCAGCGCCGGGAATTCCTGAAGCGGATGAGCCTCGCCGTCGGAGCGGCGGCCGTCGGCGGAAAATCACTCTTGACGCCCCTGTCCGGGATGAGCCGATCCGGCGNNCGGCGCCGTCGGCCCGGGTCTCCTTGGTCAAGGGCGACAACCGCTACGCCATCGTTACTCGTTCGCTGGAGCTGATCAAGGACGAAATCCTGAGCTCGATCGGCAACAAGAAAGTCCTGATCAAACCCAATATCGTCCTGGCCGACTGCGCCGCCTGCATTACCCACGTGGACGCCATGCGGGCCGTCCTTGACTTCATCAGCCCGCACGTCAAGAGCCAAATCCTGATCGCCGAGTCGAGCGTCCAGAACACGATGGAAGGATTCCGCTACAACAACTACATGCGGCTGGAGAAGGAATACAACACCCGCATCATGGACCTCAATACCGACGCCTTCCAGTATCGCTACGTTTTAGGCCTGGACAATAAACCGAGCCGCATCCGCATCATCAACACCCTGCTGGACCCCGATCTTTACGTCATCTCGGTGGCCCGCATGAAGACCCACAACTACGTTTTCGTCACCTTGTCCATCAAGAACGTCATCATGGCCTCGCCGCTCAACGACTATAAGGTCAACGACAAGGGCCTCATGCACCAGGCTTCTCCGGCCCGCCACGACCTTCTCCATTACAACATGTTTCACATGGGACAGGAGGTCTTCCCCGACCTGGCCGTCATCGACGGTTTCGTCGGCATCGAGGGCAACGGTCCGGCCTGGGGTTCGCCCATCGCCTCGCATGTGGCCCTGGCCGGCCGGGACGCCGTGGCCGTGGACGTCACCGCCACCCGGGTCATGGGTTTTGATCCCAAGATCGTCAATTATCTGAACGCCATGGCCGACGCCGGGATGGGCCAGGGCGACCCGGCCAAAATCGAGGTCCTGGGCGCGCCCGTCGAGAAGTGCGTCACCAAGTACAAGCCCAACGAGCGCATGGCCGAGCTGTACAAGCTGACATGAGCCGGGACGCCTCGTTCCTGAAATCGCTGACCTTTCCGGCGGCCGTGCTGGTCTTTGTCGCCGCCTCCATCGCCCGGCCGCAGCTTTTCGGCGTCTGGTTCGGCGCCGACCTTAAAATCTTCATCGTCCCGCTCATCCAGATCATCACCTTCGGCATGGGCACGACGCTCAGCGCCAAGGATTTCGGCCGCGTCTTCAAAATGCCCTGGCCGGTGCTGATCGGCCTCGTCCTGCATTTCCTGATCATGCCCTTGGTCGGATTCTCCATCGCCATGCTCTTCGGCTTCGAACCGGAAGTGGCCGCCGGGGTCATCCTGATAGGCTCGGTCTCCGCGGGAGTCGCTTCGAACCTGATCTCCTATCTGGCCAACGGCAACGTGGCCCTGTCGGTGACCATGACCGCCTGTTCCACCCTGGCGGCTCCGGTCATGACGCCCTTCTGGATGAAAACTCTGGCCGGAAAGCTCGTCCCCATCGATTTTCTGGCCATGATGTTTTCCATCATCGATATGATCATCGTGCCCATCTTCGCCGGGCTGGCGGCCAACAAGATCCTCTACGGCCGGAATCAATGGACGCGCTCGGGCCCGGTCCTGGCCGGGATCGCCGCCGGCTGCGCGGCCGGCGCCGCGGCCGCGGCCGTCCTCGATTTCGGATTTCTCGGCCCCCTGGCCAAGATCAAGGGCGGGGTCGTCCTGGGCTTCGGCCTGATCGCCGCCGTCACCCTGGCCAAGCTCGTCATCAACGTCTGGAGAAAAAGCGCCCGGCGTTGGATGGACAAGGCCCTGCCCCTCGTTTCGATGGGCGGGATCTGTTTCATCATCGCCATCATCACCGCCCGTTCCCGCGATCTTCTTCTTCACACTGGCGTGCTGCTGATCGGAGCGGCGATGCTTCACAACCTGGCCGGTTACACGTTCGGCTATCTGGGCGCCCGATTGGCCCGGCTGAGCGAGCGCGATTGCCGCACCGTGGCCATCGAAGTCGGGATGCAGAACGGCGGCCTGGCCTCGGGCATCGCCATGGACGTGCTGAAAAGCGCGGGCGCGGCCCTGGCCCCGGCCATCTTCGGGCCTTGGATGAACATCTCGGGGTCGCTGCTGGCCGGCTGGTGGCGGCGGCGCCCCGTGAACGAAGAGAAACCCGCCTGAAGCGGGGAAGGAGCATCAATGGATATGAAAAGAAATCTATCGCGCCGCGCGGCGATTCGAAGCCTGGGTGTCCTCGGAGCGGGCGCCGCCCTGGGCCCGGCGTTTGCGGCCGGTGGAGCGGCGGCCGCGACGGCGCAGTCCAAAGTCCTGGCCGTGATCGGCGACCGCTGGCACAGCTTCGATTATCTGCGCACGGCCTTTACCCGGACTCTGGTCAAGCAGGGCGGCGCTTCGGTCACGTTCGTACCCGCCCCGTCCGATTTTGGAGCGGAGACGCTGGCCGGACACAAGCTCCTGATCATGCTCTGCGACGGGCTGGCCTTTCCGGGCGGGTATACGACGACCTATCCCTTCATGGATCCCGAAAAAGTGAAGATCGTGAGCGACCCGCCGCTTCCGGCCCTGGACGAAACGGCGGTCAACTGGCTTGCGCCGGCCCAGGGCAAGGCCATCCGGGAATTCGTGGAGAAGGGCGGATCGGCCTGGTTTTTCCACAACGCCAACTACATCTCCGGCGGCAACGCCGATTTCCGCCACGTCGAGGGGGCCCTGTTCACCGGCCATACGGACTTCCGCCCCTACAAGATGAAGATCGTCAACGCCGATCACCCCATCACGCGCGGCGTGAAGGATTTTGTGGTNNGGCAAAGGCCGGGTCTGCTACATGGCCCCGGGACACACTATCCCCAGTTTGTGGAACCCCGAGTACGTCAAGCTCCAGAGAAACGCCCTGCGTTGGCTGCTCCGGCAGGCCTGAACGAAATCAATAGGGCCAGCGGAAGAAGAGACAGCCTTCGCCTTTCTCTCCCGTGGAAGGATCGTGGAGGGCGATGTTGATCAGCACGTAGTCCCGGTCGGTCCGCTTCTCGGGCAGGGGAGTTTGGATGAGGTACCCGACCATGGTTTGGGAAAGACCCGTCGCTTCTTTCACCTTGGAGATTTGAAGGACCCTGGCCGGTTTTCCGTCGATGCTCAACTCGATGCCGGCGGCGTCGAGCGCCGGAGCGATGTCGATCACGGAAAGCTTCTGCAAGGCTTCCATCCCCCCGGCCTCGGTCACTTTTTGCACGACCTTGACGAAGCTCATGGGGCGGAAATAGATCATGAGGGAGGGATAACCGCCTTGCGGACGCCAGGCGTTGATGGCATAGACCTCCAGCCGGTCATATCTTGGGTTGATCTCGATATCCCGCTCGGCCAGGACATTCCAAGCCCAATACTCGAGCGACTTGACCTGGTAGTCCTTGACCGCGGCCAGGGCCATATAGCGGCCCTTGGCGGCTTTTATCTCATAGCGGCCGTCCTTCCCGGATAAAGCGGTTGCGGCATTTTTAAAATGATCGTCCTTGAGCTCGATTTGGGCGCCTTCGACCGGGTTTCCGGAGAAATCGGTCACCCGGCCGGAGATCGTGATTTCGGCCTTTGCCGCCGCGGACTGCGA
>PMCY01000220.1 GCA_003154255.1 Candidatus Aminicenantota bacterium | reverse complement strand
GCGACTCGGCCAACCCAGAGCAAGACCCGTGCGATAGGCTCTGCAATCCTACGCCTTGGTAAGGACGGGCTTTGCTGTCCTACGCCTTAGCTAGGAGGACGGAGCGGGAATGGTTCCTGCCCAAAAAAACTATCAGGATCTACATATAGGGCAGGAGAGCGAAGGAGGAGCGTCGGAAGGGATTTTCCTCGCTGGGGAAAATCCCTGTGTTTTGACCTGACTCGCCCGAACCGCCGAGCTATTTGAAAACGGACGGCGCGGGAAAGCAGGATCAGCCGACATTTTTTGCTCCCCCCTGAGCCCTGCCCCTACATCCTCCACCAATACGAGAACTTCAGGAAGATGTTGTAGTTGTTCCGGTCGTAATGGCCGAACGTGTTCTGGTTGTAGTTGGAGTCATAGCCCAGGAAGAAAACCGTCCCCGGACGCAGCACATAGCTGAAAAGGACGCTGCCGAACACCTGCTTATAGAAGAGGTTGTAATCAACGATGGCCCGCAGAGACAGCGATTTGGTCAACTGGTAGGCCGTGCGGGTATGGACCACGTTGTAATCCCAAAGCCGCTCGCCACCGTACGTCCGCCAGAACGTGCTCTTGCTGAAATCCACCTCCAATTGAAGGCGGGTGCTGGGCTTGAAGTTCGTCCCGATGCCGTACGTGACGCCCCAGCCGCGGAACGCATCGGTGGTGTCGTAGTTGATCGAGTCGCCGATCTCGCTGAAAATCGTGAACGGCACCCATTTGATGATATTGAATTGCCCCTGGAGGCTGAAGACATTCTTGCGGAAATCCTGGTCGGCGAAGCGTTCCTTCCCGGCGTCGATCTGGACGACGAGCTGGTTGAACTCGGTGAAGCGGAACTGGGTCTGGAATTCGAAACGCTTGTCCTGGACCAGGTCCGAAAAATAGGAGTCATGCTGCCTGGCCCGCAGGGTGAAGCGGATCTGGTTAAGGAAAGGCTTGTCGGGATAAAGCGTGACGTTGGTGAAGACGCCGGCGGTGCGGTAATCGTTGCGGTTGACGAAGCCGGAGGAGGCCTCGAAATCCGGGTGAATCGATTCCCAATAGCCGCCGAACGTGAAATTGCGGGTGAAGTAATAGGCTGAGGCATAGACGGCCGGGGCCAGCCGTGTCTGTTCGCCGTCATAGCTGGTCTTGGAGGCCAGCGCCTGGAAGCTGAAGAAGAGCTTATCGGCGAACCGCCACTGCCCATCGACGCCCGCCACGCGGTTCCAGGAGCCGTCGATCTCCTTATCCGCCAGGCAGAATCCCAGATAGGACCCCTGGTTGAATACGTCCGTCTTGAGGCGGACGATGTTGAAGAGGGCCGTCTCGTTGCCGCTGCCGACGGTGTTGTGAACGTCCCAGACACTTTGGCTCGGATGCTGGTCATAGGCCGAAAGGATGCCGTAGGAAAAACCGCCCAGCTTGCCTGAGACTTTGGCCCCCCAGAGCGGGTCGGTGATCCGCCGCGTATAGACCATTTCAATGTCGGGAAACTGGAAGATCTCCATGCCTTCCAGGAAAAAAGGCCGCTTTTCCTGGTAACGCAGAGCATAGCGCAGATTGATGTCGATCTGGGGCACATCGGCCTCGACCTGGCTGAAGTCGGGATTGATGGCGGCGTCGAGGGTCAGATCGGAATTGAGCCCGTATTTGAGGTTCACGCCCGGCTGGACGTCGGCTTTCTGACCCTGTTTTTTGAGAGCGGTCAAGACAGGCATGATTTCGAGGTTCTTGCCCTTTTCGACATCGCCCCGGACCATGATCGGCGAGGATTGGGCCAGCAGCCCCGGGATGTCCCGGGAATACGCCGGCCACATGTCGACTTCTCCGGTGCGGGGAATATTGCGGGCCAGGGTCAAGCCCCAAAGCTTCTCCTCCCGGTCGGGGAAACGGAGGCTTTTGAAAGGAATGGCCATTTCCAAGGTATAGCCGCCGGCGTCGATCCGGCCCTCCGCTTCCCAGGCCGTGTCCCAGCTGGGGTCCATGTTGTCGTTGCCGCCTTCCTCGATGCGGATGAAATCCATCTGGATGCCGATCGGATTGACGCCGAAGGTGAAGGCCCGGCGCTTCTCGTTGAAGGTGTCGAGCAAAACGAGGATCCAGTCATCATCCATGGCCCCGTCGCGATTCGTGACCGAGGCGCGAATCTTGCCGGCCTCCGTATCCTCGCAGCGGAAGGCGAAATAAATATTTTTTTCGTCGTAACCGATATACGCGGTTGTCTTCTGCTTGGCCGCTTCGCCCGCTTTGGGAGCATACTGGACGAAGCCGTCGATGCGCAGAAATTGTTTCTCATAAAGCCCGGGATCGAGCAGGCCGTCGATTTTCGGGGCCGTGGTGATCCTCGGAATGGCCAGGGGCGCCTTAGCCTGGCCTCCGGCCAGGGCGATCGAAGCGGCGGCGAGAAGTGCCCCGCCCAGAAATCCCAGCCGCCTGAACAGTTTTTCGGTTTTCGTCGAGCGGGCCGGCATGGACATGAGAATCATCCTGCGAGAAATTAAAGGCGGGGAACATGGACGTTTCGATCGCCTCATCTCCATAGACGAGGAACTGATGGGAAAGGTTCACTCCGCCATATTGCGAACCTTCTCCTTTTCGTTATAATCTCTGTACGAGAATCGTCAGCGAATCCGACTCGTTTTAAAGGAGTCCGGCATGCCCCAAAAAAAATTCCTCCTCGGTTTCGGCCTGGTCGTCGTCCTGGGCTCGGCCTGGGGCGTCGCCGAAGCGGGCCTCGGCCTGGCCCTCAACGCCTGCGCCAAGCTCGCCTCGGGATCCATCATGACGGGGGTCGCCTTGTTTTTTCTGGCCTCCGCCCGCCTGCGGGCCCGCTCGGCCCGCGGTCCGCTGCTGGCCGTCTCTCTGGCCCTCGGATTCAAGCTCTTCGACGCCGCCCTGCTCGGTCTTCCCCTGCGCCATGGCGCCGTGGCCAACCCGATGTTCGCGTTCCTGATCGAAGCCGCCGCGGCGATCTTTTTTTTCGCCGTCCTCGGTCGGACCGCCGAATCCGGCCTTCGCGGCCGGATCCTCCTCGGCGCCGGCGCCGCGGGCCTCTCGGCGCTTGTTTTTCCGCTGGTCAATCTGGCCACGGGCATCCCCGCCTGCGTCGTCCCCGGAACCGGGATCCCGCTTTCCATCGCCTTCGCCCCCCTGGCCATGGCCGCCGGCGCGCTGGCCGTCCCGCTGGCCTTCGCTTTCATGCGCCGGGCGGAAGGATGGGCCTGGAACGGCCGCTCCGGCCTGCGCATCGCGGTCCCCGCCGCGGCCGCGCTCTTGGGCTTGGCCGTCATCGTCTTTATCCGTCTGGTCTAGGAACACTCCGTGGATCGGCCGGGTCGGAAGAAGAACTTCGTCACCCGCCGCGATTTTCTGAAAAGTGTCGGCGGTAGTGCGGCCGGGCTGGGCGCCGTCCCGCGCGCCTTGGGGCGTCCGGGAGCGGACCGGCCCCCGGAGCTCGAAACGGCGGACCGCCACCGCATCGCCCTGACCGTCAACGGCCGCAAAGTCAGCCTCGGCGTGGAGACGCGGGAGACTCTCCTGGATGTCCTTCGCGACCGCTTTCGCCTGACCGGGGCCAAGCGGGTCTGCAACCGCGGAGAATGCGGCGGCTGCACCGTCCTGCTCGACGGGCGCCCCGTTTACGCCTGCCACTTGTTGGCGGTCCAGGCCGATGGGCGCGAGATCCGCACGGTCGAGGGGCTGGCCGCGAAGGGGATGCTCCATCCCCTCCAAAAGGCCTTCATTGAGAAGGACGGCTACCAGTGCGGCTTCTGCACGCCGGGGTTCCTGATGGCCTCGACCGCGCTGCTTGAAAA
>PMCY01000209.1 GCA_003154255.1 Candidatus Aminicenantota bacterium | reverse complement strand
CCTGGAGCTTGCCCGAAGCCGAAAGGAAATCGTCCGCCAGGGGACCCATCCCCGCGGCCTCGAGCGTGTCGCGAAAGATCTCGAAATTTTTGGCCTTCAAAACGCCGGTGTATTTGGCGATTTCCTTGAAATTCGGATAGACGCACCATTGCCCGATCTCGTGCCCGATCACGGGCTTGTCGAATTTCCCGATGGTTTCCCGGAAATCGAAGAGGGTCTGGGGGGCTTGTTTATTGATGATGCTGTTCAACCCCTCGCCCCAGTGCTGGATGCGGGGCTCGGCCGAGACGTGGAAATCGTTCTCCGGCAATGAGGGCCAGCCCGCGGCGCTGGTATACAGCCGCCGGCCATCCTTGTTCTTCCAATAGTTGACGAAGTCGGTCAGGTACCGGTTGGCGGCCTGGCCGGCAGGCTCATTGCCGTACGACATCAGGCAGAAGGACGGATGGTTGCCATAGGCCAGGACGATGCGCTCACTTTCCCGATAGAGCCAGGCGTCGATGGGTTTTCCATCACCCACGGTCGTCCAAGCTGCGCATTCGACGTAGAGATAGATCCCCATTTCGTCGGCGGCGGCGAAGGCGGCTTCGGGGGGGCACCAGGAATGGAAACGCATATGATTGAGACCGTGGGCCTTGAGAACGGCGTATATGCGCTTCCATTCGTCGATCGTAGCGGCCGGATAGCCGGTGAGGGGAAAAATGCAGCATTCCAGCGTGCCCCGCAGGAATACCGGACGTCCGTTGACGGCGAAGCGGGTGCCCTGGGCTTTGAAGTCTCGCAGGCCGAAGCGGACGGTCTGCTCGTCCTCGAGGCCGGGCATGAGGCCGCGCAGCCCGGCCGTGAGCTCGAAGACGTTGGGGTTGAATTCGTCCCAGAGAGGGGCGTCGGGGTCCAGCGGATAGACGAGCTCGATTTCAGTCCGGCCTTCCGGGGCGGAAAACCGGGAATAATACGGCCTCCCCTCCTGGGAGTTGGCCGTGTTCAGGAGGCGAGCCGCCACGACGAGATTGCCGGAATGGGCACGGCCGGTGGCATTGCCGATGGACACGATGGCTCGGACGCGCCGGCCCGCCGCGTCGGGATAGACCCGGACGTCTTCGATGAAGAGCGGTGATCCGGCGCGGAGCCCGATTCGGCCGCAGAGCCCGTTCCAATTGGTCTGGGTATGATCGGAGACGCTGTGGGCGTTGATGCCGACGTCCACGTCCTGCAGGCGATTGTCGACGCGGACGGTCAGGCGGTGGCGGCCGGGGCGGAGGCCCGCCCCCAGTTCGTAGACATGCGGCACACTGAGGCTGTCGCACGAACCGATCTCCGCGTCATCCAGCCAGGCCCGGGTCCGCCAATGGGCGCGCTCCAGGGACAGGACGACACGGCGCCCTTGCCACTCGTCCGGAATCATCACCTCGCGCTGGTACCATGCCGGTCCGACGTAGTGTTTGACGGGATTCAGCCAAAAAGGAACCTTGATGTTGCCCGGGAGGCGATAAGGGGCATAAGCGGGCGAAGTAAACCAGGACTTGTCCACGATGCCGCCCGTCCAGGCCGTCGCCGGGCTCACATCCTCGCCTTGTCCGTTCTCGGCCATCGAACCGGGCAGGCGGACAACGGCCGCGGATTCGGCGGACGGAAGGCGGCTGAACCAGTGCTCGGCCAAGCCGGCGTCCTTGGCGTCGATGCGGAAGATCCAGGGCCCTGAAAGATCCATGAATTGAGGGGCCGCCGCGGCAAGCGGCCCGACTCCGCCCAGGAAAAATGCGGCCAGGGTGAAAAACAGGATTCTCGAAACGGGAGTGATCGGCTTCATGGAGGCTTCCTTCAGCGCAACGGAGGCAAAATCCGCGTCCCAAGCATCATAAAAAAAGGGCCGCTAAAATGCAATCGAGGCCGAAAGTTGCCGCGGTAGTGCCGATTTGATTATAGTGGGGCCTATCAAGGAGGATCGGCCATGAACAGACGCGATTTCATCAAGACTTCGACCGCCGGCGCGGCCGGCCTGTACGTTTCCGGTTCGCCGGTGATCGCCTCCCGGGGCGTCCGCCGGACCCGTTACGCCATCGTCGGAACGGGCGGGCGCCACGAGATGTACCGCGAAGCCATTCTCGGCCGCTTTGCCGACACGTCCGAATTGGTCGGTTTCTGCGACGTCAACGAAGGCCGCCTGCGCCTGACCCAAGGGAAGGCCAAGACCAAATACGGCCGCGAGATCCCCATCTATTTGGCCAAGGATTTCGACCGCATGGTCGCCGAGACTAAGCCCGAAGTCGTCATCGTCACCACGGTCGACGTCTTCCATCATCAATACATCATCCGGGCCATGGAGCTGGGCTGCGACGCCCTGACCGAGAAACCCTTCACCAACGGCGACGAGAAAGTCCGAATGATCCTGGAGGCCATGAAACGGACCGGCCGGAAATGCCGGGTCACGTTCAATTACCGCTACTCCCCGCCCCGCACCCAGGTCAAGGACATCCTCATGGCCGGGACGATCGGCGACATCCTCTCGGTCGATTTCCATTGGATGCTCAACACCCAGCACGGCACGGACTACTTCCGCCGCTGGCACAGCCAGAAGNNTTCGACCTGGTCAACTGGTGGCTTTCGGCGGTGCCCGTCTCCGTCTTCGCTACCGGCAAGCGCGAATTCTACACGCCGGAAATGGCCCGCAAGTTGGGCTTGCAGGGGCCCCACGAACGCTGCCTGACCTGCCCCGAAAAGGCCGCCTGCTCGTTCGAGATGAACCTGGCCGGGAACGCCGGCCTCAAAGAGCTGTACCTCGATTGCGAGAAGTACGACGGTTATTTGCGCGACCGCTGTGTCTTCCGGCCGGAGATCGACATCGAGGACACCATGAACGTCCTGGTCAAGTACGACACCGGGACGACGCTGTGCTATTCGGTCAACGCCTTCAACGCCTGGGAAGGCTACGTCATCTGTTTCAACGGGACCAAGGGCCGCCTGGAGCACAAATCGGAGGAGTCGGTCTACCTGATCGGTGACGGCAGCATCCCCGGCGCCCTCAAGCCCGACGGCACGACCATCAAGATTTATCCCTTGCGCGAACCGGCCTATGGT
>PMCY01000343.1 GCA_003154255.1 Candidatus Aminicenantota bacterium | reverse complement strand
CGTCGCAAATCGGACGCTTGCGGGTGCGGACGCATTCGAGGAAATTGGCGGAGTGGCTGTCGCTCCGATAGACGTGGACTTCGTCCGGGCGCAAAGGTTCCCGGACGATGCCGCCCGGGTCCGAAAGGATCGCGTTGCGGTCGACGGCGATTCGCCCCCCGCTCCCGACGAAGACCGCGCCGCCCTCCCCTCCGACCGGCTCGCCCGGATAGGCCCTGCCGTAGACGACGACGCCGCTGGCGTAGCGATAATTGGTGCAACCATCGGCCTGGAAAAAATCGACGGGGCCCGTCTCATCGGATCCCGTAGCCCACTGGATGAAGTCGTAGTGGTGCTGGCCCCAGTTGAGCTCACCGATATCGAAGCGATGAGCGCCGGTGTCGCCGTCGTAGGGAAGATCTGGCGCCGGCCCCAGGTAGAGGTCCCAGTCCAGGTCGTCCGGGANNCGGACATATTCGCAGGCGCGGCGGAATAAGCCTGCATACTCGCTGCGCTGCTGAGTCCCCGCCTGATAGACCCGGCCATAGCGCGTGACGGCGGCCTGGACGTCCCGGCTTTCGCCCACGGTGACGGCCGTCGGTTTTTCGCAATAAATGTCTTTGCCCGCTTTGGCCGCCAGGATGGCCATCGTGGCGTGCCAGTGGGCGGGCGTGGCGATCAGGACGGCGTCGATGTCCGGACGGTCCAGGATGTTGCGGAAATCGACATAGGCTTCGCAGGAGCGATAGCGGCCTTTCCCGTAGGTCTCGGCATAGTGCTGATCGACCCGCCGCCGGGCGTTTTCGCGCCGGTCCCGCCAGACGTCGCACACCGCCAGCACTTGGACGTCCTTGCGGGCGGCGTATCCCCCGGTGAGGTAAGTCCAGGCCCCGCCGAGGAGGTGGCCCCCGCCCTGCGTTCCGACTCCGATGAACCCCATGGTGATGCGCTCGCTGGGCGCCCTGGCCCCGTCCTTCCCCAACGCCGAGGCCGGGATGATGGCCGGAGCGGCGAAGGCCGCGCCCAGAATGCCCAAGCCCCGGCCCAGAAATCGCCGCCTGGATAGAGATGATTTTTTGTTCATGGTATCTCCCCGGTTTGGCCTATTATAGGACCGAATCCCGCGGATTTCCATTTGCGGCGTCCACTCCTTGAACCCGGTCGTCCGCATTTCTTTTTTGACTTTGCCGGGCGGCCGGGGATATAAATTTCGCGGGACAATCCACCCTCACGGCATCGAGGAGAAGACATCATGGCCAAGATCGCGTTGATCGGCGCCGGAAGCCTGGTCTTTGGCAAGACTCTCATGGCCGACATGCTGGCGACGCCGGCGCTGGCCGGCAGCGAATACCGGCTTATGGCCTTAACCCGCACCCGGCTGGATAAAATGCACGAGTTCGTCAAGCGCATGATCCAGGACAACGGCGTGGAGGCCTCGGCCGTCGCCACCACCGACCGGCGCGAAGCCCTCCGCGGCGCGGACTATGTCATCGTGATGATTCAATCCGGAGGCGTCGAGGAGTTCCGGCAGGATTACGAGATCCCGTTCAAGTACGGAGTCGACCAGTGCATCGGCGACACTTTGGGACCCGGGGGCGTTTTCCGCGCTCTGCGCCACATCCCCGCGCTTCTGGACATCGCCCGGGACATGCGGGAGCTTTGTCCCGACGCCCTGCTGCTCAACTACGCCAACCCCATGGCCATGTGCGGCTGGGCCCTGGGCCGGGTCCCCGGACTCCGCTTCGTCGGCCTTTGCCATGGTGTGCAGACGACGATGGATTTGATCGCCAGCTATGTCGATGTCCCCAAGGACCAGATCGATTTTCTGGCCGCCGGCATCAACCACATGGCCTGGTTTCTAAAGCTCGAACACGACGGCCGTGATCTCTATCCGGTCCTCAAGGCCAACTTCGAAAAGCCCGGCTATTACGTCAACGATAAGGTCCGGGGCGAGGTCCTGCGGCACTTCGGCTATTTCATGACCGAGAGTAGCGGCCACTTGTCCGAATATCTGCCCTATTTCCGGAAAAACCGCATGGCGCTGGACCTCTATTGCGACGAACCCGCTTTCGGCGGCGAGACCGGCGCCTATTACCGCTACTGCGCGATGCTGGCGGAGAAATTCGCCACGACCGACCCGCTCTCGATCGAATCCACGGAGCTGGGGCCGCGGAGCGCCGAATATTGTTCCCGCATCCTCGAAGCCCGCGAAACGGACCGTGTTTTCAGGCTGAACGGCAACATTCGCAACGACCGCTTCATCTCCAACCTGCCCGAAGGCTGCTGTGTCGAAGTTCCCATCGATGTTGATCGAGGCGGCCTGCATCCGCTGGCCGTAGGGGCCCTTCCGCCTCAGTGCGCCGCCCTCAACATGACCAACGTGCTCGTTCAGGGCCTTGCGGTCGAAGCGCATTTCCAGGAGGACCCGGAGCTCGTCATGCAGGCCGTGGCGCTCGACCCGCTGACCGCGGCGACGCTCACCTTGAAGGAGATCCGGGACATGACGGCCGAAATGCTCCAAGCCGAGGCGCGTTGGCTGCCGCAATTTGCCGGGAAAACGCTGCGAACCGTGCCTACGATTTACATTCCCAAGGACGTCCAACGCCGCGAGGTCCCCTTAGACCCGGCTTTGGCCATCGCCAATCGCTTCGGCAAGCTGGCCCGAATGTAGAAACGATCCGGAATGGGGGATTGCTCCCCGGATCAGTGGCCGTTGGTAAAGCTTTTCAGCTTCTTCGACCGGCTGGGGTGTTTGAGCTTGCGCAGGGCCTTGGCTTCGNNCCAAAGCGCATCTTGAGCACCTTGGCCTCGCGCTCGGTCAGACTCTTGAGGGCCTCCTCGATCTGTTCGCGGAGGTTGATATGGATGACCGTCTCGGGCGGCGAGGGCATGAGCTTGTCCTCGATGAAGTCCCCCAGGTGGCTGTCCTCCTCCTCCCCGATGGGGGTTTCCAGGGAGATGGGCTCCT
>PMCY01000080.1 GCA_003154255.1 Candidatus Aminicenantota bacterium | reverse complement strand
TCTGGGGCGGGACGATCATGGAGCTTCTCGTGCCGCTTCTCTTCACCGTTTATTTCACCGTGCGGGGGGAAACGCCGGGCACGGCCTTCTGTGCCTTCTGGTTCGGGGAGAATTTCGTCTATATCTCGGCGTATATCGCCGACGCCCGGGCCATGGTCCTTCCGCTCGTGGGGGGAGGCGAGCACGACTGGAATACGATCCTCTCGGGGATGGGCCTGCTCCAACGGAACACGATGATCGGAGACATCGTCCGGATCCTGGGCTGGGCGATCATGATCGGGGCGGTCCTGTGGTTTGTTTCCAAACGGGATCGGAGAACGGCGCGGGAAGAAGAAGACCGGCTGTCGCGGCCGCCCGGCCGCCGCTATGAATGACTTCGACGTCATCGTCATCGGGGCCGGCGCGTCCGGCCTGATGAGCGCGATCGAAGCGGGCAAGCGCGGACGTTCCGTCCTCGTCCTCGACCATAATTCGCGGATCGGGGAAAAAATCCGGATTTCCGGCGGCGGCCGGTGCAATTTCACCAACCGCGATTCGTCTCCCGGACATTACCTGTCCCAAAATCCGCATTTCTGCAAATCGGCCCTGTCCCGTTTCACTTCGGCCGACTTTCTCGGCCTGCTGGCCGAACATCGGATTAAAGTCGAAGAGCGGGCCCACGGCCAGATGTTTTGCGCCGGCGGCGCGAAGTCCGTCGTCGATATGCTGGAACGGGAAGCGCGGGCGGCCAACGTCCTTATCCGAATGGAAAGTCCCCTCGTCGATGTGCATCGGGACGGCGCCTTCCGCGTCCGCCTTTCCCGCGGGACCTTGACGGCCGCCTCCCTTGTCGTGGCCAGCGGAGGATTGTCTTATCCCAAGCTGGGGGCGACCGACTTCGCCCGGACCTTGGCCGTCCGATTCGGAATCGGGGTCACTGACCTCCGGCCCGGGCTCGTCCCCCTGATTCTGACGGGGACCGAGACGGAAGCCTTTCGAAATCTGAGCGGGATATCGATCGCTTCCGTCGTGCGGCTGGGCCGCGCCGAATTCCGGGAGAATGTCCTGTTCACCCACCGGGGGCTGAGCGGGCCGGCCATACTTCAAGCGTCCTCCTATTGGAAAGAGGGGCAGACCCTTGAGATCGACCTTCTTCCCGGCGCGGACACCCGGGCGCTTCTCCTCGGCCAACAGGGAACCCGCAGGACTCTTTTCGCCGTCCTGGCCGACCACCTGCCGCGCCGCTTCGTGGAGGCCTGGCTGGACAAACGCGGGGGAGCGAAAATGCCGGCCGCTCTCTCGACCTCGAAATTGGAGCGACTGGCCGAGGAGCTGCATCATTGGCGCCTCCGTCCCGATGCCACGGAAGGATTCGAAAAAGCCGAGGTGACTGTCGGCGGGATCGATACCAGGGAGCTTTCCTCTCAAACCATGGAATCCCGGAAGGTGCCCGGGCTTTATTTCGCAGGCGAATGCGTGGATGTCACGGGACATCTGGGCGGCTATAATTTGCAATGGGCCTGGTCGTCGGGCTGGACGGCCGGCCGGTACGCCTGAGAGGGAAAGCCGTCAGATCAGGCGCGCGCCCGCCGAGGGCACGACAACCCGCGGTTCGATGACGTGGCCATGGGCCTTTTCGTAGGCGGCTGCCAGGGCCCGGGCCACGGATTCCGCCCGGGCCTCCTCAATCAGGGCGACGATGCTGCCGCCGAATCCTCCACCGCTCAATCGAGCGCCCAGAACACCGGGCGTCGCATGGGCGGCTTCGACCAGCGTATCCAGCTCGGGGCAGGAATTTTGGAAATAGATCTGCGAGCTCCTGTGCGATTCGAACATCAGGCGGCCGAAGCCGGCCGCGTCGCCCATATGGAGCAAGTCGACGCCCTTCAGGACGCGCTCGTCCTCTCCGATGGGGTGGGCGGCCCGGTTCCAGACGGCCGGATCGAGGGACCCGCGATGGCGCTCCAAGTCGTCCCAACTCACGTCCCGCAGCGTCTTGACGCGGGGGCCCAGGACGCGGGCGAAGTAGGCCGCGGCCTCTTCGCAGCGCCGGCGCCGCTCGTTGTATTCGGAATCGACCAGGGCGTGTTTGACCGCGGTGTTGGCGACGAGGAAGGCATAGCCGGGCGGCAGAAGGACGGACTTCACTTGGAGGGTCCGGAAATCGGTGAAGACCAGGCCGTGGGCCTGTCCGAAGAGGCTGGAGATCTGGTCGAGCAGGCCGCAGTTGACGCCGGCGTACTCATGCTCGGCCTTCTGGCCGATGCGGGCCAGATCGATCTTGTCCGGCGCCAGGCCATGGAAGGCGGCGAAGGCCAGCCCGGAGGCGATGTCCAGGGCGGCCGAGCTGGATAGGCCGGAGCCGATGGGGATGTCTCCGAGTTGGGTGGCCAGGAAGCCCTGCGGCTCGAAGCCGTATTTAACCCGCATCAGCGAATAGACGCCGCGGGCGTAATTCGACCAGCGCTCCTTGTCCGTCCGGCCCGGGTGGCCGGCCGGGAACCGGACGCTCTCGTCGAAATCGGAGGCGAACAGGGTGGATTCGGGCGTGCCGGAGGGATTGAGCCCGAAAGCGATTCCGGCGTCGATGGCCGCCGAGAGGACAAACCCTTCGTTATAGTCGGTATGGTTGCCCAGGATCTCCACACGGCCCGGCGCGTAGGAGACGACGGCGGGTTCCAAGCCGAAATGCCCGCGGTGCCGGCGGCGGAGCTTGAGGATGAGCGCGTCCATGGATTTTCTCCTCGATCGTGGAGGACGATGATAATGCCGGCCGAAGCGGAAGTCAACGCGAGGGGAGCGTCCGTTTTCGATTGACACGGACGATGGGATGGCGCAATATACTGTCTTATTTTTGCCCCCCATCATGACCGAGGAATGAATAAAAAAGAAAAGCCCGACGGTTCGGTTGCCGAACCGATCATCTTGAAAGCGCCCGGACACCCCATCACCCGGGCCCAGATCGACCCCGATGCCCTGAAGATCATCGACCGCCTCGACCGGCAGGGGTTCATGGCCTGTCTCGTGGGCGGCGCGGTGCGCGACCTGATGCTGGGCAAGGCGCCCAAGGATTTCGACATCGCCACCGACGCCCGCCCGGGCCAGATCAAAAAGCGTTTTCCCAATGCCTACGTCATCGGCCGGCGCTTCCGGCTCGTCCACGTCCATTTTCCCGGCGGCAAGATCATCGAAGTGGCCACATTCCGCAAGGATCCGCGGAACATCCCCGCGCCTCCCGAGGGTGAATTGGCCGATGCGCCCGTGGACATCTATGGCACGCCCCGGGAGGACGCCTTTCGGCGGGATCTCACGATCAACGCTCTCCTCTACGATGCCGTTCTCGACTCGGTCATCGACTACGTCGGGGGGCTGGAAGACCTGGCCTGCCGCCGCATTCGGGTCATCGGTGATCCGGTGGAGCGGTTCGTCGAGGACCCGGTGCGGATCTGGCGCGTCCTGCGCCACGCCGCCCGGTTGGGCTTCGAGATCGAAACTTGCGCGGCGGCCGCCGTCCGCTCCCAGGCGCACTTGCTGGGCACGGCTTCCGGGGCCCGGCTCTATGAGGAGTTCAACAAGGACCTGGCCTACGAGACACGCCCGGTGATCGAGGCCCTGCGCTGTCACGGCCTGCTCCGCTACATCCTGGGCCGGGCCGGCGAGGCCTACGAAGCCGACGCCGGGCTCTTCCGCCGGCTGATCGGTTTTTTGGAGATCGAGGACCATATCCGTTCGACGGGAGTGGTGCTCTCGCTGGAGGAGATGTATGCGCTCATCTTCTGGCCCTGGCTCGAGGAGCTTTTGCTGACCGAGGTGCCGATCGAGCTGCACAAGGCCCTGCACGACGAATTCCAAGCGCTGCAGACGGGAGCCACGATCCCCAAGACCATCCGGGCCAACGTCGTCCAAATCATCTACCTGACCGGAATGATGCTGCGGGCCTTCCGGTCGGGACGTATGCGCTGGTCGCTCCGTCAAAGAACGCATTGGCCGCAGGCCGAACGCCTGATCTTCCTGATCCGGGAAGGCCGCCCGCCCCAGCTGGGCGAAACGTTCGAGACGCTCTTTCAGCGCCGTTTTCCCGGCGGGGCCAAGCCCGAAAAGAGGCGCTGGAGGCCGTCGCGGAATCGCCGGCCCAAGCGTCCCGCCGGCGGAAATCCCTCGCCGGCCTAGAACAGGCCGGCCATGGCCTGGCGGATTACCTGCAGGATGTTGCCTGGAAATACGCCCAGCTGCAGGATTCCGTACAGGCAGAGGAAGAGAACGAGGAGTACGGCAGGGTTTTCCACGTCGATATCGACGGGCTGCTCCGGCTCCCGCATGTACATCGTCCCGATCACCCGCAAGTAATACGCGACCGAGATCAGGCTGGTCAGGACACCGATAAAGACTAGGGGCGTGAGCCCGGCTCGAACGGCCGCGCTGAAGACGTAGAATTTTGCCAGGAAGCCGGAGAGCGGGGGAAAGCCGGCCATGGCCAGCAGGACGATCGAGAAGATCGAGCCGATCCAGGGATAACGGAAGCCGATCCCGGCGAAATCATCCAGCTCGCCGAACTCGCGGTCGGGACGGCTCATGGCCGCTAGAGCGGCGAATGCGCCGATGCCGAGGAAAAGGTAGCTGGCAAGGTAAAAGGCCAGGCCGCGGGCATCGAGGGCCAGCACGGCGATGAGGACGTATCCGGCGTGGGCGATGCTCGAATAAGCGAACATCCGTTTGAGGTTTTTCTGGCGGAGCGCGCCGAGGTTGCCGACAAGCATAGTCAGGGCGGCCACGGCATAGAGGAAATAATGAATCGCGTCCCCGCCGCTTGAGCCTCGCCCGATCGGAAGGACAAGCCGCAGAAGCACCAGGAAACCGGCCGTTTTGGGGGCCACGACGAAATATCCCGAAACGGGAGTCGGCGCGCCCTGGTAGACGTCGGGTTGCCACATATGGAAGGGGACGAGGGCGATCTTGAAGGCCAGGCCGGTGATCACCAACCCGAGTCCGACCAGGGTGAAAGCCGGCAGGCCGGCGGCGTTTCCGGACCCGAGGAGGATGCCGATGTCGAAGCTTCCGGCGGCGCCGAAAAGCATGGCCAGCCCGAAGACCATGAAGGCCGCGGCAAAGCTGCCTATGAGAAAATATTTGGCCGCCGCCTCCTCCGACCGCTCATCGTTCCGTTTTAGGCCGGTCAGGGCGTAGGCGGAGACTGAGAAGACTTCCAGGCCCAGGAAGACGACCAGCAGGTCCCTGGTCGAGACCATGATCAGAAGGCCCGAGAGTGACAGAAGGAGAAGTCCGTAGAATTCGCCGAAAGCGGCGTTCTGCTGGGCCATCCAGCGCATGGCCAGCAGGACGGTGAACGAAGCGGCCAGGATGAGGATCAGGGTGAACAGGAGGGCCGGGCGGTCAAGACGCAGGGCGCCGTCAAAGGCCTCCGCGCCGGCGTCCCAAAGCCGCACGGCCGCCGCGGCCGCGGCGGCCAGAAAGGCCAAGGTCGCGAAGGCCAGGTGATTCTTGGAGGGACGCCTCCAGAAGGCGTCCAGGAGAAGGACGACGATGGCCCCGCCGGCCACGGCCAGGAGCGGCAGGAGTGGCAGAATTAAACTCATCGGGCACTCACCGCGGAAGGGGCGGCGGAGGGGGCCCCAAACCTTGTTTGGGGGACCGCTTCCGCCGTACTCGGCTGCGTATAAAAACAGCGGCCGAGTGCCCCGGAATCTTTCCGGGGATCATTTCCCGCTCCCTCCGTCTTCATGATAAACATTTTCTCCTGGCCTTTAATGGCCTGGATATAGTGCGTGACGGTGGCGTCCATTTTCTTCAGGAAGGTCCGGGGGAAGAGGCCCATCCAGACCATGAGGATGACGATGGGCACGACCAGGGCGATCTCCCGGGCGTTCATGTCGGGAAAAGTCACGATTTTGTCCTGGACAAGCGGGCCGTGCATGACCCGCTGATACATCCACAGCAGGTACGCCGCGGCCAGGATGACCGTGGATACGGCCAGAATGGCCCAGACGCTGTGGGCGGCGAAAATGCCGTAGAAACAGAGAAACTCGCCGATGAACCCGTTGAGGCCGGGCAGGCCGAGGGAGGATAAAATGGCGACAAGGAAAAAGGCGGCGAAGACGGGCATCACTTTACTCAGGCCGCCGAAATCGGCGATCGTCCGGGTATGGGCTCGCTCGTAGAGCACGCCGACCATGAGGAAGAGCATCCCGGTGCTCAGGCCGTGATTGAGCATTTGAAAAACGGCGCCCTCGACCGACTCGACGTTGAGGGCGAAGATGGCCAGCATGATCAGGCCCATGTGGCTTACGGACGAATAGGCGACCAGGGATTTGATGTCCTTCTGGACCAGGGCCATGAGCCCGCCATAGATGATACCGATGATGCTGAGCGCGGCCAGCGCCGGCAGGAGCTTCTGGACGGCATCGGGGAAGAGAGGCAGGGCGAAGCGGAGGAAGCCGTAGGCCCCCATCTTCAGCAGGATCGCGGCCAGGATGACCGACCCGGCCGTGGGGGCTTCCACATGGGCATCAGGCAGCCAGGTATGGAGGGGGACCATAGGAACCTTGATGGCGAAGGCCAGGGCGAAGGCCAGAAAGAGCCATAGCTGGAGCTGGGGCGGGAGCGACATCCCGTAAAAATCGAAGAGGTTGAAGGAGGCCGTGCCGGAGGCCTTCTGATACTGGGCGGCCAAGACGAAGATGGCCACCAGCATCAGGAGGCTCCCGAACATGGTCACCAGGACGAATTTGGTCGTGGCATAGACGCGCCGCCGGCCGCCCCAGATCCCGATCAGGAAATACATCGGGATGAGCATGGCTTCCCAGAAGACATAGAAGAGAAACACGTTGATGGAGCAGAAGACGCCCAGGATGCCCGTTTCCAGGAGGAGCATGAAGAAGAGGTATTCCTTGATCCGGTCCTTGACGGAAGACCAGCTGGAGAAGATGGCGATGGGCAAAAGCAGCGTCGTTAGCAGGATGAGCATCAGACTGATGCCGTCGACGCCGACGTGGTACTGGATGCCGCCGCCCAGCCAGGAGACGCGTTCCACGAACTGGAGATCGGCCGAGGCCCCGTTGAACCGGGTAAAGAGCAGGAACGAGGCGCCCAAGGCGGCCAGCGAAGCCGCTCCGGCGACGC
Organism: Candidatus Aminicenantota bacterium; assembly: GCA_003154255.1. Classification (GTDB taxonomy): domain Bacteria; phylum Acidobacteriota; class Aminicenantia; order Aminicenantales; family UBA4085; genus UBA4085. The sequence goes on along the minus strand of PMCY01000080.1, from coordinate 2,535 downwards.
CATAGAGGATGTCCTTGCGGTCCCTGGGGAGGAAGATGAGAAGGACGGCGCCGGCCAGGGGGACGAAGATAAGGACGCTCAGCAGTGGCATGTTCATAGGGCCCATAGAATCACGGCCAGGAATGCGGCCACGCCGGCCAGGAAGACCAGGGCGTAGTCCTTGATCAATCCGGTTTGGAAAGCGCCGGCCAGGCGGCCGGCGGCCCGAGTTGCGGCGGCCGTCCCGTTGAGGGCGCCATCGACGACCTTCAGGTCGAAACGCCGATAGACCCAATCCGATCCCCGGACGAGCGGGGAGATGATGACGGCATCGTAGATCTCGTCGACGTAATATTTATTCAGGAGAAGCTTGTAAAGCCAGGGGACGGCCCGGACCAGCCGGGCCGGGATCGCCGTCCGCCGCAGATAGAAGAGATAAGCCAGACCGATGCCCAGCGCGGCGGCCGCGGTGGACGCCAGGATTAGAATCCACTCCAGCACATGGGCCTGATCTCCGCCCAGGGCAGGGATGACCGGTTCGAGGAAGCGACGGAAGAGATCGGCCCGGGCGCCGAATACGGCCGGCAGGCCGATGTATCCGGCGACGACGGCCAGCCCGGCCAGGATCAGGAGCGGAGCGGTCATGGAGGCGGGCGATTCGTGGAGATGAGCCTTGGCTTCGGGGGACAGGCGTTCGGGGCCATGGAAGGTCAGGAAGATGAGCCGGAACATGTAGAACGCGGTCATCACGGCGCCGGTGAGTCCCAGGGCCCAGAGGATGCGATGGCCGCCGGCATAAGCCGACGTCAGAATGGCGTCCTTGGAAAAGAAACCGGACAAAAAAGGAACGCCGGCAATGGCTAGCGCGCCGATGAGAAAGGTCGGATACGTGCGCGGCAGATAGCGCCGCAGGCCGCCCATCCGACGCATGTCCTGTTCGCCGGACAGGGCGTGGATGACGCTTCCGGCGGCCAGGAAGAGCAGGCTCTTGAAGAAAGCATGGGTCAGAAGATGGAAGATCCCGGCCGAGTACGCGCCCACGCCGCAGCCCAGGAACATATAGCCGAGCTGGGAAATCGTCGAATAGGCCAGGACGCGCTTGATGTCGTTCTGGACGAGGGCCATGGTGGCGGCGAAGACGGCCGTCGCCCCGCCGACGATGCCGACCACGGTGCCGGCCGTTCCGGAGAAGGTGAACAGGGCGTTCAGCCGGGCGACCAGATAGACGCCGGCCGTGACCATCGTNNGGGCCTTCCATGGCGTCCGGCAGCCAGACATAGAGGGGGATCTGGGCCGATTTGCCTGCGGCTCCAACAAACAGGAGAAGGGCGATCAGGGTGGCCAGCTCCCGGGTTAGCCCGCCTCCCGCCACGGCCTGGTTGATCGCCGTAAACTCGCCGCTGCCGACGGCGAAAAGGAGAAAGAGCACGCCGATGATGAAACCGGCATCGCCGACGCGGTTCACCAGGAAGGCTTTTTTGCCGGCCCGGGCGGCGGCCGGCTTTTCGAACCAAAAGCCGATGAGAAGATAGGAGCATAAGCCGACGCCTTCCCAGCCGACGAACATCAGGATGAGGTTCGAGGCCAGGACCAGGACGAGCATGGCGAAGGTGAACAGGTTGAGGGCCGCGAAATAGCGGGCATAGCTTTTTTCGCCGGCCATGTAGCCCGTCGAATAGATATGGATGAGCAGACCCACGCCGGTCACAACGAGGACCATGACCGCCGAGAGGGCATCGAATTGGAAAGAGAAATCGGCCGAGAAACCGCCCGCTCCAAACCAGCGGAAGAGGGTTTTGATCAGGGGCACGGATGCCGGCGGCGCGGACGTCAGGCCGGCGAAGGAAGCCAGGGCCAGGAGAAACGAGACGGACACGGAGGAGCAGGCCACAACCGAGACGGACTTGCGCGACAGCGCCCGGCCGAACAGTATGAGGACCAGCGCTCCCACGCCGGGAGCGAAGGGGATCAGCCAGAAGGGATTCACGCGCTCAGCCCTTAAGCCCGCGGAGGTCCTCGGTGCGGACCGCTTTGCGGCGGCGGAAGACGACCAGGATGATGGCCAGCCCGACCGCCGCCTCGGCCGCGGCCACGGTGATGACGAAAAGGACCACGGCCTGCGCCTCGGCGGCTTGGGCCCGGGGAGCCAGGGCCAGGAAGGCCAGATTGGCGGCGTTGAGCATGACCTCGACCGACATGAACTGCATGATCAGGTCCTTCTTGACGAAGAAGGCGATCACCCCCAGGGCGAAGAGAACCACCGCCACGATGAAGAAGTGCCCGGCGGGGATCATGGCATATCCCTTTTCTTGGACAGGACCACGGCCCCGACGAGGGCGGCCATGATCAGGATGGAAGTGATTTCGAAGGGGTAGAGGTATTTCGAAAAGAGGAGCTTTCCGATGTCGGCGGCTTTGACCGATTGGCGGAGCGCTCCGGACGATGAAGCGGACAGGAATCCCTTGGCGGCCAGCCCCAACTCCGCCAGGAGCAGAACGGCCAGGATCGCGGCGGCTCCAATGGTCCATTTCTTCCGCTCGGGGGGGAACGCCGTCC
>PMCY01000267.1 GCA_003154255.1 Candidatus Aminicenantota bacterium | reverse complement strand
GGGGCCGAGATAGGCCAGGCGGGAGCCGTCGGGGGAGATGCGGAAGTTCGATTTGTCCGCGCCGCTATAAAAGGCCAGCCGCGAAATGAGCGGGGGAAGGTCGGCCAGCAGCGGCATGGCTCCGCGAAAAGCGGCCGCCAGGAGAAGTGCGGCTATGAAGCGGCGGTTTTTCCGGGCGGGCTGAGAGATATCCATAAGGGCCTCCTCTTGATCGATCGGGCGATATCCCTCATTACGTTTTTATCGGCTGAAGGTTTGCGGGAGAGAGGCTTCGGGCAGGCCCCAGGATCGGCGGAACACGGCGCGGTTCTCGTGGAGGAGGCCGATATAGGTCGCTTCGAGGTCGATCATCTCGGCGTCGCCGCGGCGCAGCCAGTCGGAGAGCCAGGCGAAGCGCAGGGCCAGGACGAGGTCGAAGAACGAATCCCAGCTTCTCTCTGTGTAGCCGGCGTTCCGCCGCAGCCGGGCGACGAGCTCGAGGACCAGGTCTCCGACCAGATATTGCGGATGCTCCATGCCCAGGCATCCGACGAGGAGTGCCGCATCGTAGGATTCGGGCTTCCGTCCGCAGAATTCCCAGTCGACGAGGGCCCGGATGCCGTCCGCCGACCAGATCATGTTCAGGGGATGGAAGTCGCCATGGGCGAAAGCGGCGGGAAGCTCCGCCTCGCTGGGGAAAAAAGACATCTCGAGGTGCGCAAACGCCGGCAGGATGCGGGCATGGAGAGCGGCCTCACGGCCGCGGATCTTATGCTCGAGGTCGCGGACGAAAGCCGCTGCGGAGAAGACGGGAGAGCCGGCCGTTTCCGGCGTCAGCGACGCGGCGGCCCGCAGGCGGACCAGAAGGTCGGCCAGGAGGGAGCCGCGCCAACCCTCTCCGGCATAGTCCGGCCGGCGAAGCGGAAAGCCTTCGACATACGGAGCGGCCTGCCAGAATCGGCCTTCGGCCCGGACAAAAAAATCGCCGTCGGGCAGGATCAGGTAGGGCCGCGCTTCGGGGAGCCGGAGATGGAGGGCGGCGATCGTCCGGGCGATCTCGCGCTTCCGGTCGATCGCGGCCGGATCGAGGCTCTCCAAGATGAATAACCGCCTTTCGGCATCTTCGAGGGCTGCCCGTGAGAGCGACCGTTCCGGGCTGCCGGCAATATCGATGTCGGGGCGCAGGCGGGCCGGGCGCAGGCCCCAGCGGGCCAGAATGCCGGCCAGCGTATCGAAGTCGGCCGGGTTCATTAGGTTTTATGGCCGGCGGCTGCGGAGACGGTCCGTCCGGGCTCGACCTTCAGGCGGACGAACGAGAAGACGGCCCCGGCTTCGTCCTTGGCGAGCTCTGTTTTTTGCGCCGCGTCACCGACGATGATCGTGTCCCAGCCGCCGGAGAAGCCGGCCTTCCAGACGACGGCCGCCGGGCCGGTGTTCCGGAATTCGGTCCGGGTCCGGCCGGAGTGTTTGACGGCGATGACGGTTTGCAGGACCGGGACGTTTTTTATCTCCGCCCAATCGAGTTCTCCGGATAAGCGGGGCCGAGTGGCCACCGAGCCGTCCCGGGCGTCGGGCTCGATGCCCATCATTCCGCGGGTCAAGGCGCCGATCACCGCGAAGGAGACCTCCGGATATTCGCGTCGTTTTGTCGAAGTGTCGCAGAGATAGAGGATCGTTCGCAATGCGGCGGCGTCTTCCCCATGACGGAAAAAGATCTCCGGATAATATGAGCACATCTCGATGTTGATGGCTACAAGCCCGACCGCGGTCGGCGGCCCGGGCTTTGCCTCGGGCTCCTTTCCCGCCGCCATCGCCCGCGTATAAGACGCGCGGGCGATGGTTTCGCGGACGGCCTGCTGCGTCGGCCCGCCGTCCGCGGTCACGCCGTAATAAAGGAGGAATTCCTGGCCGATGCCGTGGCGGAAGCGCCCGTCCGGCGAATGGAAAACAAAATAGCGGGAGGAGGGCGCGTCCCACCATGTTTGGTGAAAGAAGGATTTTGCTTCGGCCGCCTTTTTCTCGAAGGCGGCGGCGTTCGCGGCGTCCCCGCGCCGCCCGAGCAGGAGCGCGTAGGCTTTATACGCCGCGTATTGGGCGGCCGGCAGGTCGGCCCCGACGTTCAGGCCCTCCTCGTCCTCGTTGTAGCTGGCCAGCCCGCGGCTGGCCCGGTAGGGGTCTTTGGAATCGAGGGGCACGGCCAGATTCATGATGACCGGTCGGGCCATGATCCGATCCGAGGCGAGGGCCCAGCGCACGACGTAGTCATTGACCGTGCGGGCGTAGAAATTTAGAAAAACGGGATCGTCGAGGTAGGAGCGGTCGCCCGTCCACAGGTACTGGCGGCCGATGGCGTCCAGGACGTCGAAGTTAGCCGGCAGGTTGTACCAGAACTCCTTGTCGTTGCGGTAATCGATCGGGGCGGGCTTGTCCTGCCGGTTGATCTCCCAGTACGTGCACCAGTCCTTGGACTCCGAGATATTGACGGCGAACTTGCGGAAGAGGTTCTTGTTGATCGCCGCCAGGCCCAGGGCGTTGGCCCCGGCCGCCTGGTGGGAAACATCGCGCATGCAGAAGGCTTCGCGATGGGGCAGGGCCGCTTCGTACCAATCGCCGACCGGGTCGCCGGTGAAGACGTAATCCAAGGCTTGCCTCTTGGCCCAGGCGAAAGCCTGGTTGAGAGCGGCGAGCGAAGAATTGAATTCGAGCGGGCTGTTAGCGGCCTTTTTTGCCGGGGTTGATGGCACCGCCGAAGCCGCCAGGACGGCGGCGAAAACAAATGCCGGGACAAGCGCGCGGCCCGCCGTCCTCATGGGATTCTCCGCTCCTCGCGGACCGGGAATTTCGCCGACCAGGAAATCGGGCCATCGCCGTCCGGGGCCAGCGTGATCTTCAAAAGCCGTCCCTCGCGCTCGGTCTTTTCCACCTTGGCCCCATCGACGTCGGTCTTTCCGTAAACGAATCCCACCGGCTCGGTTATATAAAGGACGTAAGGGTCGCCCTTGACCCCGCGGCTCTTTCCGGAGAGGGCCGTACCCTCCCAGCGGACGTCGTCCAGGTCGCCGCCGCCGCCGGTGACGTGCCGGCTGGTGGCCAGGAGCTGCGGCTTGATCGAGCGCTCGCGGATGATGAAGGCCTGGGAGCGGAATTTGGGGTCGAGCGGGCCCGGAATGAACGAGCCCGTAAAACCGCCCAGCAGACGCTTGGACCAGAATTCGAAGACGAAATATTCTTTGGCCGGGTCCAGTCCCAGGTCGGCCAGGAGGATTTCGGCGAATTCGCCGCCCGTCCGTCCCAACACCAGCCAGTTCTCGAACGGCCGGTCGATCTCCAGGGCATAGAGGAAACAAGACGGCGTGTAGCCGGCGTCGAAGGGGCGCGGCCCGCTGCCGCTGACTTCGCTATCGACCCGGCCAAGCTGGTCCGAGCGCGAGGGGTCGACATCATAGATCTGGCCGGGGCGAGTGAAAAGGACGGGAGCCGTGCGCTTGGCCGGCTCGATGGCCGCGGTCTTGTAGACGGACGGCTTGTCCGTCAGCATCATGAGCGATCCGGTCAACGTCGTCACCAGCGTCGAGCGGTATCCGTCGGCGTCGAGCTCGATGTGGTCCGGGTCGTTCCGCCAGACGACGTTGTTGAAGGAGTTGTACTGGGCCAGGCCGGCGTAGGCGAAGCCGTCGTCGCCGATGCGGCAGGCGTCGGCCAATCCGACGAGCTCGGGTCGCGGGCCCCAGCAGGCCAGGAGGAACGTCTCGCGGCCGATCGTCTCGCGGACGGTCTGGACGTATTTTCGATAAGCGGCCACCGGGTCGATTTTCTTGGCTTCGAAAAAAGCCCGGTTGGCGTTGTAGCCCTCATTGCGCAGATGGCGCAGGGCATCGAGCTTGATATATTGCCAGCCTTTTTCCATCAACCCCTTGTAGAGGGGCCGGACGACGGCGTCCAGCGCCTCCGGATTCGAGGCATCGAGGACGGCGCCGACCCAATTTCCCCTGACCGGCTTGCCCGCGGCATCGCGGACGAACCATTGGGGATGGGCTTCGGCGTAGGACAGGTCGAGGCAGGACGCGGCCGTCCAGAGGCCGGGCTTGAGACCCTTGCTCTTGATGAAGTCGGCCAGATATTTCAAACCCTTGGGGAATTTGGCATTGGGATTCAGCCATTTTTCCGGGGCGCCCTGGATCTGCTGGAAGCCGTCGTCGATCTGGAAATATTCGTAGCCGAACGGCTTCAAAACTTCGGAAAAGACGGCCGCCGTTTCGACGACGTCCGCCTCAGTGATGGCGTCGAAGAAAGCGAACCAGGAGATCCACCCGGCCACGGACGACGGCCAGGGCTTGTAGGTCCAAGGCTCGAAGAACCCGAGTCCGCGGTGTTTGGCGTAGAAGCGGGGGCGGAAGCGGAGGACAATCTCGCCGCCTTCAGCGCGCAGGGCGAACGCGGTATTGGGCCCCTCGGACGCGGGGCCTGGCGTCACGGTCACGGACGGCCCGGCGTCCACGGACAGGACCCAATCGACTTGCCGATCATAGACGGCCCGATTGAGGAGGCTGCGACTGCGGCCGGAGACGTGGCGGACGA
>PMCY01000264.1:13351-13804 GCA_003154255.1 Candidatus Aminicenantota bacterium | reverse complement strand
CGGCTCCTCTTCTTCGCCGCCGTCCTGGTGCCCTGCGCCGTGCTTGCCGTTTTAGCCATCCGGTCCATCGACCGCGAAGAGGCCTTCCTGGAGAAACGCCTGCAGGGTGCGCTGGACGTCGAGCTGACCCACTCCGTGTCCTTGATGCAGGACGAAATCCGGCGCATGGAGGAGGAGCTTACGACGACGGCCCCGGCCGACGCGGGCGCCGACCCGCGCGCCGCCCTGGCCGCTTGGAAGAAGCGCTCGCCTCTCGTCGGCGTCCCCTTCCTTCTTTCCGCGGATTTGCGCATCCTCTGGCCGACCCGCGATTCCTACCTGGCCTGGAGCGATCTGACCTTTCTCAACTGGAACAGGGAATTCGTCACCGATCTGAAGCCGACGCCCATCTTCCAGAACGTGGCCCTCCTCTACAGGGACCAGATCTCCTCCCCTCCGTCCAATTTGGGCGCG
>PMCY01000264.1:3844-13309 GCA_003154255.1 Candidatus Aminicenantota bacterium | reverse complement strand
GAGGCCGCCAAAAAGGGCCAGAAGGCCGAATCGCGCACGGTGTCGCCCGGAACCGGTTTCCAGCTCAAGGCGGCCGCCGGGGTGAAACGGCCCGAGTCCATCTATATCTCCGAACCCAAGCGCTTCAGCGAGGTCACGGCGGGGAAGGACGGAGGGCTCATCCCGCGGTTCATCGAGGACAAGCTGACGCTCCTCTTCTGGAAGCGCCAGGCCTCCGGCCGCATCGTCGGCTGCGTCGTCGAAGACGCNNCTGACCGTCCTCGACGAAAACGGCCGGCCCCTGGTCACTCCCGAGGGCCAAGGCAAACGCGACTGGCGCCGGCCGCTCCTGGCCCGCGAGGTGAGCGAAATCCTGCCCCGCTGGGAGGCGGCCGCCTATCCCGCCGATCCCGGCGCCCTGGCCTCGCAAGCCCGCTCGACCCGCCTGTTGATGGGCCTCCTCATCGCCGGCATGTTCGTCGTCATTGCCGCCTCGGGCATGGTCATCCTCAACACCCTGCGCAGCGAGATGGTCCTGGCCCGGCAGAAGACGACCTTCGTGACCAACGTTTCGCACGAGCTCAAAACTCCCCTGACCTCGATCCGCATGTTCTCCGAGATGCTTAAGGAAGGACGCCAGCCCGACGTCGAAAAACAGCGCACGTATCTGGGGCTGATGGTCTCGGAGACCGAGCGGCTGACGCGGCTCATCAACAACGTCCTGGATTTTTCCAAGATGGAGAAAGGCAAGCGGACCTACTCCAAGTCCCGCCTGGACGTCGGCGTCCTGGCCGAGGCCGTCGTCGAGAACGAGCGCGTCCGGCTGGAGCACGACGGCTTCTCCGTGGCCTTCACGAACGCCGCCGGCCCGTCCGTCGTGGAGGCCGATGAGGAGGCGCTCCGCCAGGCCCTGCTCAATCTTCTTTCGAACGCGGAGAAGTACTCGGCCGCCTCGAAATCCGTCGAGGTTGAAGTCTGGAAAACGGATGGCTTTATCCGCATCGACGTCAGGGACCGGGGCATCGGCATTCCGCCATCCGAGGCCGGCAAAATCTTCAAGGAATTTTACCGCGTGGATCAGTCCCTGACCGCGCGCGTCCCCGGCTCGGGCCTGGGCCTGAGCATCGCCCGCCGCATCGCCCGCGACCACGGCGGCGACATCGAATACCGCCCCCGCGACGCGGGAGGGTCGGTTTTCCGCTTTATCCTGCCCGAGGCCAAACCGCGATGACCAAAGAAAAGATCCTGATCGTCGAGGACGACCCGGCCATCCTGACGGGTCTGGTCGATCTGCTCGAAGGCGAAGGCTTCGAGGTCCGTTCGGCCAAGGACGGGAACGCGGCCCTGCGCTCCTATCAAAACGAGAAGCCCTCCCTTATCCTGCTCGATATCATGATCCCCGAGAAAAGCGGACTGGACGTCTGCCGCGAGATCCGCCGCAAGGACGCCCTGACGCCTATCATCATGCTGACGGCCAAGGGCCAGGAGGTGGACAAGGTCGTCGGCCTGGAGCTGGGGGCCGACGATTACATCGTCAAGCCCTTCGGCGTGGGCGAGCTCCTGGCCCGCGTCCGGGCCGCCCTGCGCCGTGCGGCCGCGCGGGAGATCGGCGCCAAGGACGTCCGCCCGATTGAATTCGGCGACGTCCGTATCGACCCCAAAACGTTGGCGGGGACGAAGGACGGCCGGAAATTTCCGGTGACGGCGCGGGAGATCGAATTGCTGCGCTATTTCACATCGCACGAGGGCGAGGTCGTCGAACGCTTCACCCTCCTGGACGAGATCTGGGGCGTCCGCTATGAGGGAACGACCCGGACGCTCGACCAACACATCGCCAAGCTCCGCCAGAAGATCGAGGACGATCCCGCCGAGCCCCGCTTCATCCAGACGGTCTACGGCGTCGGATATCGGTTTCTTGGAAAACCCTGAAAGAACTGAGAATACCGCGCCATATGCGGCAGATTTGCGTCCGAACCGCCCTTCCGCTCGAAAGCGGCCCGCTGAATTATCCTCGCCCCGACGCGAGTTGCGCTTTCTCCAGGCGCCCTTTCAATTCACTGGCCAGCCGGATGACATAAGGTTCAACGAAAAGACCGCCCGGATTCATGGGCAGTTCGATCAGTTCAAAGCCTCCCTGCGCCAGACGGCCCCAACCGAGCTCGAAGTGGATATCGGAATCGTAGTTGCTTCGCGGATTGAAAAAGGTGATCTTCCCCGGCCACGGTTGCGGTTGATAGGCTTGACCGGCGCGGTCATTGACGTCTTCCAGGAATACCGCGAAAACGCGATTCTCCGGTTTCAAGCGCATCCGTTTGGAAAAATTGCCTATTTTCACGGCCCAGCGGGCCGATTCCCGGCCTTTGGCCAGCGCGATTTTGCTGACCAGGTACCGGCTTCCCCCGAGGGGCCCGAGTTGGGCCATGTTCTCCCAGTGGAACCTGATTTTCTGCCGAAATAGACCGAGTCGGCGACCGAATGAGCGAGACTCATCGCGACCTTCCGGATTGTACGTATCGATCATGCCGAGAAAGGCCACCGTCTCACCTTCGCCTTGAAGGCGCCGGGCGATCTCGTAGGCCACGGCGCCGCCCATGCAATATCCCCCCAGGAAGTAAGGTCCCAGCGGCTGGAATTGGCGGATTTCGCGCAGGTAATGGGCCGCCATTTCCTCAACGGTTGTGGCATATTTGGTTTTCCCGTCGAGGCCTTGGGCTTGGAGTCCATAGAACGGCTGGTCGGGACCGACATGGGCCGCGAGATGCCGGAAAAGCAGGACATTGCCCGCGCCGCCGTGCACGCAGAAAAACGGCGGCTTGGACCCTTGGGGCTGGATCGGGACGAGCGACAACCATGAGGCAGGGCTCTCGTCCTTGGGTTGAAGGACGCGCGCCAGCTGTTCCAGCGTCGGCGCCCGGAACAGCGTGGCCAGCGGCAGGCGCTTGCCGAAGGACCTTTCGATCCTGGTGAAGAGCTTGACCGCCAGCAGGGAGTGACCGCCCAGATCGAAGAAGTTGTCCCGGCGGCCGATGCGGGCGACGCCGAGCGTCTCCGACCAGAGGTCGGCTAATTGCTGTTCCAAGGGCGAGGCCGGAGGCTCGAAGCGGGTCGGCGCGGCGGCGGCGTCTTTGTCGGGCCTGGGCAAGGCCTTGCGATCTATTTTGCCGTTGGGTGTCAGAGGCAGAGAGGGCAGAAAAACGTAGAGACCGGGCACCATGTACTCGGGCAGCGCCGATCGGACGTGGTCGCGAACCTGCTGCGGCGCGGGGTTAGGGGAACCCGCCGCCACGAGGTAGGCGACCAGCCGTTTTTCGCCGGGCGAATCCTCGCGCAGAATCACAACGGCCTGCTTGATCAGGGGGTGGCCTGCCAGGACGGCCTCGACTTCCCCGAGCTCAATGCGGTAGCCCCGGATTTTCACCTGGAAATCCGAGCGGCCGAGAAAATCGATGTTGCCGTTGGTCCGGTAGGATGCGCGATCGCCCGTCCGGTACATCCGCGCGCCCGGCTCGGAGGCGAAAGGGTTCGGCAGGAACTTGTCCGCGGTGAGCTCCGGCTGATGGAGGTAGCCCCGGGCGACTCCCTCTCCGGAGATGAAAAGATCGCCGGGCACGCCGATGGGAACGGGTTGTTTTCGCGGGTCGAGGATATAGATCCCGGTGTTGGCGATGGGCCGGCCAATGGGAACCGCGATGGCCTTCTCCTCAGGGAGCACACGGTAGAAAGTGGAATAGATGGTGGTCTCGGTCGGGCCATACCCGTTCCAGACCGAAGCGCTCCGGGCCAGAAGCTGATTGGCCAAATCGCGTGTCATCGTCTCGCCGCCGCAAATGATTTTCAACCCCGGGCTGCCGGTCCAACCGGCTTCCAGCAGCATGCGCCACGTGGCCGGCGTGGCCTGCATCGCCGTGATCCGCGAATCGCCCAAGAGGTCGATCAGCCGGCGCGCGTCGACGGCGTCCTCGCGCGAGGCGATCATGATCCGCGCGCCCACCGTGAGCGGCAGATACAGCTCCAGCTCGGCGATGTCGAAAGAGAGCGTGGTCACCGAAAGCAGCGTATCGGCCGCGCCGAGTCCGGGTTCGTGCTGCACCGACGTGATAAGATTGGTCAGCCCCCGGTGGGAGATCTGCACCCCTTTGGGTTTCCCGGTTGAGCCCGAGGTGAAGAGGACGTAGGCGAGGTGCTCAGGCTTGATGTCAACGGTCGGGTTATCGGCCGAACACCGGGCGATNNACGTAGGCTCCCCCGGCTTTCAGGACGGCCAGCACGGCCACCACCATGTCCAGCGATCGTTCGATATAAAGGCCGACCAGCGACTCGGATCGGATCCCCAAGGTTTGCAGATGATGAGCCAATTGGTTGGCCCGCGCATTGAGCTCCGCGTAGGTCAGCGATGACGTCCCGCAGATCACGGCGCATTGCCCGGCGCTCCGTTCAGCCTGCGCCTCGAAGAGCCGCTGGACGCCGCGGTCTTGCGCATATTCGCGCCGGGTCTGGTTCCACTCGACGAGGATTCGGCGGCGTTCCGCTTGATCGAGCAGAGGAAGCTCGCCCAACGTCTGGTCCGGACGGGCGATGATCCCCTCCAGGAGCGTCTGCAAATGGCCCAGCCAGCGGCGGACCGTGGATTCGTCGAACAGGTCCGTGTTGTAATCACATTGCAGCTCCAGCCCGTGGCTCCCTTCCGTGAAGTTGAAGAAGAAATCGAAGTTCATCGCTTTTTTCGGATTGCGGACCGCGGCGAACTTCAATCCCTCGAATTCGATTCCTCCGAGGTCGCGATCGATGTTGAAAAGCACATCGACCAAAGGCGATCGGCCCGGGACGCGGGGCAGGGGCAAATGCTGCACGATGGTGCCGAACGTGCTTTGCTGATGATCATAAGCGTCGAGCAGAGCCTGTTTGACGGAGCCGAGGTACTCCCGGAAGGGCATCTCCGCCGTCAACGAAGTACGGATCGGCAGGAGGTTCACGCAATGGCCGATGAGATGGTGTTTTCCGATCATGGCCTGTTCGGCCACGGGCAGGCCGATGACCAGATCGGACCCGCCCGAGAGGCGGAAAAGCAGGGTTTTAACGGCGGCCATCATGAGCACGACCAGGGTCGTGCGCTGTCCCGCCGCCGTCTTCTTGAGCGCGGCCAGGATCGCTTCGGTCAGGGTCAGGCTCAGCGTGGAGGCCCGGAACGAACGGATCGGCGGGCGCGGCCTGTCCGAGGGGAGGTCCAAGGCCGGCGGCGGATCGGCGAATTGCCGCTTCCAATAGGACAACGCCTCCAGGACTTCCGGGCTTTCGGCCTGCGCCGATTGCAGGGCGACGTACTCGCGGTAAGGCGTGGGTTCTTCGAGAGCGGCGACGGCGCCCCGGCTCAAGGCCGAATAAATCCGGGCCAATTCGCCGAGGACAATAGTCGCCGACCAGCCGTCGCAGACGATGTGATGGGGCGTCCAGATCACCCGATGCGATTCGGGTCCCAGCTTAACGATCCGAAAACGCACCAAGTGGCCCCGGGTCAGGTCGAAAGGCGCGGACGACTCCTGGTCCACGAGGGCGGCCAGGGCCGCCTCCCGGGCCTCGCCCGCGAGGGCCGAGAGATCGTCCTTCGGGATCTCCGGATCGAGGCCCGCGTCGATCTGNNCGCACGGCTTCGCGGAAATGATCCTCCCGGAACGGGCCGTCGAAGCGGAGCGTGATCGATTCATTGAAGGCCGCTTCCGCCAGTCCGCCCATCTGCGTGGCGTACCAGATTTCTTTTTGGGCTTCGGTCAACGGAAAAGAATCGCCGACGGCAACCGTCGGGGCTTGCGCCGCCACGCTCCCGAACGAAGAAAACTCGCTCGACCGCATCTCCGTCAGGCTTTCCTTGAATACATCCGTCAAGCGGGTCAGGTCGTCGTCGCCATGGGCCGTGGTCATGATGAAGGCCCGGTTCTCGTAGATATGAATGCCGTGTTCGCGCAGCAGGTAGAAAAGCAGGCCGGCGTACTTCTGGTGGGATGCGGGGTTCAGCTGGATGATCGAGCTGAACTGGGTCAGATGATAGGGCGCCTGGAACTCATCGATCAGAGCCCCCATCCGGCTTGCCACCCGCGCGGTCCGCTCGGTCAAGCTTCGCTGCAGGTCGGGCCCCTTCTGTTTAAGGTGCAGCAGGACGGCCTTGGCCGCCGCCAGGACCANNTACTGCCACTGGCCGCCGTCCAAGGCGTCCATGAATCGGGCCTGACCCGAAACGACGCCGATGGGAAGGCCGCCGCCGATGACCTTGCCGTAAGTCGCCAGATCGGCGCGGACGTCGAAATGGGCCTGGGCCCCGCCCGGGTGCACGCGGAAGCCGGTCACCACCTCGTCGAAGATCAACGCCGAACCGGTCTCCTGGGTCAGGCGCCGGAGCTCCTGCAAGAATTCCCGAGGCTGCAGATCGAGCCGGCGGCTTTGCACCGGCTCTACCAGAACAGCCGCGATTTCCGGGCCGCGCCGGCGGAGGATGTCGAGGGATTGCGGATTGCCGTAGTCNNTTCACCGTGAGGGGACGGAACAGCACCTCGTCGAAGATGCCGTGATAGGCGCCCGCAAAGACGGCGATCTTGTCCCGGCCGGTGACCGTCCGGCAGACGCGGGTCGCGGCCAGGACGGCCTCCGAACCCGTGTTGGTGAAGGCCACGCGCGGCATGCCGGTCATTTCGCTTATCAGGGTGGCCACTTCGCCGGCCAGAAGCTGGAGGGGGCCGATTTCGAAGCCGCGATCCAGCTGTTCGTGGACCGCCTGGACGACGAAGGGCGGCCGGTGCCCGAACATGCTGGCGCCGAAGCCCATCACGAAATCGATGTATTCGTTGCCGTCGATGTCCCAAACCTTCGATCCATCTGAGCGCGCCGTGATGATCGGGTAGACCATCTCTTTCCAAAGCCGGTTGAAACCGGAAACGGAGCGGGGATCGGCCAGGACCGGCCGGTATTGATCGGTGTATTTCTTGGATCCGGCGGTCCGCTTGACGTACCGNNGCCGCCGCGGCAAGGGACGAAGGCGCCGCCGCAACAGCGGGAGACCGGCCCATCAGCTGGAGAAGCTGTTGGGTCAGCTCCTGCTGTTGGCGCCAGAGCTGTTCGAGCGACGGATTTTGAAGCGCTCCGCCCGGCGCGGCCTCGGTGGGGACGAGGGGTGCCGTAGGAGGGGCGGCGGGTGCGGGGGCGAAAGCGTCGGCCGGCAGGACCTCATCCAAATGGGCCGCGATGGCGTCCAGGGAGCTTAATTCCTCCATCAAATGGCGGAAGCTGATGGTCACGCCGAACTTGCGCTGAAAAAGCTGCGCCGCTTGTGTCAGCAGCAGCGAATCCAAACCCAGCTCCAGGAAATTGGCCGAGGGATCCACGCCGGAGAGATCGTAGCCGGAAAGCTCCTGCAGCAGCGAACGCGCTTCGGCGAAGAGACGGTCCCTGCGGGCCGCGGCCGGCTGNNGACATGTCGGGGTGCGGCGGCCGGCTCCGGCCAGAAACGCTTTCTCTCGAAAGGATAGGTCGGCAGCACGACGCGGAGGCGGCGCTCGGGCGCCTGAAATGCCGCCCAGTCAATGGCCCGTCCGGCCATCCATAGACGTCCCAACGCTTCCAGAAGACCGCGTTCCTCGTCGGCCCCGGCGAGGGGCAAAGACGGGATGATGATCTGTTCGGCCGATGAGGAGCGATATTGACGGGACAGAGTGGTCAATGTCTGGCCGGGCCCCACCTCGAGCAGGACATTTTCGGCATCCTTCAACAGCTCCCCGATGCCGTCGGCGAAACGGACCGTTTGTCTGACGTGGCCGGCCCAATACTCCGGTGACCCGGCTTCCCCGTCGGTGATCCAGCGGGCGGTCACATTGGAGACGAACGGAATGACCGGCTTTCCGAAAGACATTCCGCGCAGAAGCGCGGTGAACGGTTCGATGACGGGGTCCATCATCGGCGAATGGAAGGCGTGCGACGTATGAAGGTGCCGGACCGTGACGCCGCGCGATTCGAGCAGTTTTTCCAGGGCCGCGATCTCGTCGTGCGGTCCCGAGACGACGCACAGGTGCGGAGAATTGACCGCGGCGAGGGCCAACGGCGGCGTCAGCAGGGGCCGCACCTCTTCCTCCGGCAGGCGGATGGAAAGCATCGACCCGCCGGGCTGGGCCTGGATGAGCTCCCCGCGGCGGGCCACCAGCGTGAGCGCGTCCTCGAGGCCGAACACACCNNAGCTTCGCCAGCGCGTATTCGATGACGAACAGCGCGGGCTGGGTGAAGCGGGTTTGAACGAGCCGCTGTTCCGCTTCTTTCTCCCCGCCCTCGCCGGGAAAAAGGAGCGGGCGCAAATCGGTGGCCAGGATCGGCCGGAGCCATTCCGCGCAGCGGTCTATTTCGGCCCGAAAAACAGGCTCGGAACGATAAAGCCGGGCGCCCATGCCGGGATATTGGGCTCCCTGCCCGGGGAACATGAAGACGACCGGGGGGTTGGTCCGCTTTTGGCGGGAGGTGAAAACGCGCTTGGGGTCGCGGGCTTCCAGCGCGGCCCCGCCTTCGGCCGCGTCCCGGCAGGCCACGATCCGCCGGTGCGCGAATTCGCTGCGGCCCGTTTGCAGCGTGAACGCCGCATCCGCCAATTGCCGCGAGGCCGCGTCCGCAGCGGAAGAAACCGGCATTTGTTTCAAATGCCCGGCCAGATTGACCGTCGCCCGGTCCAGGGCCTCGGGCGTTTTGGCCGACAAAATAAAAAGCTGCCAAGGCCGGGACGGCCCCGACGGCGGAACTTCCGGCGCTTCTTCGAGAATCAGATGGGCATTCGTTCCGCCGGTCCCGAAGGAGCTGACGCCGGCCCGGCGCGGCAGACCCGGCTTGGTCTTCCACTCCTGAAGCGAGGCGTTGATGTAGAAGGGGCTGTTCTCGAGGTCCAGCTTNNTGGCCGACGTTGGTCTTGACCGAACCGAGGGCGCAAAAGTTCCTGGCCTGCGTGCCCAACCGGAAGGCCTTGGTCAGGGCCGCCACTTCGATCGGGTCCCCCAGCGGCGTCGCCGTGCCGTGGGCCTCGACGCAGGTGATGGTCTCCGGATCGACGCCCGCCAGCGCCTGGGCCATGGCGATCGCTTTCGATTGGCCCTCGACTCCCGGCGCGCCGAAGCTGACGCGCTGCGAACCGTCGTTGTTGAGCGCGGCGGCTTTGATCACCGCGTAGATCGAATCGCCGTCCTGGACCGCGTTTTCGAGGCGCTTAAGCGCCACCACGGCCACGCCGTTGCTGAAGGCCGTGCCGGCGGCCTGGACGTCGAAGGTCCGGGTGTGTCCGTCCGCCGATCCGATATTGCCCTCGTCGTAGAAATAGCCGCTCTTTTGCGGCACTCTCACCGCGGCCCCTCCGGCGAGGGCCATGTCGCACTGGTAGGTCAGGAGCGACTGGCAGGCCTGGCCGACCGCGACCAGGGACGTGGAGCAGGCCGTGCTGACGTTGATCGCCGGGCCGTTGAGGCCGAGCTT